>NZ_JBFBFU010000024.1:0-139132 GCF_040684355.1 Kitasatospora sp. NPDC091276 | reverse complement strand
TTGCCCCCGCTCTCTCGCGGCGACTCCGGAACTGTACGGGGACAGGACCGCCACATGCAAATCGCCCCTGCCCGGGATCCCGGGCAGGGGCGATCAGTGCGACGCGGACCAGGTCAGCGGACCTCGGTGATCTCCGGACCGCGGGCGAACGGGTCGAGGGCCGCGCTGCCGAAACGGTTGTCGCCCTCGCCGGCCGCCGCAGCCGTACCGCCGCCGTCGGCGACCATCTGGGCGTCCTCGGGGAGCTTCAGCACGATCGGGTCGCGGGGCGCCATCGGGCTCTCGCCCCGGACGACGACCGTCTGCTGGAAGACCTGTTCCAGGATCCCGGCCATTTCCGGCTGCACGGCGGCCTGGCCCGAGATCACACCGCGCAGGAACCAGCGCGGGCCGTCGCAACCGACGAAGCGCACCAGCTGTACGCCCTGGGTGCCGTCCGGCAGCTGCACCGGGACCTGCGCGCGGAGGTGCCAGCCGAGCGGGCCCTCCTCCTCCTCGATGAGGCCGCCCTGCGCGGTGATGCCGTTGGCGATCTCCTCCCGGACCTCCCCCCAGATGCCCTCCGACTTGGGAGCGGCGAAGGCCTGCAGCTGGATGGCGCTGTTGCCGAGGACGAGGGTCGCGGCGACGATCGCGTCACCGGCGACCTCCACCCGCAGCTCCATGCCCTCGACGCCGGGGACCAGCAGACCCCCGAGGTCCACTCGCCCCTCCTCGGGGTTCTCCAGCTCGGAGTGGTCCCACGGACCGTCCGGTCGCGGGGCCGGCGGCAGGCCGACCTTGTCGGACGGGTCCAGCTCGGTCACGTTCTCGCTCTCGGCGGAACCTTCGACGTCATCGGCCGTCTCGTCGGCGCTGATGGCGTCGTCGGCGAGCTGCTCGACAGCGTCCTCGCTCTTCTGGCGACGACGGAACACGGTCACTGTCCTTCCCGGTCCAAGACCGATGCGAATACCTGCTCGGCTTCCTGCGAGGCCGCGGGAATGCTAGACCGCGGCGTGGCCGCCGGTCGACCCGAACCCGCCCTCGGCACGTGCCGACCCAGGCAGCTCGGCCACCTCGTGGAAGCGGGCCTTCTCGACCTGCTGGATCACCAGCTGGGCGATCCGGTCCCCTCGGCGGAAGCTGACCCCCTCGCGCGGGTCCAGATTGACGACGATCACCTTGATCTCTCCACGGTACCCGGCATCGACCGTCCCCGGGGCGTTCACGAGAGCAACTCCGCAACGAGCTGCCAGCCCGGACCGGGGGTGGACGAAGGCCGCGTAGCCGTCCGGGAGGGCGATCGCGATGCCGGTGGGCAGGACGGCCCGCTCACCGGGGGCCAGCTCGGCGTCCACGGTGGTGCGCAGATCGACTCCCGCGTCGCCGGGCTGCGCGTAGGCGGGCAGCGGCAACTCGGGGTCGATGCGCCTGATCAGGACGTCCAGCGGCGGGCGGGGGGTGTTGCTCAAGGGTTCACCTCAAAGGCTCGTGCGCGCTTCATCAGATCCGGGTCGTCGAGGACCTTCTCGATGTCCTCGGGACGACCGTGCGTGGTGAAGTGTTCCAGCTTCACCTGGATGAAGAGCGCCTGCGCACGCACGGCGACCGGTCCGTCGGGGCCGCCGATGCGCGCCTCGGCGGCGCTGTAGATCTTGCGGCCGTGGACGCCGGTGACCCAGGCGCGCAGGTGCAGCACCGAGTCGACCGGGACGGGGCAGAGGAAGTCGGTCTCCAGCCGGCCGGTGACGGCGGGGGCGTGCAGCAGCCAGTTGAGCGTGCCGAGGGTCTCGTCCATGGCGGTGGTCAGCACTCCGCCGTGGGCCAGGCCCGGACCGCCCTGGTGGACGTCCCGGACGGCGAACTCGGCGGTGACGTCGAGTCCCTCACCGGCGACCGCGTCGATCCGCAGCCCGCCGGGGTGTTGCGGTCCGCAGCCGAAGCAGTGCTCGTAGTGGGAGCCGAGCCGGGTGCCGGGGGCGGGCGCCTCGGGGGCGCGCGGCGGCAGTACGGCGTCCGGCGGCGGGGTGGTCGGGGACGGCGGCAGCGCGGGCGCCGGCCGGTCGGCGGGGGCGGTGGGGGTGGTCGAACCGGTCACGGGGCCCCAGCCTACCCAGGGGTAGGCGCGCGGCCGGTGGGGGTGGCGTCCCGGTACCGGCGTCAGGGCGCCCACAATGGGGGCATGTACGACGAACGCCTCACGGTGCCGCGCTCCTGGTGGCTGCTCCCGGTCGCGACCGGGCTCACGCTCGCCCTGATCCTGCTGCGGGTCAGCGGTCTGGCCGCGCTGGTCGGGCTGGTGGTCGGCATCGCCGCCGGCGCGGTCGCGATCAGCAGCTACGGCTCGGTCCGGATCCGCGTGGTGCAGGGCTCGCTGGTGGCCGGGCCGGCCCGGATCCCGGTGGACGCCCTGGGCACCGCGCACCCGCTGAGCCCCGCCGAGGCGGTGGCCTGGCGCGGGCCGAAGGCCAACCCGCGCGCCTTCATGCTGCTGCGCAGCTACGTCCCGACGGCGCTGCGGATCGAGGTGACCGACCCGTCCGACCCGACGCCCTACCTCTACCTGTCGACCCGCTCGCCGATGAAGCTGGCGGAGGCGCTGGAGGAGGCCCGTCGCGGCGCCCGCACCTAGGGCTGTCCGGCCGACCCTGCCGGGACAGCACCTGGCGGAGGGACCCGCGCACGCCCGGGGCAGCCCCGGACCGCGCACAGGCCCGAAAAAACGGAGAGGGACGGTTCCGCTGATGCGGGACCGTCCCTACGACTTTGTGCCGGCCGACGTGCTCATGGCCGACCCCGTCCTCCCGGTGCCGTCCGTCAGGACGGCGACCGGACCTGCCGTCCGGCCCCGCTGCCCGGGGCCGGAAGGGGCGCTGTGCCGGCCCCGCGGAAGCCGCGGGTGCCGGGCCCTGTCCGCCGCGGTGCTCAGGCGCCGCAGTCCCGGCAGATCGGGTTGCCGTTCTTCTCGCTGTACAGCTGACTGCGGTGGTGCACCAGGAAGCAGCTCATGCAGGTGAACTCGTCGGCCTGCTTCGGCAGCACCCGGACCGCGAGCTCCTCGTTCGAGAGGTCCGCGCCCGGGAGCTCCATGCCCTCGGCCGCGTCGAACTCGTCGACGTCGACAGAGCCGCCGCCCTTGTCGTTCCGCCGAGCCTTGAGTTCCTCGATGCTGTCTTCGTTGAGCTCGTCGTCGGTCTTGCGTGGGGTGTCGTAGTCCGTTGCCATTGTTCGCTCTCCCCCTCCGGGTTTGTGCGGTGTGTGCGGTATCTCCAGCGCACGTAACGCATGGGGGGTCGGTCTTGTGCCCGACCCGAGGCGGAGATTTTGCCTTACTTCAAGCCCTGTTACTCAATCGACACTCAGCCAGGGGTCCGTTGGGGTGATCCACCAGGCTGCGGGAGGCCTCACGCTGGGCCATCGCCAGCCTCCTCCAGCATCCGCTCGGCGGCCACTCACAGTGAGCACGGGCCGCACTGATGCTCGTCCGTTCCCTTGCCCACCTGGGGTGCCGGCCAATCATCCGGCCGGGTGCGGACCCGAAATCCGGTCACGGACTGCGATCGGCACCCCAGTTCGGGTGATCACTCTCCGAGGTCGGGCGAAGTCACGGAGCGACACGATGTGAGCTTGGTCACGTTCAGAATCTTCCAGGGCAAACCACGGAAAATCCACCCACTTCGGCTGCTCCGCCGAACACCCTAGTCGGCGCTTCGGCGCGCGGCCCGACGGGCCAGGATCGCGGCCTGGCGCTCCTCGAACTTGCGCGCCTGGCCGTCCAGCCCGTCCAGGAAGACGCCGAGCTCGTTCTGCGCCAGCAGGCCCTCCGGGCCGAGGCCGCCGATCTCCATCACGCGCAGGTGGCGCAGCACCGGCTGCAGCACGTCGTCGTGGTGGATGCGCAGGTTGTAGACCCCGCCGAGGGCGATCTGCGCGGCGGCCCGCTCGAAGCCGGGGATGCCGTGGCCGGGCATCCGGAAGTCGGTGACCACGTCGGCCACGGCCCGCATGGCCTGGTCGGGGGCGATCTCCAGGGCGGCCTTCAGCAGGTTCCGGTAGAAGACCATGTGGAGGTTCTCGTCGTTGGCGATCTTCGCCAGCAGCTGGTCGCAGAGCGGGTCGCCGGCGTACTTGCCGGTGTTGCGGTGCGAGATGCGGGTGGCGAGCTCCTGGAAGGCCACGTACGCGACCGACTGCAGCATGCTGTGCGCGTTGTCGGACTCGAAGCCCTCGGACATGTGGCTCATCCGGGCCCGCTCCAGCTCCACCGGGTCGACGGCCCGGGTGGCGAGCAGGAAGTCGCGAATCGCTATCCCGTGCCGGCCCTCCTCGGCGGTCCAGCGGTGCACCCAGGTGCCCCAGGCGCCCTCGCGGCCGAACATGCTGGCGATCTCGTGGTGGTAGCTGGGGAGGTTGTCCTCGGTCAGCAGGTTCACCACCAGCGACACCCGGCCGAGCGGCGTCACCTGGGACTGCTCGACGGCCCAGGCGTCGCCGCCCAGCACGCCGTCGAAGTCACGGCCCTGGCTCCACGGCACGAACTCGTGCGGCATCCACTCCTTGGCCACGGCGAGGTGGCGGTTGAGCTCCTTCTCCACGACCTCTTCGAGGGCCAGGATCAGCCGGGCGTCGGTCCAGCCGGTCGATCCGAGGGAGGCGCTGCTCTGCACAGGGGCGATGGTCACGGTCTTGCTCCTGGGGGACGGCACGCGCGGGACGGGCGCGTTGGGCGGGCACGTCTGCGACGCACTTACGGTTCCGTAGGTTACGACACCGTAAGTTGCCCGGGCGGGAAATGACAAGCCGCCCCCGCCAGGCCTTATGTCGTCTTGACGGGCCTGACGGGGGCGGCGGTGAACGGTCGCTTACGGAGCGCGGCGGCGGGGAGGGCGCGGCGGGCCCGGGAGGGGCCCGGCGGGCGGGGTCAGGGGTTGGGGATCCGGACCCGCATGGTGAGGCCGCCACCGGAGCGCGCAGTGGCCTCGATGGTGCCACCGTGGGCGCGCACCACCGAGCGGACGATGGACAGGCCGAGCCCGACCCCCTTGTCGCTGCGGGTGCGGTCGGCGCCCTTGACCCGGCGGAACGGCTCGAAGATGTGCTCCAGCTCGTAGCCGGGCACCACCGGGCCGGTGTTGGACACCACCAGCTCGCCGCCGCCGGGCACCTCGGCGGTGGCCAGCTCGACCCAGCCGCCGGGGGTGTTGTACCGGACGGCGTTCTGCAGCAGGTTGAGCGCCAGCCGCTCCAGCAGCACGCCGTTGCCCGCGACCACGGCCGGAGCGAGCTTGGAGCGCAGCTCGACCTCGCGCCGGTCCGCCTCGGCCCTGGTCTGCTCCAGGGCTCGGGTGGCCACCTCGGAGAGCTCCACCGGGCGGCGGTCGGTCAGCTCGTTCTCGCTGCGGGCGAGCAGCAGCAGGCCCTCCACCAGCTGTTCGCTGCGCTCGTTGGTGGCCAGCAGGGTCTTGCCGAGCTGCTGGAGGTCGGGCGAGGCGGCCGGGTCGGAGAGCTGGACCTCCAGCAGGGTGCGGTTGATCGCCAGCGGGGTGCGCAGTTCGTGCGAGGCGTTGGCGACGAAGCGGCGCTGGGAGTCGAAGGACCGGTCCAGCCGGTCCAGCATGTCGTCGAAGGTGTCGGCGAGTTCCTTGAGCTCGTCGTCCGGCCCGTCCAGCTCGATCCGCCGGTGCAGGTCGGAGGAGGCGACGTCGCGGGCGGTGCGGGTGATCCGGCCGAGCGGGCGCAGCACCCGGCCGGCCAGCGCGTAGCCGGCCGCGAAGGCGATCACGGCGAGGCAGACCAGCATCGTGAGCGACTTGCGCAGCAGGGTGTTGAGCGCCGAGTTGGAGCGCAGCAGGTAGTCGCCGGCCTGCTCCTGGTTGAACTGCGCGCTGTTCATCGGGACACCGTTGACCCGCAGGCTGCCGTCGAACTGGAACGTGCGCGGCGCCAGGTTGTTCACGGCGTCCTGGAAGAACACGTACATCAGCAGCAGCAGGACCACGCCGGCCATCAGGAACATGCCGCCGTAGAGCAGGGTGAGCCGCATCCGGATGGTCGGCCGGAAGGGCAGCCAGGCGAGCATGCCGTCGCCGGGTGCGTAGCGTCCGGACCGGGGCGCGCGCGGGGGGTGCTGGGGCTTGGGCGGTACGGCGCGCGGGCCGCCGGCGGGCGCGCCGGAGGGCCCGCCGGCCGGGGGCGGGGTGGTCATGATGGTCCTCTCGGGGCGTCCGCCGGGGCGGGCGCGGGGTGGGGGGAGCCCGACCGGGTCCGGTGAACGGATCCGGTCCGCTCGGATCCGGTCAGGTGGTCCGGCGCGTCCGGTCGGATCCGGTCAGATCCGGTAGCCGGAGCCCGGGACGGTGATGATCACCGGCGGGTCACCGAGCTTGCGGCGCAGCGTCATCACGGTGACGCGCACGACGTTGGTGAACGGGTCGGTGTGCTCGTCCCAGGCCTTCTCCAGCAGTTGCTCTGCGGAGACGACGGCGCCGCCGGCCCGCATCAGCACCTCCAGGACGGCGAACTCCTTGGGGGCGAGCTGGACGGTGCGGCCCTCGCGGATCACCTCGCGGCGGCCCGGGTCGAGCGAGATGCCGGCCCGCTCCAGCACCGGGGGCAGCGGAACGGTCGCGCGGCGGCCCAGCGCCCTTACCCGGGCGACGAGTTCGCTGAAGGCGAACGGCTTCGGAAGGTAGTCGTCCGCGCCGATCTCCAGGCCCTCGACCCGGTCGCTGATGTCGCCGGAGGCGGTCAGCATGATCACCCGGGTGGCCAGGCCCTGTTCGACCACCTTGCGGCAGACGTCGTCGCCGTGGACCAGCGGGAGGTCGCGGTCCAGGACCACGACGTCGTAGTCGTTGACCGCGATGCGCTGGAGCGCGGCCTCCCCGTCGTACACCACGTCGACGGCCATCGCCTCGCGGCGCAGGCCGGTGGCGACAGCCTCGGCGAGCAGCTGCTCGTCCTCGACGACGAGAACCCGCACGATCGTTGTCCCTTCTCCAGGCCGGCCCCGGAAGCGGACGCGCGGCTCCGACGGTGCCCCCATCCTGCCTGGTCCGCCGGTAAAGCAGCGATAAGCTGCCGCTCAGGCACGGAGCGTTGGCAGCGGGTGATGACCGTTCGTGTCGGGACCAGTCCGGTTGGACTGTGACACAGGCAACTTTCTCGGGCCGGAAGGTTTCCCCATCTCCCCGGCGGGGAGGACAGCTTCACACCCGCGATCTGGCTGTTGGCCGATCGCACCCACCCGCCGTGCGTTCATCCGCGCCGGCCCTGGGGCTGGGACGTCACCGGGAGCGGCCGAAGGCCGTCTCCGCGCTCGACCGGAGATTCACGATCCGCCGGACGGGGCGCTGCCGCTGGCCACACCTCCTCGGGGCGGAGAACGTACGACCGTGCACGTCCGACACAGTAAGGGGGCCCGTATGGACGCCTTCAAGGCCGGAATCCTGCAGCGCATAGCCAACGCCGAGCAGGATCTGCACCGCGCGATCGAGGCCGGGGACGAGTTCCTCGCCGAGGTGGAGCAGTCCGAGCTGGACGACCTCCGCCGGCTCGCCGCCGAGCACGGCGTGGACACCGTGCTGGAGCGCCACCGCACCGCCGCCTGATCCACCCGACCTTCCGACCCGACGCCGGACCTCCGGCACCAGCGGCCCTGCGGGGGTCGTGCGAAAATCCCAGGCCCTGGCATCCCCCGTATGCCAGGGCTCTTCGCTGTCCAGGACCGTCCAAGGGCCCAGGGCGTGTCCTCAGTCCGCCCAGGCGCGCAGTGCGGCCAGCCGCTCCTGCAACGGCTGGTACACGCCCGGCGCGGCGGCCACGGTCAGCTCGCCGTCCGGGCCGTGCCCGGGACGGCCGCCGACCAGGGCCCCGGCCTCGGCGGCGATCAGGCAGCCGGCCGCGCGGTCCCAGGGGGCGAGGCCGCGCTCGTAGTAGCCGTCCAGCCGCCCGGCGGCGACGTCGCACAGGTCCACCGCGGCGGCCCCGCCCCGGCGGATGTCCCGCACCTCGGGCATCAGGGACAGCAGCACCTCGGCCTGTCGGGTCCGCACCGACTGGACGTAGTTGAAGCCGGTGCCGATCAGCGCCTGGCCCCACGGCGGGGCCGGGCGGGTGGAGAGCGGCCGGCCGTCGAGCCGGGCGCCGCGCCCGAGGACGGCGTGGAACAGCTCGCCGCGGGCCGGCGCGAACACCACGCCGACGACCGCCCGGCCGTCCAGCTCGGCGGCCACGCTGACCGCCCAGGAGGGCAGCCCGTACAGGTAGTTGACCGTGCCGTCGAGCGGGTCGACGACCCAGCGCACCCCGCTGGTGCCGGGCCGCTCGGCGCCCTCCTCGCCGAGGTAGCCGTCCTCGGGGCGGCGCTCGGTGATCAGTTCCAGGACGAGCTTCTCGGAGGCGAGGTCCATCTCGGTCACCACGTCGACCGGGCTGCTCTTGGTGCCGGCCACGCCGAGGTCGGCGGGCCGGCCGTCACGCAGCAGGGCGCCGGCCTGCCGGGCCGCGTCCAGGGCGACCTCCAGCAGGTCGTCGAGGAGTCGGTCGTCGGGCAGGGCGGGAGTGGGCACGGGTCTCTCCTCCGGGAAAGCGGGACGGGCGGTCAGCGCTCGGCGGCGGCCGGGCGGGGGGCTCGCGGGTTGGGGCAGCAGGCCACGGCGCACACGTCGTGGCTGGGGCCGAGCGCGCCGAGGGCGCAGCGGTTCACCGGCTCGCCGCGCTCGGCGGCGGCCCGTTCCAGGACCAGTTCGCGCACCGCGGCGGTGAACCGCGGGTCGGCGCCGACGGTGGCGGCGCGGGCCACCGGCAGGCCGAGTTCGGCGGCCTTGGCGACGGCCTCGGTGTCGAGGTCGTACTTGACCTCCATGTGGTCGGAGACGAAGCCGATCGGGACCATCACCACGGCGGGCGCGCCGTCGGCGTGCTGGGCCTCCAGGTGGTCGCAGATGTCCGGTTCCAGCCACGGCGTGTGCGGGGCGCCGCTGCGGCTCTGGAACACCAGCTCCCAGGGCCGGTCCGCGACGCCGGTGCGTTCGGCGACGGCCCAGGCGATCAGCCGGGCGACGTCCAGGTGCTGGGCGACGTACGCGCCGCCGGGGCGGCCGCGGGCCGGGTCGTCCGGGGCGCCGGAGGTCTCGGCCATGGTGTCCGGGATGGAGTGGGTGGTGAACGCCAGCCGGGCGCCGGCCCGGACGTCCTCGGGCAGCCGCGCCAGGGCTGCCAGGGTGGCGTCGATCATCGGCTCGACGAAGCCGGGGTGGTTGTAGAAGTGCCGCAGCTTGTCGACCCGCAGCTCGGGCAGGCCCTCGGCGGCGAGGGCGGCCAGCGCGTCGGCCAGGTTCTCCCGGTACTGGCGGCAGCCCGAGAAGCCGGCGTAGGCGCTGGTGGCGAGGACGGCGACGCGGCGGTGGCCGTCCGTGGCCAGTTCGCGCAGGGTGTCCACCAGGTAGGGCGCCCAGTTCCGGTTGCCCCAGTAGACCGGCAGGTCCAGGCCGTGCTCGGCGAAGTCCTTGCGCAGCGCGGCGAGCAGTTCGCGGTTCTGCTCGTTGATCGGGCTGACCCCGCCGAACAGGAAGTAGTGCTTGCCGACCTCCTTCAGCCGCTCCTTGGGGATGCCGCGGCCCCGGGTCACGTTCTCCAGGAACGGGACGACGTCCTCGGGGGCCTCGGGCCCGCCGAAGGAGAGCAGCAGCAGGGCGTCGTACGGCTGCGGCGCTGCCGGGGCGGCGCCGGACGGTGAGGGTTTGCGCGCGTCGGACATGGCACCGATCCTGCCATTGAGGGGCCGAAGACCCCCGTCGGGGCCGCGAGGGTGTCCGGAAAATACTGTTTGCCAAGGTACGTAAGCTGTGTTGACCAGCCTCGTTCCTTACCCCCGCGGAGCTCCCGTGCTGTCCAGCTACCGCCAGATATTCGCCTCCCCCGGCAGTCTGGCCTTCTCCACCACCGGCTTCGTCTCCCGGCTGCCGATCTCCATGACCGGCATCGGCATCGTGACCATGCTCTCCCAGCTCAGAGGCTCCTACGGGGTGGCGGGCCTGGTGTCGGCGACCCTGGCGATCTCCGCCGCGCTGCTCGGCCCGCAGGTCTCCCGGCTGGTGGACCGGCACGGGCAGCGCCGAATAATCGTCCCGGCCATGGCGCTCACCATCGTCGCCGTGGTCGGCCTGCTGCTGTGCGCCCGGTTCAAGGCGCCGGACTGGACGCTCTTCGTCTTCGCGGCCGGGATGGGCGTCATGCCGAGCACCGGCGCGATGGTCCGCGCCCGCTGGGCCCACCTGTACCGCGACGACGCCCCCAAGCTGCACACCGCGTACTCCTTCGAGGCCGTCGTCGACGAGGTCTGCTTCATCGTCGGCCCGATCCTCTCGATCGGCCTGGCCACCTCCGTCTTCCCCGAGGCCGGCGTCCTGCTCGCCGGGGTCTTCCTCGCCGTCGGCGTCCTGCTGTTCGCCGGGCAGCGCGCCACCGAACCGCCGGTCCACCCGGGCGCCCGGCACGTCGGCGGCTCGGTGATCCTCAACCGCGGCCTCCAGGTACTGATCCTCACTTTCGTCGCCACCGGCGCGATCTTCGGCTCCGTCGAGGTCGTCACCGTCGCCTACTCCGAGACCCAGGGGCACAAGTCCATCGCCAGCGTGATCCTCGCGCTGTGGGCGCTCGGCTCCTGCCTGGCCGGCGTGGTGTTCGGCACCCTCAAGCTCACCGGCTCGATGGCCGGCCGCTTCTTCGCCGGCGTCCTGTTCATGGCGCTCAGCATGGCGCCGCTGCTGCTGGTCGCCGAGTCGGTGCACGGAGTCGGCGGCCTGATCGCGGTCGGCGGCGCGCTGCTGATCGCGGGCATCGCCATCTCCCCCACCCTGATCACCGCGATGGCCCTGGTCGAACGGCTCGTCCCGGCCGCCCAGCTGACCGAGGGCATGACCTGGACGACCACCGGGCTCGCCCTCGGCGTCGCCGTCGGCTCCTCCGCCGGCGGCTGGGTGGTGGACGCCGCCGGCTCCGCCGCGGGCTACTGGGTGCCGCTGACCGCCGGGGTCTTCGGCGTGGTCACCGCGCTCGCCGGGCTCGGCCGCCTGCGCGCCGGGCTCGCCTCCGAGCAGACCGCCGACGAGCCCGCCGAAGCGGCCGAACAGACCGTAGACCTCGAACGGTGAACTGACTAATCTCTCCCTACCCACGGGCCTACCCGCGGGTAGGGCGGCCCCCACCGCCCCGGACCGCGCCGACCCCGGTCGGCCACGGAGCAGGAGGCGGCGCCATGCCCCAGGCCAGTACCGCGACCCCCACCCGGTGGACCAACTGGGCCGGGAACCAGAGCGCCCGGCCCGCCCGGGCCGCCACCCCCGGCACCGCGGAGGAACTGGCCAAGGAGATCCTGCGCGCCGCCGAACAGGGCCGCACCGTCAAGGCCGTCGGCTCCGGCCACTCCTTCACCTCGATCGCCTCCGCCGGCGACGGCGTCCTGCTCCGCCCGCACGCGCTCACCGCCGTCCGCGAGATCGACCGCGAGGCCGGCACCATCACCGTCGAGTCCGGCCTCCCGCTCGCCCGGCTCAACCGGATCCTCGCCGCCGAGGGCCTCTCCCTCACCAACATGGGCGACATCGAGGTGCAGACCGTGGCCGGCGCCACCAGCACCGGCACCCACGGCACCGGCCGCGACTCCGGCTCGCTCGCCGCCCAGATCCGCGCCCTGGAGATCGTCCTCGCCGACGGCAGCGTCCGGCGCTGCTCCCCCACCGAGCACCCCCGGCTCTTCCAGGGCGCCCGGCTCGGCCTCGGCGCCCTCGGCGTGATCACCGCGCTGACCTTCGCCGTCGAGCCGGCCTTCCTGCTCACCGCGCACGAGCAGCCGATGGCCTTCGACGAGGTGCTGGAACGGCTGGACGACCTCACCGCGGTCAACGAGCACTTCGAGTTCTACTGGTTCCCGCACACCGACCGCTGCGCCACCAAGCGCAACAACCGCAGCCAGGGCCCGGCCGCCCCGCTGCCCCGGCTCAAGGAGTGGCTGGAGGACGACTTCCTCTCCAACACCGTCTGGGAGGGCGCCTGCCGGGTCGGGCGGCGCTTCCCCGCCAGCATCCCCGCCATCGCCTCGCTGGCCAGCCGCGCCTGGTCCGACCGCAGCTACACCGACACGGCGCACCGGGTGTTCACCAGCCCGCGCAAGGTGCGCTTCGTGGAGATGGAGTACGCGGTGCCGCGCGCGGCCGTCGCCGGAGTGCTGCGCGAGCTGAAGACCCTGGTCGAGCGCTCCGACTGGAAGGTCGGCTTCCCGGTGGAGGTGCGCTTCGCCCCCGCCGACGACCTCTGGCTCTCCACCGCCTCCGGCCGGGACAGCGCCTACATCGCCGTCCACCTCTACCGGGGCACCGCCGACCAGGGCTACTTCACCGGCGTCGAGCAGCTGATGTGCGCCCACCAGGGCCGCCCGCACTGGGGCAAGCTGCACACCCGGGACGCCGAGTACCTGTCCGGCGCCTACCCGCACTTCGGCGACTTCACCGCCCTGCGCGACGAGGTCGACCCGCAGCGCGTGTTCGGCAACGACTACCTGCGCCGGGTCCTCGGCGCCTGATCACGGGGTGGCGCCCTGGGTCGGCGCCGCGGGCTGCGGCGGGGCCACGGAGGCGGGGGCGTTGCTCGGCACCGGCGGCTGCGGGCTCGCCCCGCCGGAGGTGCCGGAGGGCTTCCCGCCGTCCGCGGTCGGCGACGAACCGGCCGACGGCGTCGCGCTCGGGCCCGCCGAGGGCGAGGCCGTACCTCCGCCGTGCTCACCGGCCCCACCGCTCGGGCCCGCGCTCGGGCCGGTGCTCGGCTCCCGGCTCGGCCGCGTCGTCGGCGGGGCCGAGGCACCGCCGGACGGCGAGGGCTCCGAGCCACGCCCGCCGCCGGTGGAGGGCCGCTCCGTCGGCGGCGTCTCCCGCGGGGTGGAGGACTTCGGGCTCACCGCGCCGCCGAAGGAGGTGCCGTTGCCCGACTCGCCCTTCACCGTCGCCGACACCGGCTGCCCGGTGGCCAGTTCGAACGCCAGGATCGGCGTCATCGCCACCACGAACACCAGCCCCGACACCGCCGCGTAGGTCTTCCAGGTCCACCGCCGACGCGCCCGGACCACCTGCGGCTCGTTCCACTCCGAGGAGATCGCCGACGGCACCGGCTCCACCGGACGCTCCGGCACCTGGCGCAGCCCGTTCGCGGCGTGGCCGGGCCCCCGCTCCACCACCGCCTCGCGCAGCTGCTCGCCGGTGCGCCGGAAGACGTGCTGGAACACCGCGCCGCCGGTGGTGGCCCCGACACTGACCACCGCCGCACCCAGGATCGTTCCGTACACGCCGAGTTCGGAGGCGAGCAGCGCCCCCACCACCGTGGCCAGCGCACTCGCCGCGACCTGAGCCACGCTCAGATCGATCCGCTTGCGCTCCTTCTTGCCGCCCTCCTCGGCGGGGCTCCGCTCCGGCATCAACATCCCTCGGTCCGTACGACTGTTCCTCGAACAAGTCACTCCATCTTGCCCAAAGAAGGACACAAGGGACGAAAATGCGGTTCTCCGGCCCCGATATATGTGAAGATGATCACCGTTCACCCGCCGGTGGTCCGCCGTTGGGGGCATGCGCTCTTGAGATTCCCGTGAATCGCGGGAGACTTGAGCGGCGAGCCGCCCCTTCGGATGCCACGAATGGAGTACTGTTCGTAAAGCCTGAGCCTTGGGTCGACTTGTCGACTGCGCCCACACCGGCAGCTTGACGAAGAGCCACGGAACAGGCACGCACGGCGACGCCCGTCCCGGACCGTCGCGAACACTCCGCGTGCGAGGACGGCCGGGGCACCCAGGCGCGACGTCGACGGATGGCGTGGCAAAAAGGCAACCGTGCCACAGCGGCGTGACCGGGCGTACGCCCGACACGCCGGGGAACTCAGCAAGGTTGTGGCCAGTCGCGAGCGGGCAGGCCACACTCAGTACGGGAGCAGCGACGCAGGTGACGTCGGCAGGCACCACCCGGGAGGTAACCGTGCCCGAACTGCGGGTTGTGGCCGTCAGCAACGACGGCACACGGCTGGTGCTCAAGGCTGCCGACAGCACGGAGTACACCCTTCCCATCGACGAGCGGCTGCGCGCCGCCATCCGTGGGGATCGTCCGCGCCTCGGCCAGATCGAGATCGAGGTCGAGAGCCATCTGCGGCCCCGGGACATCCAGGCCCGGATACGAGCCGGTGCCTCCGCCGAGGAGGTCGCCCAGGCCGCCGGCATCTCCGTCGACCGGGTCCGCCGCTTCGAGGGTCCGGTCCTCGCCGAGCGCGCCTTCATGGCCGAACGCGCCCGAAAGACCGCCATCCGCCGCAACGGCGAATCCACCGGGCCCCAGCTCGGCGAGGCCGTCGCCGAGCGGCTCGCGCTGCGCGGCGCCGAGAAGGACACCGAACGCTGGGACTCCTGGCGGCGCGACGACGGCACCTGGGAGGTCATCCTCGCCTACCGTGCCGACGACGAGGGCCGCAGCGCCTCCTGGACGTACGACCCGCCCCGGCGCCTGGTCCAGCCCAACGACGACGAGGCCCGCGCGCTGATCGGCGAGAACGTCGAGCGCGAGGAGGACTCGGTCTTCCCGTTCATCCCGCGGATCGCCCGGCTCCCCCAGGACCGGCCGCCCCGCCCGATGATCGACCGGCCCTCCGCCGACCGCATCATGTCCGCCCGCGAAGTCCGCGAGTCCCGCGAGGCCACCGCCGAGTCCAGGGACTCCCTGACCAGCCTGCTCGACGTGGTCCCCGCCTTCCGCGGCGACCTCGCCGTCGGCCCCGCCCCGATCGAACCGGTGCCCGCGGAGGTCGCCGAGGAGAACGAGGAGGCTGCCGCGGCCGCCGCACCGGCGGTCGGCGCGGGCTCGGCCTACGCCGACATCCTGATGCCGCGGGCCGTCGCCCCGCACCGCGAACGACTGGTCGGCACCACCGACCGCCAGGCCGAGGCGGACGGCGTCCGGCCCGGCCGCCGGGCCACCGTGCCCAGCTGGGACGAGATCGTCTTCGGCAGCCGGCGCAAGAAGCAGGAGTAGCAGCCCTGACGTCAGGGGCGGGAGGCTCGGCCTCCCGCCCCTGACGTATGCCCCGGCTCAGCCCGGCTGGTCGGTCACCGCCACCGGGCGGGCCTCGTCGCTCGACCACTCGCTCCAAGACCCCGGGTACAGCGTGGCCGGCAGGCCCGCCACCTCCAGCGCCAGGATCTGGTGCGCCGCCGTCACCCCCGATCCGCAGTACACCGCCGTCTCCCGCTCACCCGCGCCCAGCGCGCGGAACCGCTCCGCCAGTTCCGCGGCCGACCTGAACCGCCCGTCGGCCGCCACGTTCTCGGCCGTCGGCGCCGACACCGCACCCGGGATGTGCCCGGCGCGCGGGTCCACCGGCTCGCTCTCGCCCCGGTAGCGGTCCCCCGCCCGGGCGTCCAGCAGCAGCGCACCGCGCGCCCAGGCCGCCGCACCGTCCGCGTCCACCACGGGCAACTGCCCCGGGACCGGCTTGAAATGACCCTCCGCCGGCGCCGGGACCTCCGCCGTCACCGGCAGTCCGGCCGCCGACCAGGCCGCGTACCCGCCGTCCAGCACCCGGACGTCCCGGTGCCCGGCCCAGCGCAGCAGCCACCAGGCGCGGGCCGCCGCCAGCGAGGCCGCGCCGTCGTACACCACCACCGGGCGGTCGGAGTCCACCCCCAGGCGGCGCATCGCCGCGCCGAACTCCTCCGGGTCCGGCAGCGGGTGGCGGCCGCCCCGGCCTGGGGCGCCCGGCGGGGCCGCGAGGTCCCGGTCCAGGTCGACGAAGCGGGCGCCGGGCAGGTGCCCGGCCCGGTACTCCTCGACGGCGGTCGGGCCGGACTGCGCGGCACCGACCAGCCGGTAGCGCACGTCCAACAGCACCGGCGGGAGCGCGGAGGCGAGCGCCTGCGCCAGCCCGGCCGCGGAGATCAGCGGGGAACCGTCGTTGTAGGTGGTCATGGCGGCCATTGTCGCGCAGCGCCGCCACCCCGCCGCTCTTTGTGCGGTCTTTGCCGGAATTTCCGCGCGGCCCGAGGGTTCGACGCGCGCCAGAGTGGAAGCATCACCCTCGCGCGCGAGGATTTCCGTGCGCCAACCACCCGTTGCGCCAACCACCCATGAGGGGGCCCGCATTGCCTGCGGTGGAACTCCGACTGGCCCAGGGCACCCCCTGCTGGGTCAGTCTGCTGACCGACGACCTGGCCGGCGCCCGCGCGTTCTACGCCGACCTGCTCGGCTGGACCTACACCCCGGGCCCCGGCCAGCTCGGCGCCTACGTCCGCGCCGAACTCGACGGGGCGCCGGTCGCCGGCCTCGGCGTCTCCACCGCCACCGGCTTCCCGGTGCAGTGGACCAGCTACTTCGCCGTCGACGACGCCGACCACACCGCCCAACTGGTGCGCGCCTGCGGCGGAACCGTGGCCGTCGGGCCGCTCCAGGCCGAACGCGCCGGGCGGATGGCCATCGCCGCCGACGTCTCCGGCGCCGTCTTCGGCCTCTGGCAGGGCGAGGAGCACACCGGCCGGGAGACCGGACCCGAACCCGGCGGACCGGCCTGGACCGAACTGCTCACCCCCGACACCGACGGCGCCGTCGCCTTCTACACCGCGGTACTCGACCGCCCCGTCCGGCACGCCGACGACGAGTCCACGCTACTCGTGCACGGGCGACCGGTCGCCGGCATCCGGCACCGCGCCGAACTGCGCGGCCATCCGCCCCGCTGGCGGGTCCACTTCGCCGTCCGCGACGCCGACGCCACCGCCCGGCACGCCGTCGGACTCGGCGGCCGCGTCCTGGTCGAACCGCACGACACCGCCCGCGGCCGCGCCGCCCGGCTGTCCGACCCGCAGGGCGGGCACTTCTCGGTGCTGGAACTCCGTTAGCGCGCCCGGCAGCAGGACTCAGACCTGCTGCTCGAAGGGCAGCACGTCCGGCGAGAGCACCGAGGCCCGGGCCGTCGCGGCGGTCAGCCGGCGGCGGTGGTGCCGGCGGCAGAGCACCTCGTACCCGACCTCGTCCTCGTTCACCGAGATGTCGCCGACCACCACCTGGGCGCCCTCGACCACCATCACCCCGCCCACCGTCCGGGCGTTGTGCGTCGCCCGCGCACCGCACCAGCACAGCGCCTCGACCTGGAGCACCTCCACCCGGTCCGCCAGCTCGATCAGCCGCTGGGAGCCGGGGAACAACCGGGTGCGGAAATCCGTGGTGATCCCGAACGTGTAGGCGTCGATGTCGAGTTCGTCCACCACCCGGGCCAACTGGTCGACCTGCTCGGCGGCGAAGAACTGCGCCTCGTCGCAGATCAGGTAGTCCACCCGGCCGCCCGCCGAGAGCCGGTGCACCACGTACGCGTGGAAGTCGAAGTCGTCCGTCACCTCGACCGCGTCCGCCCGCAGGCCCAGCCGGCTGGAGATGGTCGCCGCACCGGCGCGGTCGTGGCGGGTCAGGATGAGGCCCTGCCGGCCGCGGGCGGAGTGGTTGTGGTCCATCTGCAGCGCCAGCGTCGACTTGCCGCAGTCCATCGTGCCCGAGAAGAACACCAGTTCAGCCATGGGTGGAGCAAAGGCCTTTCACATCAGGGGAGTTCGGGCACAGAAGAGTCAAGGACCCGGCTCAGCCGCGAACTTCGAGCAGCGGCACGAACTGCTCGACCGGGGTCATCGAACCGTGCAGACCGATCATCGCGGACTCGCCCGGCTCGTTGCGGGAGGCCGTGATCGCGATGTCGTCCCGCGCCGCGGCCACCACGTCGCCGATCCGCCCGTACACCCGCTCGTCCACGGCCGGACCGAACCAGCCCGCCGCGATCGCCTGGTCCCGGGTGGCCACCCACATCCGGTCACCCAGCACCTCGCTCCAGACCGCGAACACGTCGGCCGCCGCACCGGGCACCGCGTACACGTGCCGGGCCCGGCCCTCGCCGCCCAGCAGGGCCACGCCGGCGCCCAGCTCCCAGTCCTCGTCGAAGTCGATCCGGTCCTCCGGCGCGATGTCGATCATGCCGTGGTCAGCGGTCACGTACATCGCCGAACGCGGCGGCAGCCGCTCGGCCAGCCGGCGGGCCAGCCGGTCCACCGCGTCCAGGGTCATCCGCCACTCGTCCGAGTCCACCCCGAAGCGGTGGCCCGCACCGTCCAGCTCGCTGACGTACGTGTAGACCAGCGCCCGGTCGTGCTCGGCCAGCCAGGAGGCCGCCAGGTCCATCCGCTCCTCGCCCGTGGTCCGGCCCAGGAAGGTGCCGCCGGACAGCGCCACCCTGGTCAGCGGCGTCTGCGAGAACAACGGGGAGGACACCTGCGCGGTCGCCACCCCGGCGGCGTCCGTCCGCTCGAAGACCGTCGGGTACGGCTGCCAGACGTGCGGGTCGGTGTGCGGCTGCCAGCGCAGCTGGTTCATCAGATAACCGGCGCCCGGCACCGCGACCGTGTACCCGGCCAGGCCGTGCAGCCCCGGCGGCGTGCCGGTGCCGACCGAGGCCAGCGAAGTCGCCGTGGTCGACGGGAAACCAGCGGTCAGCGGGCGGCCCGAACCACCCATCGAACTCCCGGCCAGCGAGGACAGGAACGGCGCGTACTCCGGGTGCCGCAGCAGCAGCTCCCAGCCCAGGCCGTCCACCAGGAACACCACCACCCGGTCCGCCGGGGCGATCGGCAGGGTCGCGGTGAAGCCCGGGACGCCCAGGCCCGCCGCCACCGAGGGCAACAGGTCGCAGAGCGAACCACTGCCGTACGGGGGCGCGGGAGCCGCGGCCGGGTCGAGGATCTCGAAGGCGTCGAAGCCGCCGGAGGGTGCGAAGGACATGAAACCGGATTCGTAGCAGTCGAAGGCGGCGGCGCTCAGACCCGCGGGCCGTTGCTGATCGTCGCGTCGGAGAGGGCGCGGGCGAACACCAGCGCCTGGGCCACCGTCTCCGGGCCGTCACCGGCCTCGCTCACCCGCAGTGAGAGATCGTCAGCCGTCGCCGAACCGGTGTAGCCGTGGTCAGCCTCGCAGTTCGGGTCCGAACAGCCCGCGGGCTCCAGGTCCAGCCGTTGCACCGCACCCCAGCCGATCGTCAGCACCACCTCGCGCGGCAGCGTCCCCGGCGTGTACGTCTCCGGGTTCGCGACCATCCGGCTCAGCACGACCGAGCCGATCCGGTCCAGCCGGACACTCTCCGTCGACGTCGTCGCGAACGGCACCGCCGGGCTGCCCGCGTCCCCCGACTGCTCATCGGTGTGGCTCACCACGAACCGCGTCGGAGTCAGCACCAGCACCGTCACGTGCCGACGCACCTCGTTGGCGTCGAAGGTCGTCTCCTGGTGCACCAGGTAGGAGCTGATCGGCTCCGGGCCCACCGCGGCCTCGACCGCCTCGGACACCAGGGCCGGGTAGTAACCGCTGCGCTCGATCGCCGAGCGCAGGTCCTGAGTGCTGGTGGTACCGGTCTTCGCCATAACTCCATCCTGGCATGGTCCGCCGACGAAGCGGGCGGCACGGCGCCGAGCTTCGGACAACAGCGCCCACAGGCAGGCGCAACCAAGGAAGGTTACAGGGTGCTCATCGCGCGCGGGCCCAGATCGCTGCGGACGGGCAGCGGCGCGATCCGCACCCGCGCCCCCAGGATCGCCAGCCCGTACGGGGCCACGACCACCGGTTCGAGATCCACCGAGGCGATCTCCGGCACGTCGTCCACCAACTGCGACACCCGCAGCAGCAACTCCTCCAGCGCGTCGGTGTCCACCGCCTCCGCGCCCCGCCAACCGAACAGCAGGGGCGCCGCGCGCACCTCCCGGACCAGCCCGGCCACCTCCTGGTCGGTCGCCGGGACCAACCGGTGCGCCACATCGCCCAGCAGCTCGGCGGGCGCCCCGGCCAGGCCGAACGACAGGATCGCGCCGACCGCCGGATCCACCGTGGCACCGATCACGGTGTCCACCCCGCGCGGCGCCATCCGCTGCACCACCAGCTCCGCCTGCGCCGCACCGCCCAGCAGCGCGTCCAGCTCGCGGTGCGCCCGGCGCAGCCCGGGCTCGCCGGTCAGATCCAGCCGCACGCTGCCCAGGTCCGGGCGGTGGCGCAGATGCGGGGCGGTGGCCTTCAACGCCACCGGGTAGCCGAGCGTCGCCGCGGCCCGCACGGCCGCGTCCTCGTCCGGGGCCGGCAGCGCGGGGAATACGTCGATGCCGTAGCGGGCCAGCAGCTCGCGGGCCCCGGCGTCCGGCAGGGTGATCCGGGCGCCGCCCGGCTGCGTCCGCGCGGCAATCGCCGTCCGGGTGCTCAACGCCGCCTCGACCAGCGCGCGGGCGCCCGGCTCGTCGATCCGGTCCAGCTCGGGCACCCGGGCCGTCTCCTCCGCCTCGGCCGTCCGGCGCCGCCACTGCGCGTAGTGCACCGCGTGCGCCAGCGCCCGCACCGCCCGCTCCGGCGCCGCGAACGCCGGCACGCCCCCCGGGCGCAGCCGGACCGGCAGATCGGTCAACGCCAGATGGGCGAGCACCAGCGGCTTGCCCAACTCCCTTGCCCTTCGGCTGGCTTCGAGCAGTGCGTCGGCGATCTCCGGATCGTCCGAACCCATCTCCGGATCGTCCGGGCCGGTCAGCCGGCCGCCCATGAAGGCGTGCGCGGACGTGCCGATCGGCGGGATCGCCACCGCGATCACCGCGTCCACCGCCGGATCGGCCAGCGCCACGTCCAGCGCGATCCGGAAGTTCTCGCCCGTCGCGGCCGTGGTCAGGTCCACCGGGGTGCGCGGCCGCAGGCCCGCGCTCAGGCAGGCGTCGTAGGTCAGCAGGCCCAGCGAGTCCGAGTTGCCGACCACCGCGACCCGGTCCCCCGGCGGCAGCGGCTGCAGGGCCAGCAGCTCCCCGGTGTCGTACAGCTCGGTGATCGTCTCCACCCTGATCACGCCCGCCTGCTCGAACAGCGCGTCCACCGTCGCGTCGCGCAGCCCCGTCGCGGTCGCCGGCACCGCGTGGCCCGGCGGCAGGCTGCCGGTGTGCCGGGCGCCCTTCACCACCACGACCGGCTTCACCGCGGCCAGCCGGCGCGCGATCCGGGTGAACTTGCGCGGGTTGCCGAAGGACTCCAGGTAGAGCAGCACCACCTCGGTGGCCTCGTCCTCCGCCCAGTACTGCAGGAAGTCGTTCCCGGAGACGTCCGACCGGTTGCCCACCGAGGCGAAGGAGGACACCCCCAGGCCCCTGCGGTGCGCCGACTCCAGCAGGGCCACCCCGATCGCACCGGACTGGCAGAAGATCCCGAACCCGCCCCGGCCCGGCAGCTGCGGAGCCAGCGAGGCGTTCAACGGGCGGTCCGGATCGGTGTTGATCAGGCCGAAGGCGTTCGGGCCGATCACCCGCATCCCCGCCGCCCGCGCCTGGCGCACCAGCGTGCGCTGCCGGTCCCGGCCCTCCGGACCGGTCTCCGCGTACCCGGCGGTCACCACCACCAGGCCCTGCACCCCGTGCGCACCGCACTCGGCGACCGCCGCCGGGACGGCCCCCTCCGGGACGGCGATCACCGCGAGATCCACCGGCCCCGGAATGTCCAGAACCGAACGGTGCACCGGGACGCCGTCCAGCTCGGTGCCCGGCGGGGCGTTGCGGTTCACCGCGTACACCGGGCGCGTGTCGTCGGCACTGCCCAGCAGGTCCCGCAGGATCGCCCGGCCCACCGTCTGCGGATTGCGCGACACCCCGATCACCGCCACCGACCGCGGGGTCAGCAGCCGCTGCACCGACTTCGCCTCCGCCCGGTGCTCGCGCGCCCGCATCACCGCCAGCGAACGATCCGTCTGCTCAAGATCGAACTCCAGGTGCACCACACCGTCGGTGAAACTGCGGCGCTGCGTGTAGCCGGCATCGGTGAAGACCTTCACCATCTTCCGGTTCTCCGGCAGCACCTCCGCCTGGAACCGGCGGATCCCGCGCTCCTGCGCCACCGCCGCGATGTGCTCCAGCAGCGCCGACGCCACCCCGCGGCCCTGATGGGCGTCCTGCACCAGGAACGCCACCTCGGCGTCCGTCCCGGCCTCGGACGGACGGCCCTGCGCGTCGATCCGGTCGTAGCGGACGGTCGCGATGAAACGGTCCCGGACCACCACCGCCAGCGCCACCCGGTCCACGAAGTCGTGGTGGGTGAAACGGCGGACGTCCTTCTCCGACAACCGGGGGTAGGGGGCGAAGAAACGGAAGTACTTGGACTGGTCCGACACCTGTGCGTAGAACTCCACCAGACGCTCCGAGTCCTCCGGCGTGATCGGCCGGATGCGGGCCGTACCGCCGTCCCGCAGCAGGATGTCGGCCTCCCAGTGCTGGGGGTAATCCGGTCCGGATTCCCGCCGGTCACCGGGGTCCTGCTCGGGCTGCGCCACTGCGGAGTCGTCCACATTCGTCAGGTTATCCGGCAGCGAGTCGAATGGCGCCGGGTGCACACTGGCTGCAGGGTGGGCAGGGCCGCCGGCCGGGCCTTATGCCCCGAAAAGAAACAATCACAAGTCCCGAACGCAGCGGCTCGCAGGGACCGCCTGCGTGCAACACTGGTCTAGACAACATGGCCGCTTCCCCGAGCACGGCCGTAACCAGCTTCACCGGAAAGGCACGTCTCATGGCTGAGCGCCGCGTCACCATCGGTTGGGCCGAGGGCCTGCACGCCCGTCCCGCCTCCGTCTTCGTCCGGGCCGTCACGGCCACCGGCGTGCCGATCACCATCGCCAAGCCCGGCGGCAACCCCGTCAACGCCGCCTCCATGCTCGGCCTGCTCGCCCTCGGCGCCCAGGGCGGCGACGAGGTCGTCCTCGCCTCCGACGCCGAGAACGCCGACGACGCGCTCGACCGCCTCGCCAAGCTCGTCCAGGAAGGCCTCGACGAGCTCCCGGCCGCGGCCTGAGCCGACTCGACCGACCCGACAGGGGTGCCGCCACGGTGTGGCGGCACCCCTGTCGACGTTGATCAGCCCTTGACGCAGACGACCTGCTTGAGGTGGGCGACCACCTCGACGAGGTCCTTCTGCTGCTCGATGACCTTTTCGATGGACTTGTAGGCGCCCGGGATCTCGTCCACGACACCGCTGTCCTTGCGGCACTCCACACCCTTGGTCTGCTCCACCAGGTCCTGCGTGGAGAACCGCTTCTTCGCGGCGCTACGGCTCATCTTGCGGCCGGCGCCGTGCGAGGCCGAGTTGAACGCCGCCTCGTTGCCGAGACCGCGGACGATGTAGGAGCCGGTGCCCATGGACCCCGGGATGATCCCGTAGTCGCCCGTGCCGGCCCTGATCGCGCCCTTGCGGGTCACGAGCAGGTCGACACCGTCGTACGTCTCCTCCGCCACGTAGTTGTGGTGGCAGCTGATGACCTCGTCGAAGGCGACCTTCGCCTTGGTGAACTCGCGACGGACAACGTCCTGGAACAGCGCCATCATCACCGCGCGATTGTTCTTGGCGTACTCCTGGGCCCAGAAGAGGTCCTGCCGGTAAGCAGCCATCTGCGGGGTCTCCGCGATGAAGACCGCGAGGTCCCGGTCGATCAGGCCCTGGTTGTGAGGAAGAGACCGTGCCACCTCCATGTGGTGCTCGGCTAGTTCCTTGCCGATATTGCGCGATCCAGAATGCAACATCAACCAAACAAAACCGGTCCCATCTAGGCACACTTCCGAAAAGTGGTTGCCGCGCCCGAGCGTTCCTATCTGCTGCATGGCCCGCTCACGCCGCCAATGCACCGCCGGAGCGACCCTCTCAAAGCGCTGCCAGAAGTCGTCCCAGCCCGCCGTCTGGAGGCCGTGCAGCTTGGTCGGGTCGACGGGGTCGGTGTGGAGGCCGCGGCCGACCGGGATGGCCTGCTCGATCTTGGAGCGGAGGCGGGACAGGTCATCGGGGAGGTCCTCGGCGGTGAGGGAGGTCTTCACCGCGCTCATTCCGCAGCCGATGTCGACACCGACCGCCGCCGGGCAGACGGCGCCCTTCATGGCGATGACGGAGCCGACGGTCGCGCCCTTGCCCAGGTGGACGTCGGGCATCACGGCGAGGCCGTGCAGCCAGGGCAGGGAGCTGATGTTGCGCAGCTGCTGCAGGGCCTGGCCCTCGACGGTGGCCGGGTCGGTCCACATCCGGATCGGGACCCGGATTCCGGGCACCTCGGTGTACGTCATGGTCGAACGACCTCCAGCGGTCGGGTGGTTCGGGGAAGGGGGTGCCGCGCGAAGAAGCCCGGTGCGGCTCGGGGAAGTTCGGGGGTGGGGCTCAGGCGCCCTGGGCACAGGGGGAGGACGGCCTCGGGGAGCGTCGGCGTATGGCTCGCTCGACCCGCATGGTGACCGCCTCCCTTCGTTCGCCGTCGTTCGTCGTCGTTCGTCCGTGTGTGCCGGGGATATCTATCCACGGAACGCCGCTGGCCCGCAACGGATTTAACAACGCGACGGCCCGGCGGAGCGGGTGCTCCACCGGGCCGTACGGGAAACGCCGGGTCAGCTGACGACGGTGACCTCGCCGATGCCGAGGGCCCGCACGTCGTCGGCGATGACGGCGGCGTCGCCGACCAGCACGGTGACCAGGCGGTCCGGCGGGAAGGCGGCGACGACGGCCTCGGTGGCTGCGGCGGTGGGCAGTTCGGCGAGCTGCCGGTAGACCTCGGCCTGGTAGTCGTCCGCGAGGTACTGCTCGACCTGGTCGGCCAGGGTGCCGGCGACCGAGCCCGCGGTCTCGTACTTCAGCGGTGCGACGCCGACCAGGAACTGCACGGCCTCGTCGCGCTCGGCGTCGGTGAGGCCCTCGGCGGCGAGGGTGCGCAGGATGGTCCAGGTGTCGGCGATCGCCGGGGCGGTGGAGGCGGTGTCCACCGAGCCGCTGATGGCGAGCAGCGAGCGGCCGCTGCCGTCGGCGGCGGAGCGCAGCGGCTGGGCGAAGGAGCGGACGCCGTAGGTGTAGCCCTTCTCCTCGCGCAGGACGCGGTCGAGGCGGGAGGTGAGGGTGCCGCCGAGGCAGTAGGTGCCGAGGATCTGGGCGGCCCAGACGGGGTCGTGGCGGTCGGGGCCGATGCGGCCGATGAGGAGTTGGGTCTGGACGGAGCCGGGGCGGTCGACGATGACGACGCGGCCGCGGTCGTCGGCGGTGACGGGGGCGTGGGCGGAGGGTTCGGCGGTGTTGCCGGTCCAGGTGCCGAGGGTGCTCTCCAGGAGGGCGGGCAGGTCGGTGCCGGTGAGGTCGCCGACCACGACGACGGTGGCGGTGGCGGGGCGCACGTGGGCGTCGTAGAAGGCCTTGACGGCGGCCCGGTCGATGGCCTTGACCGTGTCGGCGGTGCCGCTGCGGGGCCGGGAGAGGCGGTCGGCGCCGTCGAAGAGCTCGGCGTAGAGGGCCTTGGCGGCGCGCCGGGCGGGGTTGGCCTGCTCGTGGACGATCTCGTCGAGGCGGTTGGCGACGAGGCGCTCGATCTCGTCCTCGGGGAGGGCGGGGGCGCGCAGGGCGTCGGCGAGCAACGAGAGGCCGCGCTGCAGGCGGGAGGCGGGGACCTCCAGGGAGACGCGGATGCAGGGGTGGTCGGCGTGGGCGTCGAGGGTGGCGCCGGCGCGTTCGAGTTCGGCGGCGTACTCCTCGGCGGTGAGGGTGTCGGTGCCTTCGCTGAGGGCGCGGGCGAGGATGGCGGCGATGCCGTCGAGGCCGTCGGGTTCGGCGGCGAGCGGGGCGTCGAGGAGGACCTCGACGGCGACGAGCTGCTGGCCGGGCCGGTGGCAGTGCAGGACGGTGATGCCGTTGCCGAGGGCGGCGCGCTCGGGGGCGGGGAAGGCCCAGGGGCCGGGGGTGCCGGGCTCGGGCTGGGGGTGGAACGTCATGGCGGGGACGTAGTCGGTGCTCATGCGGCGGCACCCTCCTCATCGGTGGCGGCGGGGGCGTCGGTGTCGTCGGCCGTGGTGGGCTCGTAGACGAGGACGGCCCGGTTGTCGGGGTGGAGCCGGGCCTTGGCGACGGCCTGGACCTCCTCGGCGGTGATGTCGAGGACCTTGGGGAGGGCGTCGTTGAGGAGCTTGGGGTCACCGAACAGGACGGCGTAGCGGCAGAGTTCGTCGGCGCGGCCGGCGACGGTGGTGAGCCGGTCGAGCCATTCGCGCTCGATCTGGGCCTGGGCCCGTTCGAGTTCCTCGGGGGTGGGGCCTTCGGCGGCGAAGCGGGCGAGTTCCTCGTCGACGGCGGCGTCGATCTGCTCGATGGTGGCGTCGCCGGAGGTCTTGACGTCGAGCCAGCCGAGGCTGGGGGCGCCGGCGAGGCGGAGCAGGCCGAAGCCGGCGGCGACGGCGGTGCGGTCGCGGCGGACGAGCCGGTTGTAGAGGCGGCTGGACTCGCCGCTGCCGAGGATGGTGAGGGCGAGGTCGGCGGCGTCGGCGTCGCGGGTGCCGTCGTGCGGGAGGCGGTAGGCGGCCATCAGGGCGCGGGAGGGGACGTCCTCGCGGACGTGCTCGCGCAGTTCGCTGCCGATGGTGTCGGGGAGTTCGCCGGAGCGCGGCGGCTGCTTGCCGTCGTGGGCGGGGATGCTGCCGAAGTACTTCTCGACCCAGGCGATGGTCTGCTCGGGGTCGATGTCGCCGACGACGGTGAGAACGGCGTTGTTGGGCGCGTAGTAGGTGCGGAAGAACGCGCGGGCGTCGTCGAGGGTGGCGGCGTCGAGGTCGGCCATGGAGCCGATCGGGGTGTGGTGGTACGGGTGGCCGTCGGGGAACGAGAGCGCGGTGAGCTTCTCGAAGGCGGTGCCGTAGGGGACGTTGTCGTAGCGCTGGCGGCGCTCGTTCTTGACGACGTCGCGCTGGTTCTCCATGGACGTCTCGTCGAGGGCGGCGAGCAGCGAGCCCATGCGGTCGGCCTCCAGCCAGAGGGCGAGCTCCAGCTGGTGGGCGGGCATGGTCTCGAAGTAGTTGGTGCGCTCGAAGCTGGTGGTGCCGTTGAGCGAGCCGCCGGCGCCCTGGACGAGCTCGAAGTGCCCGTTGTTGGAGACGTTGGCGGAGCCCTGGAACATGAGGTGCTCGAAGAGGTGGGCGAGGCCGGTGCGGCCCTTGACCTCGTGGCGGGAGCCCACGTCGTACCAGAGGCAGACCGCGGCGACCGGGGTGAGGTGGTCCTCGGAGAGGACGACGCGCAGGCCGTTGGCCAGGCGGTGCTCGGTGATGGCGATGGCAGCGCCATGTCCTCCGGTGGAGGCGGATGCGGGGGCCGGGTTGGCCATGCGCTCGGGTCCTTCCCGTCGTCGATGTCGGGGTTCGTGTGGCGTCCCCCATTGTGGTGCAACGCGCGGGGGGCGTGTTCGTGTCCCGCGCAGACAGGGCGTTCGCCAGGGGCGGAAGAGGGGCGCTGGCCGGGAGTGTCGGCGCGAGGGTCCACAATGGGGGCGCCGAGCCCTGTTGACGAGGGTCGGCGGATGGACGTCAGAGACTGACCGAGACACAGCAAGCGAGACGTAAGGGAGCCCCGCCGCGATGGCCCGCCGCAGTTCGCAGACCCCGCCGCCCGGAGACTTCGAGGAGCGGATCCTCGATGTCGACGTCGTGGACGAGATGCAGGGCTCCTTCCTGGAGTACGCCTACTCGGTGATCTACTCGCGTGCGCTTCCGGACGCGCGGGACGGTCTGAAGCCGGTGCACCGCCGGATCCTGTACCAGGCCAACGAGATGGGCCTGCGGCCGGACCGCGCACACGTGAAGTGCGCCCGTGTGGTGGGCGAGGTGATGGGCCGGCTGCACCCGCACGGTGACGCGTCGATCTACGACTCGGTCGTCCGGATGGCGCAGCCGTTCTCGATGCGGCTGCCGCTGATCGACGGGCACGGGAACTTCGGTTCGCTGGGCAACGACGACCCGCCGGCGGCGATGCGCTACACGGAGTCGCGGCTGACGGCGGCGTCGATGGCGATGGTGGAGTCGATCCACGAGGACACCGTCGACTTCGGTCCGAACTACGACGGCAGCGAGCAGGAGCCGTTGGCGCTGCCGGCGGCGTTCCCGAACCTGCTGGTGAACGGCGCGACGGGCATCGCGGTCGGCATGGCGACGAACATGCCGCCGCACAACCTGTCCGAGGTGGTGGCGGCGGCCCGGCACCTGATCAAGCACCCGACCGCGGACCTGGACACGCTGATGCGGTTCGTGCCCGGTCCGGACCTGCCGACGGGCGGGCGGATCGTGGGCCTGTCGGGGATCCGGGACGCGTACGAGTCGGGCCGCGGCACGTTCAAGATCCGGGCGACCACGACGGTGGAGGCGGTGACGGCGCGCCGCAAGGGCATCGTGGTGACCGAGCTGCCGTACAACGTCGGCCCGGAGAAGGTCATTTCGAAGATCAAGGACCTGGTCAACGCGAAGAAGCTGCAGGGCATCGCGGACGTCAAGGACCTGACCGACCGCGAGCACGGGCTGCGGCTGGTGATCGAGGTGAAGAACGGCTTCGTGCCGGAGGCGCTGCTGGAGCAGTTGTACAAGCTGACGCCGATGGAGGAGACCTTCGGCATCAACAACGTGGCGTTGGTGGACGGCCAGCCGCTGACGCTGGGACTGAAGGAGCTGCTGGAGGTCTACGTCGACCACCGGTTCACCGTGGTGCGGCGACGCAGCGACTTCCGCCGGCGCAAGCGGGAGGAGCGGCTGCACCTGGTCGACGGTCTGCTGGTCGCGCTGCTCGACATCGACGAGGTCATCGCGATCATCCGGTCGAGTGACAACGCGGGGCAGGCGAAGGAGCGCCTGATGGAGCGCTTCTCGCTGTCGGAGACGCAGACGGCGTACATCCTGGACACTCCGCTGCGGCGGCTGACCCGGTTCGACCGGGTGGAGCTGGAGCAGGAGAAGGCGAAGCTGAACGCGGAGATCGCGGAGCTGACCGAGATCCTGGACTCGGACTCCCGGCTGCGCAGCGTGGTGTCGTCCGAACTCGGCGCGGTGGCGAAGCAGTTCGGGACGGAGCGGCGGACGGTGCTGCTGGAGGCGGGGGCGGCGCCGTCGGCGGCGCTGTCGGTGCCGCTGGAGGTGGCGGACGACCCGTGCCGGGTGCTGCTGTCGTCGACGGGCCTGCTGGCGCGGACGGCGGACGGGGAGCCGTTCGAGCTGTCGGAGAAGCGGTCGAAGCACGATGTGATCGTGTCGGCGGTGCCGGCGACGGCGCGGGCGGACGTGGGTGTGGTGACGTCGGCGGGCCGGGTGCTGCGGCTGCCGGTGATCGATCTGCCGGCGCTGCCGCCGACGCCGTCGCCGACGCTGGCCGGCGGGGCGGCGGTGGGCGAGTTCCTGCGGTTGGAGGCCGGGGAACGGGCGCTGGCGTTGACCACGCTGGACGAGTCCTCGCCGGGGCTGGCGCTGGGCACGGCGCAGGGCGTGGTGAAGCGGGTGGTGCCGGAGTGGCCGGCGAACAAGGACGAGTTCGAGGTGATCGCCCTCAAGGAGGGTGACGAGCTGGTGGGCGCGGTCGAACTGCGCACCGGCGAGGAGGACTTGGTCTTCATCGCTTCGGACGCGCAGCTGCTGCGCTACCCGGCGGGGCAGGTGCGCCCGCAGGGCCGTCCGGCGGGCGGCATGGCGGGGATCAAGCTCTCCGACGGGGCGCGGGTGCTGTCGTTCACGGCGGTGGATCCGGCCTCGGACGCGGTGGTGGTCTCGGTGGCGGGGGCGTCGGGGACGCTGAGCGGCGAGGAGCAGACGTCGTGGAAGGTGACGCCGTTCGAGCAGTACCCGCGCAAGGGCCGGGCGACGGGCGGTGTGCGCTGCCAGCGGTTCCTGCGCGGCGAGGACGGTCTGACGTTCGCCTGGGCGGGCGTGGCCCCGGCCCGGGCGGCGTCCGACAAGGGCGCGCCGGTGGACCTGCCGGAGCGCGACCCGCGCCGTGACGGTTCGGGCACGCCGGTGACGGCTCCGATCGCGGTGGTGGCCGGCCCGGCGTAGGGCGCGGGCGTGGTGGAGGAGGGGTGCCGGAGCCGTCCGGCGCCCCTCCTTCGTCGTTCCGGGGCGCGGCGGGTGCCGAGGGTAGCCTTACCCGGGTGAGCACCTGTGCGACGCTGTCGCGTGAACTGTCGGAGCCGCTGACCGCCACCGCCGCGGTGGCGACCACCTGGCTGCTGGTGGAGCAGAACGGGCCGTGGGGCGCGAAGGCGCTCGGGGAGAGCCACCTGGACCCGGCGACGGGGCGGGCGCTGGACGCGGCCGCGGCGGGCACCGGGGTGCGGGTGGCGCTGATCCGGCGGCCGGGGCGGCACGCGGACTGCCTGCCGACGGCGCGGCACGAGGTGGTCGTGGCGCACACGGTGCCGGGTCGCGGCTGGGTGCGCCGGGCGGAGGTGGCCGATCCGGCGGAGCTGCTGGAGCTGGACTTCGCGGCGCTGGGCGTCGGTGACCACGGCGGTTTCGGGGTGGAGCACGTCGGCGGCCCGTTGGCGCTGGTGTGCACCAACGGGCGGCGGGACCGCTGTTGCGCGCTGCTGGGCCGCCCGTTGGCGGCGGAGCTGGCGGCGGCCGGGCACAGCGAGGTGTGGGAGGTGACGCACCTGGGCGGGCACCGCTTCTCCCCCACGATGCTGGTGCTGCCGTACGGCTACGCGTACGGGCGGCTGACGGCGGAGGCGGCCAAGGAGGTGCTGGCGGCGACGGCGGCCGGGCACATGGTGCCGGCCTGGTCGCGGGGCTGTTCGGGCTGGGAGCGTCCGGGTCAGGCTGCCGAGCACGCGGTGCGGTTGGCGACCGGGGAGACCGGGGTGGACGCGCTGACGCTGGCCCAGCGGCCGGACGGCGCGGGCCGTTGGCTGGTCTCGGTGCTGCACCAGGACGGCCGGGCCTGGGAGGTGGACGTGATCGAGGCGGTGAGCGAGCCGGCGCGTCCGGAGAGCTGCGGCAAGGCGGCGGGGACGCCGTCGCGGATGGACGTGCTCTCGGTGCGGGGTCGGTAGCGGGGCGGAAGCGCGCCGGCAGGGCCTTCAGCAGGTCGGGAGCGCGCGGGCGGCCCCGCGCCCGTGGGGGTGAGCGCGGGACCGGAGCGCGTGGGCGGCCCCGCGCCCGCTGTCCACGGAGGTGCGCGGGGCCGTCACGTCGGGTGTCGGCTCAGCCGGTGACGGCCTTGCCGACGAACTCGGTGGTGTAGGTGCGGGAGAGGTCGATGGTGCCCTCCTTGCCCTTGACGTCCGGGTGGAAGGCGGCGAGCACGGCGAGGACGGTCTTGGGGCCGTCGGCCGGCATCACGCCGTCGGTGGTGAACATCGGCAGGGTCGCCTTGATCGCGGCCGCGTACTGCTCGGCGCCGCCCTGCGCGTAGTCGGCGGGCATCTTCGCGGCGATCTCCTCGGGGCTGTGCGTGGACATCCACTTGAGGGTCTTGACGAAGGCGTTGGCGAGCTTCTGGGTGGTGTCCTTGTTCTTCTCCACCCAGTCGGTGTTCATGTAGAGCGAGGACGACGGGTAGAGGCCGCCGAGGGCCTCGCGGGAGCCCTCGGGTGTGCGCATGTCGTAGAGGATCTTGCCGAGGCCCTTGTCGAGGACGTTGGCGACGGTCGGGTCGGTGGTCATCCCGCCGTCGATGCTGCCCTGTTGGAGCGCGGCGATGAAGGTCTGGCCGGCTCCGACCGCGATCGGGCTGAACTCGCTGACGGCGGTGCCGTTCTTGACGGCGAGGTACTTGGTGAGGAAGTCGGTGGAGGAACCGATGCTGGTGACGCCGAGCTTCTTGCCCTTGAAGTCCGCGCCGGACCTGATGGCGTCGGCCTGCTTGGTGGAGACGAGTTCGACCTCGCCGGGGGCCTGGGAGAACTGCACCACGGACTCGACGATCTTGCCCTTGGCCTGGAGGTCGATGGTGTGGTCGTAGAAGCCGACGGCGCCCTGGACGTCGCCGGCGAGCAGCGCGGTGGTGGCGTTGACGCCGGCGGGCTCGCTCATCAACTCGACGTTGACGCCCGCGTCGGCGAAGAAGCCGAGCCGCTGGGTGAGCATCGCGGGCAGGTAGATGACCTTGTCCAGGCCACCGACCATGATCTTGACCTTCGGCCCGTCGACCTGCCGGCCGGCCGGGGCGGCGGCGCCGTGGGTGGTCGTGGCGGCGTCGTTGGCGCAGGCGGAGAGCGGGAGGAGCAGGACGGCGGCGAGGGCGGCCGCGGCGGGTCTGCCGATCGGGTTCGGGCGCATGGGTGGGGGTGCCTCTCTCTGCGAGGGGGGTTCAGCGGCACAGGTGGTTCAGCGAAGCGGGGGGTTCGCGACGCAGGGGGTGGGGTTCAGCGGCGCAGGTGGTTCAGCGACGCAGAGGGGTTCAGCGGCCGTCGCCCGTGTCTGCGGGCTTCCAGCGGAACAGCTTCGTCTCGGCGAAGGTCAGCAGCCCCTCGGTGAGCAGCGCCACGACGGCGAGGATGGTCATGGCGGCGTACACGCCGGCCGCGTTGAAGGTGCCCTGGGCGGCGGCGACGAGCAGGCCGAGGCCCTTGGTGGCGCCGATGTACTCGCCGACGATGGCCCCGATCAGGGCGAAGCCGAAGCTGACGTGCAGGCTGGTGAAGATCCAGGTGGTGGCGGCGGGGATGACCACCTGGAGGGTGACCTTGCGGCCGTCGGCGCCGAGGATGCGGGCGTTGGAGACGAGGTTGCGGTCCACCTCGCGGGCGCCCTGGAAGGCGTTGAAGAACACCGGGAAGAACACCAGGACGACGGCGGAGGCGACCTTGGAGGCCGGGCCGAGGCCGAACCAGATCAGGAAGATCGGGGCGAGCACGATCCGCGGGATGGCGTTGAGCACCTTGATGTAGGGCCCGAACACGTCGGCCAGGAAGCGGACCCGGCCGAGCGCGATGCCGAGCAGCACACCGCAGATGACGCCGATCACCCAGCCGGTGAGGGCCTCGTAGAGGGTGTAGCCGATCTGTTCGCCGAGCGAGCCCTGCGCGGTGCCGTGGGTGATCCACTGCCAGATCTGGTCCCAGATCCTCGACGGCTGCGAGAAGTTGAACGGGTCGATGACGTCGGTGCGGGCGCAGACCTCCCACAGTCCGAGGAAGGCGACCAGGACCGCGACCCGGGCCCCGTAGACGGTCAACCTCCGGTTGCGGGCGGCCCGTTCGCGGGCCTCGGTACGGCTGGCGGGGGTGGCCGCCGGGGGCTTGTCGGCGACGGCCGACGCGGTCTCAAGCGGCACGACCCGCTCCTCTCTCCCGGGTGATGCGCACCTCTTCGCCGAGCGAGGCCCAGATCTCGCGGTACAGCTCGACGAACCTCGGTTCCAGCCGGACGGCCTCCACGGTGCGCGGTCGCGGCAGGTCGACGGTGAAGATCTCCTTGACGGTGGCCGGTCCGGCCGTCATGACGACGACCCGGTCGGCGAGCGCGATGGCCTCGTCCAGGTCGTGGGTGACGAAGACGACCGACGCGGCGTTCCCGGAGGACCTGGTCCCGGCCCACAGCTCCAGCAGCTGGTCGGACATCAGGGCGCGGGTCTGCACGTCCAGCGCCGAGAACGGCTCGTCCATCAGCAGGATGTCCGGGTCGTTGACGAAGGTCTGGGCGAGCGCGACGCGCTTGCGCATGCCGCCGGACAGCTGGTGCGGGTAGCGGTCCTCGAAGGCGGCGAGGCCGACGCGGCCCAGCCAGTCCCGGGCCCGTTCCCTGGCCTCGGCGGTGGGCACGCCGCGGAAGCGCGGCCCGGCCATCACGTTGGACAGGACGGTGCGCCAGGGGAAGACGGCGTCCTGCTGGAAGACGAAACCGACCTTGGGGTGGATTCCGCGGACCGGCTCGCCGTCCACCCGGACCTCGCCCTCGGTGGGCTCCTCCAGGCCGCTGACCAGGGTCAGCGTGGTGGACTTGCCGCAGCCGGTGGGCCCGACGACGGCGACGAACTCGCCTTGGGCGACGGTCAGATCGAGATCACGGACGGCGGTGTGCAGGGCCCCGGACGGGGTGCGGAACCGTTTCGTCGCGCCAGTCAGCTCGATCGCCGGGGTTGTGCTCATTCGATCCTCCCGGGTCTGTGCTTGCCCCGGAAAGGTAGGAGCGGGCCGGGCCCGGGCGGGAGCCTTCTCGGCGTACTGCGGTTTCTCCGCGTTGAGGGGTGTTCTGCTCCTTTTGCTTCCGCTACAACTGCGGGGACGCGGCTGACAGAAACACGCCGGAAACGTAGGGTGTCCCGACCCTGACGTACCCGCCCCCACAGCCGCCGAGAGGAGGCCCGGATGAAGCTGCCCCGCTGGCCCCGCCGGGTCTTCGCGCAACTGCTGCTGAGCCAGACCGTCGTCACCGTCGGTGTCACCACCGTGACCGCCGGCCTGTTCCTGGCCCCGGTCAGCAGCGAGCTGGACCACGACGCGATGCAGCGGGCGCTGTCGATCGCCCAGGCCACCGCCACCGACGAGGCGATCGCCCGCGCCGCCGACGCCCGGGACTCGGCGACCGCGCAGCGCAACGCCGAGCAGATCCGGCTGGCCACCGGCGCGAGCTTCGTGGTGGTCACCGACCTGGACGGGATCCGGCTCTCGCACACCGACCCGGAGCGGATCGGCCACCGGGTCAGCACCGATCCGGAGCCGGCGCTCAGCGGGCTCAGCGTCACCGCGATGCAGCAGGGCACGCTGGGCCGCACCGCGCGCGGCAAGGTGCCGCTGCGGGTCGCGGACGGCCGGATCGTCGGCGAGGTGTCGGTCGGCATCAGCGACGACTCGATCCGCCGCCGGCTGCTGAAGATGCTCACCGGGATCCTGCTGTGCGCGGGCGCGGGCCTGGCCGCGGGGACGGTCGCCACGCTGGCGCTGGCCCGGCGGCTGAAGCGCCGCACCCACAACATCGCGCTGGCCGACATCTCGGCGCTGCTGGTGGAGCGGGAGGCGATGCTGCACGGCATCCGCGAGGGCATGGTGGCGCTGGACGAGCGCGGCCGGATCCGGCTGGCCAACGACGAGGCGGTGCGGCTGCTCGGCCTGCCGGAGGACTGCACCGGGCGGCCGATCCACGCGGTGCTGCCGCCGGGCCGGCTGGCGGACGTGCTGACCGGGCGGATCACCGGCGCCGACCTGCCGGCGGTCCGGGACGACCGGGTGCTGGTGGTCAACCGGATGGGCACGGCCGAGGGCGGCGCGGTCGTGACGCTCCGCGACCGGACCGAACTGGAGTCGCTGGTCCGCGAGTTGGACACCACGCGCAGCCTGACCGAGGCACTGCGCGCCCAGGACCACGAGCACGCCAACCGGATGCACACCCTGCTGGGCCTGCTGGAGCTGGGCCGCCACGAGCAGGCGGTGGCGTTCATCTCGGAGCAGTCCGGTTCGCACGCGGTGGTCGCGGCGCGGATCGCCGAGCAGGTGCAGGATCCGCACGTCGCGGCGCTGCTGGCGGGCAAGACGGCGGTGGCGGGCGAGCGCGGGGTGCGGCTGGCGCTGGCCCCGGCGGCGCACCTGCCGGACGCGGTGGTGGACGCGCGGGCGCTGGTGACGGTGCTCGGCAATCTGATCGACAACGCGGTGGACGCGCTCGCGGCGGGTGGGGGCGGCCGGCTGGAGGTGACGCTGGCGGCGGCCGGCTCCACGCTGCTGCTCCAGGTCGCGGACAGCGGCCCGGGCGTGCCGGAGGAGCTGCGCGAGCAGGTCTTCGAGGAGGGGTGGACCAGCAAGGACGCGCCCGCGCACCGTCCGCGCGGGCTGGGGCTGGCGATGGTGCGGCGGCTGGTCGAACGGACCGGCGGCCGGATCGTGCTCGACGCGGGACCGCTCGGCGGCGCCCGGTTCACGGTCGAGCTGCCCGAGGCCCTGCTCACCCCTCAGCTCGTGGAGGCCTGATGATCGACGTACTCGTGGTGGACGACGACTTCCGGGTCGCGGACGTGCACGCCGCGTACGTGGCCAAGGTGCCGGGCTTCCGGGTGACCGGCACCGCGCACTCGGCCGGGGAGGCGCTGGCCGCGCTGGAGCGCCGCCCGGTGGACCTGCTGCTGCTCGACCACCACCTGCCGGACGAGACCGGCCTGGCGCTGGTGCGCCGGTTGCGGGAGCGGCAGGTGGCCTGCGACGTGATGATGGTGACGGCCGCCCGGGACGTGTCGACGGTGCACGCCGCGATGCAGCACGGCGCGCTGCAGTACCTGGTCAAGCCGTTCACCTTCGCCGGCCTGCGGGACAAGCTGGTCGCGTACGCGCAGCTGCGGCACGCGCTGGCCGGACCGGCGGCCCGGGAGGCCGGCCAGGACGAGGTGGACCGGCTGTTCGCCACCCTGCGCAGCGCCGCCGCCCCGGCCGGCCCGCTGCCGAAGGGGCACTCGGCGCCCACCACCGACCTGGTGCTGGGGGTGCTGCGCCAGGCGGGCCGCCCGCTGTCCGCGCAGGAGGTCGCGGACGCCACCGGGCTCAGCCGCTCGACGGCGCAGCGCTACCTCAAGCAGCTGGAGCGGGACAGCCGGCTGCGGCTGACCCTGCGCTACGGCGACACCGGCCGCCCCGAGCACCGCTACGGCCTGGCGGTCCGGGCCTGACACCGCGCCCGGACGTGGGGGAACCCCGGCGGCCCCAGGCCCGCCGGGGTTCCCCGGGGCGCGGCGCTCAGGCCGCGCCCGCACCGGTGAGGGCGCGCACCTCCAGCTCGGCGAAGCGGTCCGCGTCGGCCGGCTCGGGCGAGGTGATCGTCCCGATCCAGCCGGCCAGGAAGCCGAGCGGGATGGAGATGATGCCGGGGTTCTCCAGCGGGAACCAGTGGAAGTCGACGCCGGGGAAGAGCGCCACCTTGGTGCCGGAGACCACCGGGGAGAAGACGACCAGCACGATCGCCGGGACCAGCCCGCCGTACACCGACCAGACCGCGCCGCGGGTGGTGAACCGCGACCAGAACAGGCTGTACAGCAGGACGGGCAGGTTGCTGGAGGCCGCCACCGCGAAGGCCAGGCCGACCAGGAAGGCGACGTTCAGCTGCTGGGCGTAGAGGCTGATCGCGATCGCGGCCGCGCCGATCCCGACGGCCGCGAACCGTGCCACCCAGACCTCCTGGCGCTCGCTGGCCTCGCCCGTCGGCTCGGCCTCCGCCGCGTCCCCCGCCTCCCCCGGCCGGGAGGCCGGGACGGCGGCACGCCGCCGGAAGGGGCGCCGGCGCGGCCGGCCGCGCCAGGCACCGGCCCAGATGTCGTGGGCGAAGGCCGCCGAGGAGGCCAGGGTGAGCCCGGCGACCACGGCGAGGATGGTGGCGAAGGCGATCGCCGAGATCAGGGCGAACAGCACCACCCCGCCGGTGCTGCCGTTGCCGCCGCCGAGCACCAGGGCGAGCAGCGGGACGGCGGTGTTCCCGGCCGAGTTGGCGTGCCGCACCTCCGCCGAGCCGACCAGCGCGGTCGCGCCCAGGCCGAGCGCGATGGCCATCAGGTAGAAGCCGCCGACCAGGCCGATCGCCCACATCGTGGAGCGGCGGGCGGCCCGCGCGGTGGGCACGGTGTAGAAGCGGGACAGGATGTGCGGCAGTCCGGCGGTGCCGAGCACCAGGGCGAGGCCCAGGCTGAAGAAGTCGAGCCGGCTGGTGAAGGTGGCGCCGTACTTGAGGCCGGGTTCGAGGTAGCGCCGCCCGGCGCCGCTGTGCTGGGCGGCCTGGCGCATCAGCTCGCCGACGTCGCCGTGGAAGCGGACCATCAGCAGCACGGTGAGCAGCACCGAGCCGGCGATCAGCAGGAAGGCCTTGACGATCTGGATCCAGGTGGTGGCCCGCATCCCGCCGATCGTGACGTAGACGATCATCAGTCCGCCGACGGCGACGATGGTCCAGGTCCGGGCCTGGGCGCTGTTGGTGCCGAGCAGCAGGGCGACCAGCGAGCCCGCGCCGACCATCTGGGCGACCAGGTAGAGCAGGGTGACGACGACGCTGGCGCCACCGGCCGCGGCCCGGACCTTGCGGCGGCGCAGCCGCAGGGCGAGCACGTCGGCGAGGGTGTACCGGCCGGCGTTGCGGACCAGTTCGGCGACCAGCATCAGCACCACCAGCCAGGCGACCAGGAAGCCGATGCTGTAGAGCACGCCGTCGTAGCCGTACAGCGCGATCAGCCCGGCGACGCCGAGGAAGGAGGCGGCGGAGAGGTAGTCGCCGGAGAGCGCGAAGCCGTTCTGGAGCGGGGTGAAGTCGCGTCCGCCGGCGTAGAAGTCCTCGGTGGCGCTGCCCCGGCGGCCGACCCAGAGGGTGATCGCCAGGGTGACCAGGACGACGACGGCGAACAGCGCGATCGCGAGGTCGTGGTGGTCGCCGGTGGGGGCGACGGGGGGCGGGGTGGCGGTCGTCATCGTGGTCGTCACCGCGGTCGTGATCGTGGTCGTCATCGCAGCTGGTCCTGGGTGTCCCAGCGCAGGCCCAGGGCGGCGCGGTCGCGCTTGGTCCGGGCGTTGCGGGCGTAGAGCCAGGTGAGCAGGAAGGTGGAGGCGAACTGCAGCAGGCCGAGCAGCCAGGCCACGTTGAGCGGGCCGGCCACCTGGCTGCGCATCAGGCCGGGGGCGGCGGCCTGCGCGGCGACGTACATCAGGAACCAGCCGAGGAAGGCTCCGCTGACCGGGAAGACGAACGACCGGTAGCTGCGGCGGATGTCCTGGAAGGCGTCGCTGCGCTGGACGGCCCGGTACACCTCGGTGCTGTCGGTGGCGGGCACCAGGGCCCGGGGGGCGGTCGCCGGTTCGACGGCGGGCTGGGCGGCGGGGGCAGCGGCGGCCCGGCCGGGCGCCCGCCCGGCCGGTACCGGCTGGACCGCGCGGGTGGGGGCCGACTGGGCCGGTACCGCCGGTTGGCCGGGCACGTCCGGCCGGTCGGCGGCGGTGGCGGCGGCCGGAGCGGCCCACCAGTCAAATCGCTGCCCCTGTCCGGGACTGCTCGTCTGCTGCTGTGGCACAACTGCTCCTGGACCGGCGGGCACTCTGACCCCAACCATGATGGTGGCCGCCGGACAGCCCCTCTGACCATTGCCGATACCTTCACTCGATGAGGTGATCGATCATCCGACAGACACTCATCCGACTACTGCTGCGTACCGGTGATCCCGTGTCGAAAGGCGTACGAGACCGCCTGCGCCCGGTCCCGTACCGCGGTCTTGGCGAACAGGTTGTTGATGTGCGTCTTCACGGTGGCCTGGCTGACGAACAGCCGCTGGGCGATCTCGGCGTTGGAGAGCCCCTCCGCGATCAGCGCCAGCACCTCCGCCTCCCGGGCGGTCAGCCCGTCCGGGAGCTCCCCCGGCCGCCCGGCCGGCTTCCCGGCCCCCGGCGCGGATCCGACCTCAGGCCCTGAAAGCCTTTCCAACAGACGGAGTTGGATCTGCGGCGAGAGCCCGGCCGCCCCCGCGCGGACGTCCGCGATCGCCCGGGCGATCTCCTCGCCGCCGGCGTCCTTGGTGAGGTAGCCGCGCGCCCCGGCCTGCAGGGCGGGGAACAGCGAGTCGTCGTCGGCGTAGGTGGTGAGCACCACGACCTCGGTCTGCGGGTGCGCGGCCCGGATCCGCCGGGTCGCCTCGACGCCGTCGACGCGCGGCATCCGCAGATCCATCAGCACCACGTCCGGGTGACACCGCTCCACCAGGGCGACGGCCTCCTCCCCGTCCGCCGCCGCGCCGACCACCTCGATGCCGGGCAGCAGCCCCAGCAGCATCACGATGCCCTCGCGCACCACCGTCTGGTCGTCCACCACCAGCACCCTGGTGACTTCCGCCTCGCTCATGCGCCCGCCCCGCTTCGCTCGGCAGTCGCTTCGCGAAATCCGCACCTGCTGATGATGAGCTCGCCGCGCTCGCTCATGCCGGCACCTGCAGCAGCACGCGCCACCCTCCGTCCTCGGGGCCCGCCAGCAGGGTGCCGCCGAGCAGTTCCGCGCGTTCGCGCATCCCCAGCAGACCGTACCCGCTGCCGCTGGCTGCCAGCTCCCCGGACGGTTCGCCGCGCGGGGGGCGGGAGTTGCGCACCTCCAGCTCCACCGCCTCCGTCAGGTAGCGCAGTTCGACGGTGCACCGGGCGCCGGGCGCGTGCTTGCGGACGTTGGTCACCGCCTCCTGCGCGGTGCGCCGCACCGCGAGGGCGGCCTCGGCGGCGAGCGGTCGGGGCGTGCCGGTGACGGCGAGCGCGGCCCGCTCCCGCCCGGTCAGCTCCACCAGGAACTCGCCGACCGGGGTGAGCTCGCCGCGCAGCGCGGACAGCGCCTGCCGGGTCTCGACCAGCCCGTCCTGGGCCATCCGCCGGGCGGCGACGACCCGCTCGCGGATCTGCCCGCGGTCGGTGCCGGCGTCCAGCATCAGCCGGGCCGCCTCCAGGTGGACGAGCTGCGCGGAGAGGCTGTGCGCGAGCACGTCGTGGATCTCCCGGGCGATCCTGGCCCGTTCGGCGAGCGCCGCGCTCTCCGCCTCGGCGGCCCGGGCGGCGCGCTCCTGGGTGAGCAGCTGGCGGGCGGTGCCGCGGGCCTCGACGTCCAGCCGCAGCAGGTAGCCGAGCAGGCCGAGCCCGCCGATGGTGGCGAAGATGCTCACCCAGCTCGCCCAGCTGGCGGCGGTGTACGAGCCCAGCGCGGTCGCCGCGGCGAGCAGGCCGGGCGCGGGCGGCAGCCGGACCACCCCCACCACGGCCAGCCCGCACCAGACGAAGTCGGCCAGCAGGTAGGCCTGCCCCCAGTTGGCCAGCCAGGCGCTGCCGAGCAGGGCGACGGCCAGGCCCAGCGAGAGCGCCAGGCGCTGTTCCCGGGTGGCGTAGAGGTAGCCGGTGGCCAGGGCGGCGACCCCGAGCAGTCCGGCCGCCACGACCACCACCGCCCAGCCCGTGTACTTGCCGCCGGAGAACGTCCCCCAGCAGACGACGACCAGCAGGACGGTGCGGCCGAGCAGGGAGAGGGCCCGCCGCGGCCATCTCCCGACCTCGCGCTCCAGCCCCTCGCGGGACGGCCAGCGGGTCCAGTACCACTCGGCCACAGATGCCTCCTCGACGTTCTCGGACAGCGGGCCCGGCAGGCCCCGGCAGGGCGGTCAGCGCGGTACGGCGGCCTGTTGCGGCAGGTCCAGGGCCCGTGCCCGCCAGTTCACCACGAAGGAGCGGGTCAGCAGCAGGACCGCCAGCCCCAGCAGCAGCGCGCTGCCCGCCTGGTGGACGTGCAGTGCCGCGCCGATGCCGTACAGGGCGAGCCGGATGGCGAGCATGCCGACCCAGGCGGCCACCGTGGCCTTGGTGCCCTTGGCCCAGACCGAACCGTCCCCGGCCCGCCACAGCCGCACGGTCCAGCCCCAGACGGAGCCCATCGCGACCACCGCCACCAGGCCGCACCCGACCAGGGTGGCGGACAGCGCGGTGTGCTGGTGGTCGATGAGCTGCGGGTCGCGCAGTGCGAGCACGCCGAGGATCAGCGGCAGCAGCCAGAAGCGGCGCTCGGTGTCCAGGCGCTGGGCTCGCATCTGGCGCTGGACCACGAGGACCATCACCGCGATGATCACGACGATGTTGACGAGGGCGGTCATCGGACTTCTCCGTCCCGACAGGAGGCTTGTACTGACCTCTCCGACGCTACGGATCCGGCGCCCCCGGTTGATCGGCGCCGGGGTGGACCACAGGTGGAACCGGCAGCACGAGGGCCCTCCACCCGTGGGTGGAGGGCCCTCGTGCCGGAAGGATCCGAAGGCCTCAGGCGTCGATGCGGGAGCGGTCCAGGGTGGCCGCCGAGTCCACGATGAACTCCTTGCGCGGGGCGACGTCGTTGCCCATCAGCAGGTCGAAGATCCGCTCGGCCTGCTCAAGGTCGCCCAGGTTGATCCGGCGCAGCGTGCGGTGGCGCGGGTCCATGGTGGTCTCGGCCAGCTGGTCGGCGTCCATCTCGCCCAGGCCCTTGTACCGCTGCACCGGCTCCTTCCAGCGCTGCCCCTTGCGCTGGAACTCCAGCAGCGTGGAGCGCAGTTCGGCGTCGGAGTAGGTGTAGTGGTACTTCTCCTGGCCGCGCTTGGGATTGGTGAGCTCGATCCGGTGCAGCGGCGGCACGGCGGCGAAGACCCGGCCCTGCTCGACCATCGGCCGCATGTAGCGGTGGAACAGCGTCAGCAGCAGGGTGCGGATGTGCGAGCCGTCGACGTCGGCGTCGGCCATGAAGATGACCCGGCCGTAGCGGGCCTGGTCGATGTCGAAGGTGCGGCCCGAACCGGCCCCTATCACCTGGATGATCGCGGCGCACTCGGTGTTCTTGAGCATGTCGCTCACCGAGGCCTTCTGCACGTTGAGGATCTTGCCGCGGATCGGTAGCAGCGCCTGGAACTCGGAGTTGCGGGCGAGCTTGGCGGTGCCGAGCGCGGAGTCGCCCTCGACGATGAAGAGCTCGCTGCGGTCGACGTCGTCACTGCGGCAGTCGGCCAGCTTGGCCGGCAGCGAGCTGGTCTCCAGCGCGGTCTTGCGGCGCTGGGCCTCCTTGTGCTGGCGGGCCGCGACCCGGGTGCGGGCGGCCGCGACGACCTTGTCCAGCACGGCCCGGGCCTGGAGCTTCTGGTCCTTCTTGGCCGAGGTGAGGAAGGCCTTGAGCTCCTTGGCGACGACGGCGGCGACGATCCGGTTGGCCGCCGAGGTGCCGAGCACCTCCTTGGTCTGGCCCTCGAACTGCGGCTCGGCGAGCCGGACGGTGACCACCGCGGTGAGGCCCTCGGTGGCGTCGTCCTTGGTGATGTCGTCCTCGGCGACGCGCAGCAGCTTGGCCGCGCGCAGCGCCTCGTTGACGGTCTTGGCCAGCGAGCGCTCGAAGCCGGTCATGTGGGTGCCGCCCTTGGGGGTGGCGATGATGTTGACGAAGGAGCGCAGGGTGGTGTCGTAACCGGCGCCCCAGCGCAGCGCGATGTCCACGCCGAGCTGCCGGGTGACCTCGGTGGGGGTCATGTGGCCGAGCTCGTCCAGGACGGGCACCGTCTCCTTGAAGGTGCCCTCTCCGCGCAGCCGCAGCACGTCGCAGACCGGCTTGTCGGGCGCCAGGAACTCGCAGAACTCGGCGATGCCGCCGTCGAAGCGGAAGACCGACTCCTCGACCTGCTCGCTCTCGGTGAGCCGCTCGTCACGCACGACGATGGTCAGGCCGGGCACGAGGAAGGCGGTCTGTCGGGCGCGGCTGTGCAGGTGCTCCAGGGAGAGCCGGGCGTCCTTGAGGAAGATCTGCCGGTCGGCCCAGTAGCGGATCCTGGTGCCGGTGCGGGCCTTGGGCACCTTGCGGGCCCTGGTCAGGCCGTTGGCGGGCTCGAAGGGCGCGTCGGGGCTGGCCTCGGTGAAGATGCCGGGGGTGCCGCGGCGGAAGCTGATCGCGTGGGTGTGTCCGCTGCGGTCGACCTCGACGTCCAGCCGGGCGGAGAGGGCGTTGACCACGGAGGCGCCGACGCCGTGCAGGCCGCCGGAGGCCGCGTAGGAGCCGCCGCCGAACTTGCCGCCGGCGTGCAGCTTGGTCATCACGACCTCGACGCCGGACAGCCCGGTCTTGGGCTCGACGTCGACCGGGATGCCGCGCCCGTTGTCGCGGACCTCGACCGAGGAGTCCGGGTGCAGCAGGACCTCGATGCGGTCGCAGTAGCCGCCCAGCGCCTCGTCGACGGAGTTGTCGATGATCTCCCAGAGGCAGTGCATCAGGCCGCGGCTGTCCGTCGAGCCGATGTACATGCCGGGGCGCTTGCGGACCGCCTCCAGGCCCTCCAGGACGAGCAGGTGCCGAGCGGTGTAGTTGGAACCGTCGTCGCCGGCCAGCAGTGCGGACGGCACGGTCGTTTCGGCACTCACGCGGCACTCTCCTCGGTGAAGTTCTGTCTCATCGGTCACATCCGGACGCATCCGGACCATCCGCCAGTGCAGCACGCCGCACCGACAGCCGTCGCCCGGTGTGCTCGCACCCCTCCGCTGGGTGCACAGCACGGCGGGCCGCTCCCGCGCAGCTTGTACGCGCTGCGCGAACAAGGACCGCTCCGGTGTCCGGACCCCGGGGCGCCATCTCCTCCCGGTACCACCGGTCCTGGCGGATCGTGGGGCCTGGCACAGGCTCCGGAACTGCCGTTATGCAGGCTACCGGGGCCCGGGGCGGGGCTTATGCTCCAACCCGGCAGAGGATTATGCTACGCGGACCTCGCACCCGGTCCCGATCGGGCGTTCGAGGGACGGGCGGATCCTGGGATTCGGTACGCATGAACCACCGGCCCCCGGGGCACGTCCTCATCAACACAGCAGAATCCTCAGAGAAGAAAAGCCACGAGCGGGAACGTTTTCGGCCTGGTTGGATGTTGACCCTGGTACGACAGCTCGTCGAGCTAGAGAAGAGGCGACGTGACTACTGTTCTGACACCTGCGAGCCCGCTCACCGCGGCTGACCGCTGCGACCGCTGCGGCGCCCAGGCCTACCTGCGCGTCGTACTCGCCAGCGGCGGAGAGCTGCTCTTCTGCGCCCACCACGGCCGGAAGTTCGAGCCCGAGCTCAAGAAGATCGCCGTGGAGATACAGGACGAGAGCGGCCGTCTCAGCGGCACCGCCAACGCCGCGGCCGCCGAAGAAGAGCGCTGATCCAAGGCGCCACACCAGCAGTCGGCGTCGAGCTGTGTATCCGGTCGCGCACTCCGCGCGACCGGTGAGCCGGGCGACAGGTCCCCTCGGGGGCCGGTCGCCCGGCTCTGCTGTTCCCGGAGGCTGGCACGCTCCGCAGCGATGTGACGTCAGAACGTGACCAGTTGGCCACCGGCAACGGCCCGGGCGGCCCTCACAGCACCGAGCGCACCGCGTCCGCGACGGACGCCACCCTGGTGTAGACGCCCGGGTGGGCCGCCTCGGCGCAACCCGTCCCCCAGGAGACCAGGCCGACCAGTCGGCCGCCGACGACCAGCGGGCCGCCGCTGTCGCCCTGGCAGGCGTCCTTGCCGCCCTTCTCCTCACCCGCGCACACCATGCCCCGGGCGTCGAACTTGCCGTCCGGCCCGCCCGGGTAGGCCTGCGCACAGGTCTGGTCCGCGATGATCGGCACCTCCACCCCGCGCAGCGTGGGCGAGTAGTCACCGCGCCCGGTGGTGTCGCCCCAGCCGAAGACCCGCGCGGCGGTCCCGGCCGCGTACGGCTCGGTCTCGCCCTGGCCGACCAGGTCGATCACCGGCCGGGAGTCCTGGGGGTCGGCGAGGGTGAGCACGGCGACGTCGTTCAGGTTGGCGGTGAAGGAGTAGTCGGGGTGGATCCACACCGACCGGACGGGCACCTCGCGGCCGGCCGAGCTGCGCATGTCGTCCCGGCCGATGACGGCCTTGAGGCCCGGCCGGTCCACCTTGGCGCCCCTGGACTCGTCGTAGAAGCAGTGCGCGGCCGTCACCACCTTGGTCGGTGTGACCAGCGCTCCCCCGCAGAACTGGCCGGAGCGGCCGCTGCCGAACTGCTGGCGGCTGGACAGCGCCACCACCCACGGGTGGTCGACGGTGGTCTCGGCGGTGCCGCCGACCACCCGGCGCTGCGCCCCGGCCGGACCGGCCGCGCCGAGCGCGACCAGCGGGACGGGGACGGCGGCCAGCAGCGCCAGCACGGCGGCCCGTCGGCGGCGGCCCGCACGGGCGGCCGCCGGGCTCGCCGGGGGCGGGGCGGGGGTCGGCAGGGCAGCGCGGTCCGGGTTGGGCAGCACCGTGACTCCAGTCGGCTCGGCAGCAGGCAACCGCCACAGCGTAGGTGATCGACTACACGGTGCGACCGATTCCCGTCGCACCGCCACCCGGACGAGGGACAACGGCCACCCGGACGCTGACCCGCCCGGGCCCGGACAGCGGCGAAGGCCCGGAGCCGTGGGGCTCCGGGCCTTCGTCACACGCTCGCCGTACCGGCCTGATCAGTCCAGGTAGTCGCGCAGCACCTGGGAACGCGACGGGTGGCGCAGCTTCGACATGGTCTTCGACTCGATCTGGCGGATGCGCTCACGGGTGACCCCGTACACCTTGCCGATCTCGTCGAGCGTCTTCGGCTGACCGTCCGTCAGGCCGAAGCGCATCGAGACCACGCCGGCCTCGCGCTCGGAGAGGGTGTCCAGCACCGAGTGCAGCTGCTCCTGGAGCAGGGTGAAGGAGACCGCGTCGGCCGGGACGACCGCCTCGGAGTCCTCGATCAGGTCACCGAACTCGCTGTCGCCGTCCTCGCCGAGCGGGGTGTGCAGCGAGATCGGCTCACGGCCGTACTTCTGGACCTCGATGACCTTCTCGGGGGTCATGTCGAGTTCCTTGGCCAGCTCCTCCGGGGTGGGCTCGCGGCCCAGGTCCTGGAGCATCTGGCGCTGGACGCGGGCCAGCTTGTTGATGACCTCGACCATGTGCACCGGGATGCGGATGGTGCGGGCCTGGTCGGCCATGGCGCGGGTGATCGCCTGGCGGATCCACCAGGTGGCGTAGGTGGAGAACTTGTAGCCCTTGGTGTAGTCGAACTTCTCGACCGCACGGATCAGACCGAGGTTGCCCTCCTGGATCAGGTCCAGGAAGAGCATGCCGCGGCCGGTGTAGCGCTTGGCCAGCGAGACCACCAGGCGGAGGTTGGCCTCCAGCAGGTGGTTCTTGGCTCGGCGGCCGTCCTCGGCGATGATCTCCAGCTCGCGCTTGAGCTTGGGAGCGAGCTTGTCGGCGGCCGAGAGCTTGTCCTCGGCGAACAGACCGGCCTCGATGCGCTTGGCGAGCTCGACCTCCTGCTCGGCGTTGAGCAGCGGGACCTTGCCGATCTGCTTCAGGTAGTCCTTGACCGGGTCGGCGGTGGCACCGGCGACGGCGACCTGCTGGGCCGGCGCGTCGTCCTCGTCGTCGTCGGAGAGCACGAAGCCCTGCGACTCCTCCTCGGGCTCCGCCTCCTCGCCCGCCTTGTCGCCGGGCAGCGCGACGTCCTCGAGCAGCTCCTCCTCGCCGATGAGCTCCTCGTCGCCCTTGCCCGCCTTGGCGGCGGTCTTCTTGGCGGCGGTCTTCTTGGCCGGCGCGGCGGTCTTCTTGGCCGCGGCCTTCTTCGCCGGGGCGGCCTTCTTCGCCGCGACCGCCTTCAGCTCGGAGGCGACCCCGGTCGTCTCCGAGGTGATCTCGGCGGACACCGTGGGGGCGGACGCCGTGGCGGCCGCCACGGCCGGGGCCGCGACGGGCGCACCGGGCGCGATCCGCACGGGCGGCTTGGTCGGGGCCGTGGGGGCGGCCGGGCTCCGGGTGGTGACAGCCTTGGTGGCGGTGCGCTTGGTGGGGCTCTTGGCAGCAACGCTCTTGCGCTTGGCGCCGGCCGGTTCGGCCGCGCTGACCATGAGGTCCACCCCCTCCTCAATCAGCACCTGGTTGAGGCTGCGCATGACGTTCTTCCACTTGGTGACCGGGATCTGGTCCGCCTCGAACGCCTGGCGCACGTCGTCACCGGCGATCTGCCCCTGGGCCTTGCCCCGCTCGATGAGCGCCAGCAGAGCTGCGGACTCGGCGATCTCGGGGGGAAGCGAACGGGATGTGCTGGCCGACACGAACAACCTCTCGGACGATGAGTGGACTCGAACCCGTACCGGCCGCCCGAGCGGGCGGGGAAGGAAATCGCGCGTCGGGCGCGCGGTGTCGATTCCGACCGACTCGGGCTTGAGGACTGGGTTTGCAGGACGGCAGCAGCGCCGCGGACCAACACAGCATTGTGACATGTTGAAGTATTCCGGAGCTGCTCCCGCTCAGGAGACATCGCTGCTACTCGTCAAGTGTTACGCATGGCCTTCGTGTCGCGGGTCACACCACTCGGCGCCCGCGGCCACGGGGCCGGAATCCATCATCGCGCACTCGCGCCGAAACCCGTTGTCATGGACGGGGCATCAAACGTTCGGGTCGGACCGCCGGCATGCAGAAGCCCTCCGGCTGCGCCGCGCGGGTGCGGCCGGAGGGCCCTGGAGGAACGGAGGACGGACGGGGCGCCCGCTCACCGGAACGGCCCGCTCAGTGCTCCCGAGGGGCGGGGACGGACGGCTCGATCTCGGGGTGGACGGTGAGCAGCGCCCGCATCGCGGCCTCCCCCGCGGTGCCGTCGCCGGTGCCCAGCGCATCCACCAGCCGGGCGTGCAGGCTGACCGAGGACTCGGAGGCGCGCTCGCAGGAGATGGCCGGCCCGCCCGACACCTGCAGCGCGCCGGCGACGATCCCGGACAGGTGCTCCAGCATCCGGTTGCCGGCCATCTGGAGGATCAGGCCGTGCAGCTCGGCGTCGGCCCGGGCGTAGGTGGAGAGGTCGGCCTGGGCGGCGGCGTGGCCCATGATCTCGACCAGCTCGACCAGCCGCTGCTGGACGTCCTCCCGGCCGTGGCCGGCGGCGAGCCGGGCGGCCAGCGGCTCGATCGCCCAGCGGAGCTCGAACAGCTCCCGGCGCTGCTCGTCCCGCTGCGGGCCGAAGGCGCGCCACTCGATGATGTCCGGGTCCAGCAGGTTCCAGTCGGCGACCGGACGGACCCGGGTGCCGACGTTCGGCCGGGCGCTGACCAGGCCCTTGGCCTCCAGGACGCGCAGCGACTCGCGGACGACTGTGCGGGACACCTCGAACCGCTGGCCGATCTCCTCGGGCACGAGCGGACGGTCGGCGCCCAGGTCGCCGGAGACGATCATCTGGCCGAGCTGCTGGACCAGCTGGCCGTGCAGACCGCGGCCGCGACTGCTGGTGGTCTTGCGGCCGACCCGGGCGAGATCGGACTCGGCGCCCTCCCAACGGGGCGCCGGCGGAGTCGGCCGGTCGGCGTACGAGAAGCGGTCCAGATCGCCGGGGCCGTGGATGGGTCCGTCGGCGGAACGGGCGGGGGTCATGGTGGGGTGCGCAAGGGTACTCACAGCTCCTTTGTCGGCGATCGGCGGGCGCAGCTTGAGAATTCTCGTGAAAAGCACACGAAAGGGTGATCGACCGCGACTGGATAATTGACTTCTTATCAGGAAGAACCGCGCATTACGGTCACTGCTGGTCGATCTTGATGCTTCGGCGCGGCCGCCCCCTCGGCGCCCGGCGTCAGAGCGCGCGCCGCCGGACCTGCACCAGGAGCGCCGCGAGCAGCAGGACGGCCGCGGGCGCCACCACCGCCGCGAGCAGAGCCGGATCCGTCAGCGCCGCGCTCCCAGCCACCGCCTCGTGCTCCCCGCGGTAAACCCAGCCGTAGGCCCATTCGACGCCGGACTGGAACGGCAGCAGCTCGGCCGCACGGGTCGGCCACGGCCTGCCGGTCTCCCGCAGCAGCAGCGCCACACCAGACTCCAGCAGCGGCGGCAGCGCGCACAACAGCAGCACCCCGACCGAGGCGCTGCGGGTCAGCGACGCCGTCAGCACCCCGGTCCAGCCCGCCACGACGGTCAGCAGGACGAAGGCCAGCAGGGCCGCCGGCGCCCCGTGGCCGGCCGCCAGCGCCACCGGGGCAAACACGCCCGGCAGGTCGGTCAGGCCCGGCAGGTCAGTCAGGCCGGACAGCCCGGTGGCGGCCAGCGCCTGCGACACCTGGTCCGACAAGGCCGAGGGCTCCGCCCAGGCGGCCACCGTCACCCCGCCCGGCAGCGCCAGCTGCACCGCCACCGCGTCGAGGAGCAGGGTCGCCAGCGCCAGCAGCCCCGCGACGGGACCGACCACCAGCAGCTTGGCCAGCAGCAGTCGCACCCGCCGCGGGTACGACACCTGGGAGGCCGGCAGCCCCGGGTGTCGCACCTCGTGCCCGTACGAGAGCGCGCCCAGCACGCCGGCCCCGAACGCGGCGAACGGCAGCGGGATCAGCGGTACGGCGGCGGTCAGCAGCCGCACCCCGGCCGGGACGGCCAGCGGGCCGGCCGGGGCCTGGCTCGCCAGGACGGCGGCCGTGACGGCGTCGCACAGCAGCACGGCGGCGAGCAGCAGCCAGGTGGAACGCAGGCCGCGCAGGCGGCGCAGCTCGTAGGCCAGGACACGCACGGTTCACTCGCTCCGGTGGTCGTCGGGGGTGGCGGGGCTGACGGGACCGCCGGGGGCCTGGGTCGCGGCCGGAACCTGGGCCCCGGCCGGGCGGCCGAGCCGGACGGTGTCGTCGGTCAGCAGGTCGGCGGCGCTCTCGCGGCGGCCCCTGGTCGGGTCGGGCGCGGGCCTCCCGTCGCCGACAGCGGGGACGGGGTCGGGGTCGGGAGCCGGGGCCAGGGCCGACGCGGATCTGGCCAGGGCGCCGGGGCCGTCACGGAACAGCCGCTCCACGACCACGGTCGGGGTGGGCTCGGCGGGCTCGGCCTGGCGGGGGGTGGCGCCGAGAGCGGAGAGGGCGGTCGCGGCCGAGGCGGCCGGCAGGGCGCGGGTGGGCAGCGCCGCCTCGTCCCGGTGGTGGGCGGCCGCCGGACGGGCCTCCGGGCGGCGGGCGCCCCGGTGGCGCGGGACGGTGACGGCCTGGACGTCGGAGGCCGGTTCCTGAGCGGGCTCAGGGCCGGGTTCGGGGCCCGGCTCGGCAGCGGTGGGGCCCGACTGGACACGGAGGTGGCCGGAGCGGCCCGACGCGACCGGCAGGGCGACCCGGGGCGCCGGCTGCTCGACCACCCGGTCGGCCAGCTCGTGCAGCAGGATGCCGTGGCGATAGGCGAGTTCACCGATCTCGGTACGGTCGACGCCCGCCACCGCGAGGCCCGCGCCGCCGTCCCGCCGCACCTCGGCGCCCTGACTGACCAGCAGGTCGGCCAGCCGCGCCATCTGCGGCCCGCGGACGGCCACTTCGGGGCTGAGCCTGGTCCGGCGGAACTCCGCCACCGGCTGGTCCGCCACCAGCCGGCCGCGGTCCAGCGTGATGACCCGGTCGGCGAGCTGCGCGGCCTCCTGCGGGGTGCGGGTGGTCACCAGGACCGTCCCGCCGGCGACGCCGAACGAGTGCAGGAAGGAGTGGAACCACTCGACGTTGCGCGGGGACAGGCCCTCGGTCGGCGCGTCCAGCAGCAGCGTGCCGGGGTCGCCGAGCAGGGCCGCGGCCAGGGCCAGCCGGCGGTGCATGCCGGGCGAGAAACTGCGCAGCCGCTGCCCGGCGACGGCGGCCAGCCGGGTCTGCTCCAGCAGTTCGTCGGCCCGCCGTGCGGGGGCGCCGACCGCCGCGGCCAGCATCCGCAGGTGGCCGTGCGCCTTGCGGCCCGGGTGGCCCGCCACGGCGGCCGCGCCCGGCCCGGGGCCGGGCAGCAGCACGCCGACCTCGCGCTCGGGGCGGCGCAGCCGGCGGTAGGTGCGGCCGTCGAAGAGCGTGATGCCCTGGCCGCGTTCGAGTTCGAGCATCAGCCGCAGCGCGGTGGACTTGCCCGCGCCCTCGGCGCCGAGCAGCGCGGTCACCATGCCGGGCCGGGCGTCGAAGGTCAGATCGAGCACCGCGGGCGGCGCGCCCTTGCGGTAGACCTTGGTCAGTCCGGTGATCTGGATCATCGCTGCCTGCTCCCATGCCCTCGGCCGACCTGCCCGACGCGGGGCGCCCCCTGGTGTGTTGGCGCGTGCCAGCACGGCCCCGCGCCAGCACATTAGGGGCCGGTGGCGGAGATTCCGGGCATTACGGGAGCGGCGCGGGCCCGTCGGCCACCCACCTCACCCGATCAGGGGACAATCCGATCCTGCGATTCCCGGGTCGGGGGGAGTCGGCGGCGGGCCGGGGCCGGGTCAGGACTCCGGGCGCAGCATGGGCGGGTTGAGGACGGTCGCGCCGCCCGCGGTGAACAGCTGGGCGGGGCGGCCTCCCTGACGGGTCGTCGTGCCACCGGAGGGCAGCAGGAAGCCGGGGGTGCCGGTGACCTTGCGGTGGAAGTTCCGCGGGTCCAGGACCACGCCCCAGACCGCCTCGTAGACCCGGCGCAGCTCGCCGACGGTGAACTCGGTGGGGCAGAAGGCGGTGGCGAGGGAGGAGTACTCGATCTTGGAGCGGGCGCGTTCCACGCCGTCGGCGAGGATCAGCCCGTGGTCGAAGGCGAGCGGGACGCCGTCGACCGGGCTCCGGCCGAGCAGTTCGCCGACCGGGGCCCAGCGGGCGCTGCTGGCGTCGCCGCCGGCCCGGGGGGTCGGCAGGTCGGGGGCGAGGACCAGGTAGGCGACGCTGACCACCCGCATCCGGGGGTCGCGCTGCGGGTGGCCGTAGGTGGCGAGCTGCTCCAGGTGGGCACCGGCCGCGCCGGGGCCGACCGCCTCGTGGCCGGGGGCGGAGTGTGCGCGCAGGCCGGTCTCCTCGGCCAGCTCCCGGGAGGCGGCCTCGGCCAGGCCCTCGTCCGGGCGGACGAAGCCGCCGGGCAGTGCCCAGTACCCCTGGAACGGCGGCTCGCCGCGTCTGACCAGCAGGGCGCAGAGCGCGTGGTCGCGCACCGTCAGCACCACCAGGTCAACCGTGACAGCGAACGGGGGGAAGGCTGACGGATCGTAGCGCGACATGGCGACGATCATAGTCGTCTCTCTGACGATAAGCACAGGCCCGTACACGGACCGCGCCCGGCCCGCCTGAGGTGTCGCCGGAGCCGGGCGGGCCCGGGCAGGGGTGTCAGCGGGCGACCAGTTGCAGTTCCGCGGAGGCCTCCTCGACCATCGCCACGCCGATCCGGCTCACCCGGACCGAGAAGGGCTCGCCGGCGACCCGCAGGCCGGTCAACTCCAGCTCGCCGAGCGGAGCGGTGCTGGCCGGACGGACCAGGACCCGGCCGCCCGGCACGTCGGGGCGGACCCCGGCGAGCGCGAACACCGCGTGCGCGGCGCCGGCCGCCGAGACCGCTGCCGGGCGGCAGGCGGCCGGGTGCGGCACCGGCGGGCAGCCGGGGATGCGCTGCTCCCCCGCGTACATCTCGGGCAGCCGCCCCTCGTAGTGGGCGGCCGCGGCGAGCAGGCCCTCCAGCAGGGCGCCGGCCTCGTTCTCATGGCCGGCTTCGGCCAGCCCGGCGATCGCCAGCGCGGTCTCGTGGACCCGCACCGCGCCGCCGCGGTGGCCCAACGGGTTGAAGCGGGGGGACTTGGCGCTGAGCGTGCGCAGGCCCCAGCCGCTGTCCAGCTCCGGCGCGGCCAGGCGCTGGGCCAGCAGTCGGGTCTGTTCCCGGTCCAGCAGGCTCTCGTGCCGGCCGCCGTCGGCGGCGAGCCCGGTGTCCAGCAGGTGCACCAGGCAGGAGGCGACGGCCGGCAGCGGCTGGCCGCCGGGCGCCAGCGCGGCGGCGGGGCGTCCGCCGGAGAGGTCGTCGATCCAGAACCGCTCGCGGAAGCGCCCGCGCAGTTCGGCGGCCCAGCCGCGCCACTCCTCGGCGCCGGGGCGGCCGAAGGCCTCCAGCAGTTCGGCGCCGTGCAGGGCGGCGCGGTGGGCCTGCGCCTGGACCTCGGCCCGGGCGGCCACCGGGTGGGCGGCGCGGTCCTCCGCCGGGCGGCTGAGGTCGGTGACGAAGCCGTCGACCAGGCCCTCGCGGAGGGCGGCCAGGGCACGCTCGGCGGCCGGGAGCAGGTCGGCGGTCTCCGCGCGGGGCAGGCCCCAGCGCCAGGCCTCGGCCAACACGGTGACGAACAGCAGGGTGGCCTCGGTGGCGGTGCAGGTGGGCGGCAGCTCGGGGCCGCCGTGCCGGAGGGCGCCGGGCAGCAGGCCTTCGGTGCGACCCGGGGCGGCGGCGGGCTGCTGACGGCGGGCCAGCGCCCGGAGGGTGCCGGCGGCGAGCCGGGTGCCGAGCGGCAGGGTGAGCCGGGCGGCCCAGAGCGCATCGGCCGGGGCGAGGCCGAAGCGCCAGGGCGCGCCGGAGGCCGGGTAGAGGTCGGTAGGGCGGTCCGGGTCGGCGAACAGCAGCCCGCCGAGGGCGTCCAGGGAGCGGGTGACCAGCAGGGCGGCCCGGGCGTCGTCGCTGCGGACCTCCGGTTCGGCCCAGGGCAGCGGCACGCCCGTGCCCCGCCCGCCGGGCGGCCGCGGGCCGGGGACGGTGCTCTCCAGTTCGGCGCGCAGCTCGACCGACCAGCGGGCGCCGGGTTGCACCTCCAAGTCCCACCGGAGCACCCCGGCCCCGGCCAGCACCGCGTGCGGGGAGGGCTTGGCGCTGACCACCGCGCTGTGCGCCGGGCCGGCCCAGCGCAGCCCGGCGGACTGCACCTGGCCCGGCAGGTCGGCCGGGCGGTGCCCGGCGGCGATCTCGGCGACCGGACCGAGGTCGGTGCCGAGGGCGATCTCCATCGGCAGCCGGGCGGGCCGGCCGCCGGTGTTGCGCACGATGACGGTCTCCACTCCGTCCGCGTGGCGCAGCCGCTCGACGGTGAGCGCCGGGTCCGGGTCGAGGTCGCCGGGGAGCCGGACGGCGCCGAGGAAGCGGGCCTGCGCGGTGCTGGTCAGGGCACCCTGGAGCGGCAGCGGCTCCATACCGCCCAAACGCAGCTCCATCCGGGCGAGCACCCGGACGCCGTTGCGGTAGAAGCCGTGCAGGCCCTGGCCGCGTAGCTGGCCGTCCGGCCCGGAGGCCGCCATCGCTGGGGCGTTGACGCAGAGCACCGCGTGGTGGACGGCGGGGGGCTGCGGCCTTGGCGGGGCCGTGAGCCGACTCGGGCCGACGGGTGCCCCCGCCGGTCCGGCCGTCTGGACCTGGTCGGGACGGCCGACCGGTCTCGGCGCGCCGACCACGCTCTCGGCCGGCATGGCCTGTGGTGGCCTCATGGCGGTCACCGGACTCTCCTCCCCTCGGCGGTCCGGTGGCCTGGTCAGGCCGGTGGGCCGCGAGCACGCTCGATCGCGTGCTGATGGTGCCGGGCCGGCGGGGTGCCCCGTCGGCGGGTGTGCCGTGTCTGGCCGTACCCGGTGCCGGGCCGTGCCATGCGGTGCGCGGTACCGGGCCGGTACCGGCGCGCCGCACCTTCGCGTCGGGCCCGCCTCGGTGCCCGGCGCGTCGTCAGGTCCGGTGGCCCGGACCGCCGGTGGCGCCCGACCCGTGGGCCGCGGCGGCGGCCGAGCCAGGTGACCCGAGCGGGCCCCGCACGCTCCGGCGCCCCGGCGCCGTGGCCGCCCCGCTCGGCGGGCGGTCCGCCCGGAACCTGCCGCCGGACGGCCGTCGGCCGGTCGCCGGGCCCCCGGAGTGAACGCCGCGCACCGCCTCCAGGTCACGCCCGGCGACGGGTGCGGCCCGTCGAGCCCGGCCCGCCGGGCGGTCGTGCCGCAGCCGTCGAGCCGTCACGGTCGGGCCGTCACCGGGCTGCCACCAGGGCGGCGCGGTCTCGCCACCGGGTGGCGGCGGCTGCGTCCCGGCCCACTGCCTGCCGTGCAACCCGCCCCGGCCCGGCATCGTATGCCTGGCCGAGTGGGCGGTGACCGTCGAACCGGTGCCCGACCGCGGTCAGGATACGGTGCGGGGGTCGCGGCGCCCGCACCCGGTGACCCCGTGAGCCGCGACCTGACCGCTGTGACCAGCAGAGACCGAGGAGTTGCATGTCCACCGTCAGCCGTCTGCCCGGGATTGCTACGACCGACCACGTCTTCCAGGCCCCCCTCGACCACGCCGACCCGCAGGGCGAGCAGATCGAGGTGTACGCCCGCGAGGTGGTGGCCGCCGGCCGCGAGCAGGCCGACCTGCCCTGGCTGGTTTTCCTCCAGGGCGGTCCCGGCGGCAAGGCCGCCCGCCCGCTCGGCCGCGACGCCTGGCTGGAACGCGCCCTCGACGACTACCGGGTGCTCCTGCTCGACCAGCGCGGCACCGGTCGCTCCACGCCCGCGACCCGGCAGACCCTCGCCCGGCGCGGCGGTGCCCAGGAGCAGGCGGACTACCTGGCGCACTTCCGCGCGGACTCGATCGTGCGGGACGCCGAGCTGATCCGCCACCAGCTGCTCGGCGCGGACCGGCGCTGGAGCGTGCTCGGCCAGAGCTTCGGCGGCTTCTGCACCCTCACCTACCTCTCCTTCGCCCCCGAGGGCCTGGCCGAGGCCTTCATCACCGGCGGTCTGTCCGGCCTCGGCAGTTCGGCGGACGACGTCTACCGCGCCGCCTACCCGCGGGTGGTCCACAAGAACGAGGACCACTACGCCAGGTTCCCGCAGGACGTCGAGGCGGTACGGCGGATCGCCGCGCACCTCGCCGCCGCCCCCGCGACGCTGCCCGACGGCGGACTGCTGACCGTCGAGGCGTTCCAGGCCCTCGGGCTGATGCTCGGCGGCGGCAGCGGCTCCGGCACCCTGCACTACCTGCTGGAGGAGGCCTGGGTGGACGGCGCGGCCGGCCCCGAGCTGTCCGACACCTTCCTGGCCGGTGTCCAGGCCAAGCTCTCCTTCGCGGAGGGCCCGCTGTACGCCGTGTTGCACGAGTCGATCTACGGCCAGCGCTCGGTGGACCAGGGCGGCACCGCCTGGTCTGCCGATCGGGTCCGCAAGGAGTTCCCGCAGTTCGACGCCCGGGCGGCGCTGGACTCCGGCGCACCGGTGCTGTTCACCGGGGAGATGATCTACCCCTGGATGTTCGACACCGACCCGGCGCTGCGCCCGCTGAAGGAGACCGCGGACCTGCTGGCCGCCCGCACCGACTGGCCCGACCTGTACGACCCGACGCGGCTGGCCGCCAACACCGTCCCCGTCGTGGCGGCGGTCTACCACGACGACATGTACGTGGACACCGCCGACTCGCTGGCGACCGCCCGCGCGGTGCGCGGTCTGCGGACCTGGATCACCAACGAGTGGGAGCACGACGGCCTTCGGGCGAGCGGCGGCAAGGTGCTCGACCGCCTGATCAAGCTGGCGCGCGGCGAGGCCTAGCGAAGCCCGCCCGGGCCGGGCGGCGAGGCTCCGGACGGCCCCTGACGGACGCCCGGCGAGGTCAGCGCGCATGGTGGGCTCCCCTCGCCGCCCGACGGACGCCCCGGCACCGGTGGCGCCCGGCGGCCGACGGTGCGGCGGCGGCCCGGGACACCGCTGTCCGGCCGAGCCGCAGACCCCGGGCGGACCGCTGCCGGGGCACCGGAGCGCACCCGGGCACCGGTAGCAGGGCGAGCGGGCCCGGACCGTCCGGACGCGGCGTCGGCTCGGCGGGGCCGGCCGGGCCGACGGGGCCGTGCTCGGCCGGCCCCGCTGTGGCCTGAGCCGCCTTCGAGGCCTTCCGGCGGGCAGGCCGGCGGCGGCGTGAGGCCCCCGCCGGCCCGGGCAGCCCCGACGGCCCACCGCGGCCGGCCTGGTTACCACCCGGGCCCTCGGCGGGCGCCGGCCCCGGTTCGCCGCCGGGCGCCGGCACGGGCCCACCCGCCTCGCGCCGCCGACGCTGCGCCTCGACCGCCGCGAGCAGCGCGTCGGGCGTCATGCCGTCGTTCAACGACTCGTACAGCAGCTCGGCCAGCAGGTAGGACGGGTCGAGCCGAAGGACGTGGCCCAGCACGACGCGGGCCGTCGCGGTGTCCCCCGCCACCCAGGAGGCCCAGGCCAGCAGCGTGAGCGGGGCCACCGCACAGCCCTCGTAGGGGGGCACGGCGCGCCGGGCGAGGAAGCGCCAGAGCCGCTCGGCGGGCGCGAGCTCGGCGGGTCGGGTGTACTCGACTCCGCGATCCCGGGTGAGGCGGTCCCGCAGGGCGACCAGCAGCCGGGCCGCCCGCTCCTCGTCGAGCTCCCGGGCCCCGGCCGCGAACTCGGCGAAGGCCTGGTCGAGCAGGTCGGCGCCCTGCTCCTGGACGGACGCACCCCCGGAGCCCCCAGCGCCGTCAGCACCGTTGGCGGCCTCAGCGGCCTCGGCCCGGGCGAGCGCCGCGCGCTGGGCGTCCGCCCCCGGCGGGCCGATCGGGGCCAGCCCGCCGATGATCGCCTTCCGGCTGCCACGCGGCGCGAGGCCGGCGAACGCCGCGGCGGCGGCCGCCGGGCCCGGGCCGGGGGCACGGCGGATCGGGTTGCCCGCCGGATCGCAGCACCCGGCGCGGCGGCAGAGGAAGGACCACCAGCGGCCGTCCGAGACGCAGAGCGACTCTTTGACGGCCACCCCCCTGCGCCCGAAGGCCGCGCGGAGGTCGCCCGCCAGCGGCCGCAGGCCGTCCACCACCGGAGGGGCGTGCGCCGTGGTCGGATCCTGGCAGAGGTAGAGGAGCACTTGGACCGGCCGCTCGCCGTGCCGCTCGGAGAGCGCGACCAGCAGGGCGGCCGTCTCCTCCGCCGCAGCCGGCCACTGCTCGGGCGACTCCGGGACGTCCGCCCGGATCACTCCGCCCTGGTGCAGGTCGGGGCCCTGGAGGCCGACCGCGACGATGCTGTCGTCGGGGTAGAACCCCAGGAGGTAGGGCAGCAGCTCGGCCATGTCGGCCGGGCCGCGCATGGTGACCGGCCGGTGGCCGGAGGACGGGCCGAGGGACAGGGTGACGCGCTCGTTGTTCATGACGCTCCCGTTGTTCATGACGCTCCGGTTGTTCGCGGCGTTCATGACCGGAAGCGTGACGCAATCCGAGAGACGCACCGGATTTTTCTCTTTTCCTGTGGATAACCCCGCCCTCGTTTTCCGCTTCCCTCATTCGGAGCACACCGCGCCCACTCCCCCGGGTGATTAGTCGGCGGCCGTTCAGCTGAGGAGCTGATGAAATACATCCGGCCTCCATCTCTCCGCAGCCCCGGCATTCGCCCCATGTCGGCGGCTCGGGGTTACATGGACGCCATGCAGCAGTCCGAGAACCACACCACCGCCACCGCCGACCGCGCCGAGGTCCGGGCGCGGGCCGAGGCCGTCCTGCGCGAGCTCGCCGGGCCCGGTGCCGCCCTGCGCGAGGACCAGTGGACGGCCATCGAGGCCCTCGTGGTCGACCACCGCCGCGCCCTGGTCGTGCAGCGCACCGGCTGGGGGAAGTCCGCGGTCTACTTCATCTCCACCGCCCTGCTCCGGGCCCGGGGCGCCGGGCCGACGGTGATCGTCTCCCCGCTGCTCGCCCTGATGCGCAACCAGGTCGAGTCGGCGGCCCGGGCCGGCATCCACGCCCGGACCATCAACTCGGCCAACACCGACGAGTGGGACGAGATCCAGGCCGAGGTCTCCGCCGGGAAGGTCGACGTCCTGCTGGTCAGCCCCGAGCGGCTGAACAACCCCGACTTCCGCGACCAGGTGCTGCCCAAGCTCGCCGCCTCCACCGGCCTGCTCGTGGTCGACGAGGCCCACTGCATCTCGGACTGGGGCCACGACTTCCGCCCCGACTACCGCCGGCTGCGCACGATGCTCGCCGAGCTCCCGCCAGGCGTCCCGGTGCTGGCCACCACCGCCACCGCCAACGCCCGGGTCACCGCGGACGTCGCCGAGCAGCTCGGCACCGGCAGCACCGACGAGCACGCCCTGGTGCTGCGCGGGCCCCTCGACCGGGAGAGCCTCACCCTGGGCGTGCTGCCCCTGCCCGACCCGGCGCACCGGCTGGCCTGGCTCGCCGACCACCTCGACCGGCTGCCGGGCTCGGGCATCGTCTACACCCTGACGGTGGCCGCCACCGAGGAGGTGACGGCCTTCCTCCGCGAGCGGGGCTTCCCGGTGGCCTCCTACTCCGGCCGCACCGAGGACGCCGAGCGCCGCACCGCCGAGGCCGACCTGCTGGCCAACCGGGTCAAGGCGCTGGTCGCCACCTCCGCGCTGGGCATGGGCTTCGACAAGCCCGACCTGGGCTTCGTGGTGCACCTGGGCTCGCCCAGCTCGCCGATCGCCTACTACCAGCAGGTCGGCCGGGCCGGGCGCGGCGTCGACCGGGCCGAGGTGCTGCTGCTGCCCGGGCGCGAGGACGAGGCGATCTGGCGCTACTTCGCCTCGCTGGCCTTCCCGCCGGAGGAGCAGGTGCGCCGCACCATCGACGCGCTGGCCGAGGCCGGCCGCCCGCTGTCCACCGCCGCGCTGGAGCCCCGGGTGGACCTGCGCCGCACCCGGCTGGAGACCATGCTCAAGGTGCTCGACGTGGACGGCGCCGTCCGCCGGGTCAAGGGCGGCTGGACGGCCACCGGGCAGAGCTGGGCGTACGACACCGCCCGGTACGCCAAGGTCGCGGCCTCCCGCGAGGCCGAACAGCGGGCGATGCGCGAGTACGCGGCGACCACCGGCTGCCGGATGGAGTTCCTGCGCCGCCAGCTGGACGACGAGCAGGCCCGTCCGTGCGGCCGGTGCGACAACTGCGCGGGACCGCTGCACACCGCCGAGGTCTCCGCCGAGGCGCTGGACGCGGCCCGGGCCGCCCTCGGCCGCCCGGGCATCAGCTTCGAGCCGCGCCGGCTCTGGCCCACCGGGATGGACTCCCTCGGCGTGCCCCTCAAGGGCCGGATCCCGGCGGGCGAGCAGGCCGAGAACGGGCGGGCGCTCGGCCGGCTGTCCGACATCGGCTGGGGCAACCGGCTGCGCACCCTGCTGGCCGACCAGGCCCCGGACGTACCGGTCCCCGGAGAGGCCGTGGACGCCCTGGTCGCGGTGCTCGCCGACTGGGCCCGCGGCCCCGGCGGCTGGGCCGGGCCCGCGACGGCGGACGGCGCCCGGCTGGAGCGGCCGGTCGGCGTGGTGGTCATGGCCTCCTCGACCCGCCCCCAGCTGGTGGGCAGCCTCGGTGCGCGGATCGCCGAGATCGGCCGGCTGCCGCTGCTCGGCCGGATCGAGTACGCCGACGGTCGGCCCCCGCACGGCGCGCGCAGCAACAGCGCCCAGCGACTGCACTCGCTGGCCGGCGCGCTGACGCTGCCGCCGGAGGTGGCGCAGGCGGTGGCCGAGGCCGGCGGGCCGGTGCTACTGGTGGACGACCTCGTCGACTCGGGCTGGACGGTCACCGTGGCCGCCAGGCTGCTGCGCCGTGCCGGGGCGAGCGCGGTGTTGCCCCTGGTGCTGGCCGTGCAGGGGTGACCGGGCGGCAGCGGGCCGCCACTCCACCCATCACTCGAATGGCCTAACGAAGGGAGAAAGCAGCCCACTCGCGAACACGCGGGACGCCGGAGCGGGGAAAGGAGTGGTCACCGTGCCGACAGCGGTTCACCGGACCCCGCACACGGTCTGGATCAAGGTCCAACGCCGCCCGAACGACGCCCGGAACACGGTGGAACATATCCGGCGGAACGTGGGCTTTCGGGTGGCGTTCATCGTTTCATCGTTGCCGCTCCACCCCGGATACCGCGAGAATTGGCGCGTACCCGAAACCCTGTCCGCTGGACCCGGCCTTCGGCGTACCCACGTACCCGCGTGCCAGTGGGTCAGGAAGGAGGATCGTGATCAACGGTATCGGCCGAGGTCAGCATCCCCTCGCCCGGAGTTCGGCGCCCAGACGGCTGCTGGACCTGGAGACCTGGACCGCCTCGGGGATCCCGTTGCTGCGCGACCCGCGCGAGTTCGTGGTGGAACTGCACCAGCGCCACCTGCCCCAGCCGGGCACGGTCGTGATCGCCGTCCTCAACGCGCTGCACCACGTGTCCGCCTCGGCCTCGTTCACGCCCTGGCCACACGACACCGACGGCTGGCAGCACCGCAACGCCGTGCTCACGCACCTGCGCCAGATCACCCCGCACGACCTGCGGCTGGCCGAACCGACCCGCACGGCCGTGCTGTTGCGCTGCCGCGAGGGCGCACCCGGCTGGACCGAACAGGACGGCGCCTGGATGTGGGCGCTGCGGGACGCGGCCGTCCTGCACGGCCTGCGCTGCGGCTCGTACATCGGGCTCACCCCGGCGGGCTGGCACGTCCTCGGGGACGGCCGGAGCGGACGCGATCCGCACGCGGGCTCGTGGGCGGACGGGGTGGTGCACACCGTCACGGAACTGCCGCCGCGCTCGGCGCTGGACGCCCCGCGCGGCCAGCGCGCCCGGCACCAGGCGGCCGAACGGGCCCAGCACGCCCGGCAGTCCGAGCACCCGTGGCCCCCGGCGCGGGTCGCGGCCGTCCAGCCAGCCCGGCGCACCGGCACCTGCTGACCCCACTGGTCCCGCCGACACCCACGGGCCGCGGCCACGGGCGACGCCACGATCGCAGACGATGCCACGGCCGGAGCCGACCCCAAGGCCCGACAGCCGACACCAGGACCAGGCACGGGCGAGACCAGCCACGGGTCGGCCCGCGCCCCGGACCGTACGCCCTCGCCGCCACCGGGGTACGACGGACCCGGGCCCGGCACCGTGCGGCGCCGGGCCCGGGGGTGGCTCCGTCGTGGTCAGGCGCCGATCGAACGGCCGGGCGCGGTTCCGGCCGCCCCGGTGGCGACCGGGCCGGCGTCACCGCAGACCACGAGCAGCGCGGTCGTGTGGCCGAGCGCCTTGGCGTGGGCCTCGGCGGCCCGGACGGCCGTTCCCCCGTTGACCACCAGGACGACCACCTCCCGGCGCACCGGGCGGGTCAGCGCGACGTCCGCGTAGAACACGTCCCCGCCCTCGGCGAGCTGCGCCCAGTAGCGCTCCTCACCGAAGGAGAGTTCGTGCTGCTGCCACGGGTGCGCCTCGCCGACCGTCAGCACCAGGATGGCGCCCGGGTCGCGGCCGGCGTCCAGCAGTCGGTCGACCGCGGCGTCCGCGCGTTCCAGCGCCCGCGCCGGGGTGGCGGCGACGCGCTGGATCTCGACCTGCGGTTCGGCGCCGCCCGAACGGCGCTGCGCCGGAGAGGGCTTGGGGATCAGTCGCGGCGGACCGGAGCGGTCGGCGCGCGGGGGTGCCGGGCGCGGCGGTGCCGGACGGGGGCCGGGCACCGGAACGGCGGCGACGGTGGTGGGTGCGGTGGAAGAAGCGCCGCCGTTGGCAGGCGCGCGGAGGGCTTGTGCGTCCGACTCTCGGGGGAAGGGAACGCCGGGGCCCGGGAGGCTCTCGTGAATCTCCGACTCCTCGGGGAAGACAGGCATACCCGGATATCTATCAAATGCGGCTCGAACACGCACGCGCACCCCACCCATCGGGCACCGCACACCCACCGCCCCACCCAGGCAATTCCAGACGGACCGTCAGAAACCGAGCGTCAACTGTTCGTCGGCGGAGCCTTCGACCGCACCCGCGACGTCCCGGACGCGCTTCAGGTGCCGCCACTTCGGCAGCGCGTCCAGGTATGCCCAGGAGAGCCGGTGATGCCCGGTGGGGCCGAACTCCTCCAGCGCGGCGCGGTGCACCGGGGACGGGTAGCCGGCGTTGTCCGCGAAGCCGTATTCCGGGCATTCCTCGCCGAGTTCGGCCATCAGCCCGTCGCGGTGGACCTTGGCGAGCACCGAGGCGGCGGAGACGCAGATGCAGGACTGGTCACCCTTGATCACCGTACGCACCCGCCAGGGGCCGCCCAGGTAGTCGTGCTTGCCGTCCAGGATCACCGCGTCGGGCTCGACCGGCAGCGCCTCCAGCGCGCGGACGGCGGCCAGCCGCAGCGCCGCCGTCATGCCGAGTTCGTCGCACTCCTGCGGCGAGGCATGGCCGAGCGCGTAGGCGGTGACCCAGTCGGCGAGGACCGGGGCGAGCGCGCGGCGGCGCAGTTCGGTGAGCAGCTTGGAGTCGGTCAGCCCCTCCGGGGCCCTGCGCAGGCCGGTGACGGCCGCGCCCACGGTGACCGGGCCGGCCCAGGCGCCGCGCCCGACCTCGTCCAGGCCGACGACGATCTTGGCGCCGGCCCGGCGGAGCGAGCGCTCGACGGAGTGCGTCGGCGGGACGATGGGCATCGCGAGTTCCGTTCGGCGGAGGGGCAGCCCGTTCAGCTGGGCAGCATCCAGCCTAAGCCCCGCCGCTCAGCCGCCCGGGCCGGCCGCCGACAGCCCCCGCCCGCGGAGCCGCAGCAGCGGCCGCACTCAGGCGCGGATCAGCGGGTACAGCACCTCGTCCAGCAGCCGGGCCCCGAAGTCCGGCCCCGTGTTCTCCCGGCCGCAGATCTTCACCTGGTAGAGCAGCATCGCCGGGACGACGTCCGCGACCAGCGCGGTGGCCGCGCCGGGCCGGACGTCGCCGCGGTCGGCGCCGCGGCGCAGGATCGCCAGGATGGTCTCCTTGGTCGGCTCGATCACCCGTTGGCCGATGAAGTCCTTGAACACCTCGGCCCGTTCATGGTCGATCTCACCCATCAGCGTCTGGATCGCGGCGCCCGTCGGGGAGTTCATCGCGCCCATGAACACCTCGATGAGCTGCCGCAATTCGAGATCCGCGGACCCGAGGTCGGGGGTGTCGTAGGGGCGTGGGAGAGTGGCGTCCAGGGCGTCGATGACCAGTTCGTCCTTGGACGCCCAGCGCCGGTAGAGCGCGGCCTTCCCGGTCCGCGCCGCGCCGGCGACGCCTTCCATCGTCAGCCGCGCGTATCCGCCGGAGGTGAGCTGGTCGACCGTGGCCTCGAAGATCGCGTTCTCCAACTCCTTCCCGCGGCGCCGCACCGGCCGTGTGAGGGCCTCGCGGGCGATCCGCACCGGGCAGTGAGCCGCCGGCTCGGGCGTCGCCCCCGGTCCCGCCGCGGGTGACGGGGGCGCGTCCGCCGCCTCAAGCGGTCGGGCGCCCGCCCGACCGGTCGCCCGGTCCGCCGTCAGGCGCCGCACCAACCGATCCATCGCCACCATCCTTAGGGAACGCTTGCGTTCACAATCAGGCCCAGGATATCGTCCGCATTAGTGAACGATCCCGTTCCTTCCTAGCCCGCGCCAGACCGTGGGCTCACGCCGGACCAGTCGGTCCGCGGCGTACGAAGCACGCAGCCAGGCACATAGCCAGCAGGGGGCACAATCGTGGCTATCTCCGACACGATCAGCAAGAACTCACCACCAAAGAGCAGTCAGGGCCGGGGCAAGGGCATCACCCTGACCGTCATCGCGGCCACGCAGTTGATGGTGGTGCTCGACGCCACCATCGTGAACATCGCGTTGCCGCAGATCAGGGACGCACTGAACTTCTCGACCACCAACCTGTCGTGGGTCATCAACGCCTACACGCTGACCTTCGGCGGGCTGCTGCTGCTCGGCGGGCGCGCGGGCGACATCCTCGGCCGCCGCCGGGTGTTCATCTTCGGGACCCTGCTGTTCGGCTTCGCCTCCCTGCTGGGCGGATTCGCCCAGGACGGGGGGATGCTGCTGGCCGCCCGCGCGCTCCAGGGCATCGGCGGCGCGATCTGCTCACCGACGGCATTCGCCCTGATCGCCACCAACTTCGAGGAAGGGCCGGAACGCAACAAGGCGTTCGGCGTCTTCTCGGCGGTGGCCGGGTCCGGTGCCGCGATCGGCCTGCTGGCCGGCGGTCTGCTCACCGAGTACCTGGACTGGCGCTGGGTCTTCTTCGTCAACGTGCCGATCGCCGCGCTGATCGCGCTCGCCGCACCGCGCTACATCGCCGAGTCCGAGCGCCACGCGGGCCGCTTCGACCTGCCGGGCGCACTCACCTCGACGCTCGGCCTGGTCGGCCTGGTCTACGGGTTCATCCGGGCCGCCTCGGACGGCTGGTCGGACAGCATCACGCTCGGTTCCTTCGCGGGCGGTGTGCTGCTGCTCGCCGCGTTCGTCGTGATCGAGAACCGCACCGACCAGCCGATCACCCCGCTGCACCTGCTCGCCAACCGCAACCGCACCGGCGGCCTGGTGATGATGCTCTGCCTGGCCGCGGCCATGTTCGGCATCTTCTTCTACATCACGCTCTTCGTGCAGGGCCCGCTCGGCTACAGCCCGCTGAAGGCCGGCGTGTCCTTCCTCCCGATCAGCGTGTCGATCATCATCGCCGCGCAGCTCGCCTCCAGCCTCCAGGCCAAGTACGGCCCGAAGCCGTTCATGGCGGGCGGCGCCCTGCTGGTCACCGTCGGCCTCACCTGGCTGACCCAGATGAGCAAGGACAGCGGCTACCTGGACGGGGTGCTCGGCCCCACGGTCATCTTCGGCTTCGGCATGGGCCTGATCTTCGTCCCGGTGATGCTGCTCGCGGTCGCGGGCGTCCCCGGCCAGGAGACCGGTGCCGCATCCGGCCTGCTGAACTCCATGCAGCAGATCGGCGGTTCGCTCGGCCTGTCGATCCTGACCACGGTCTTCGCGCACTACGCCACCGCCGAGGGCAAGCTCCAGCAGCCGAAGTTCCTCCAGTCGGCCACTCCGGACCAGCTGGCCTACCTCCAGCAGCACCACGAGTTCCCGAAGGGCACCGACGCCGCCAACTCGGTCCTCACCCAGGGGATTTCGCACGGCTTCATCGTGGGCGCCGTGCTCGCCGGGCTGGCGCTGGTGGTCTCGGTCTTCGTGATCAAGGCCAAGGCCAGCGACCTGCCGAGCGGGGCCTCCGGCGTCGCGATGCACTGAGCCCGACCAGGGCACACCGCACCACACCGGGCCGGCCGGGAGCAGCACGCTCCCGGCCGGCCCGGCCGCGTTTCCCAGCCTCGTTTCCCGGCCGCGTTTCCCCTCCTCACACCAGCCCCGCCCCAAACGCACGCCCCCCCGAGACAGGCGCAGGCGTCAGGGCCAGAGGTCCTGGTACCTCATCCCGGCCCGCTCGCAGGAGGTGCGCCCCTCCTCCAACTGGTCCACCAGCGGCCGTTGCGCCAGGATCTCCCGGGCCCGGGCGGCGGAGGCGCTGGTCGCGTACCAGGGCTGCCCGGGGCGGTTCTCCAGCCCGGCGCGGATCAGCTGCAGCGCGCAGGTCCGCTGGGCGGCGGGGAGCCGGTCCAGGGCGGGGGCGGCGTCCGGCGAGAGGTCGCGGACGTTGCGCAGGTCGATCCGGGAGGTCCGCTCGAAGCGGGCGACGTTCTGCTCGGCGATGATCGCGTCCGGGCCCATCAGCCCGTACACCGCCGCCGTGAGCATGCCGCTGAGGACGACGACGCGGGGCAGCCAGCCCGCCGAGCGGGTCAGCCCGGCGGTGATCAGCAGCAGCAGGACGACGCCGAGCCAGCCCTCGACCACCAGCACCCAGAGCCGCAGCCTGGTCAGCCCGGAGGCGTCGACGTAGAACCACATCCGGCCGAGCGCCGAGGCGACCACGACCAGGGCGAGCACGCAGAGCGCGCCGAGCAGGATCCGCGCCACCCGGCGGTCGGCGGGCGTGCTGCGCGGGGCCCAGCGCTTGGCGACCGCCACCACGACCAGGGTGAGCGCGGTGATCACGCTCAGCTGCCAGAAGCCCTGCCGGGCGTACTCGGAGCGGCTCATCCCGGTGTTGCGCAGGACGGCGTCGGCGCCACCGAGCACCACCAGGGCCTGGATCACCGCGAAGGCGCCGAACATCAGGTTGAGCGCGACCAGCGGCAGCGCCCACTCCAGCCGGCGGCGGGCCCGGCCCGGCCGGACGACCGTACGGTCCCAGCGGCGCGGCCCGGCCGCGATGTGGGCGAAGCCCAGGGCGGTGAACGCCCCCAGTGCGAACAGCACCGCGCGCAGCGGGAGCCCGCCGAGGTCGAGGCTGGGGCTGAGGCTGCCCAGCAGGTCCGCCATGGCGGCGTCCGCACCGGCGAACAGCAGGCCGAAGACGGTCAGCAGGACGGCGGCGACCGCGAGCGCCTTGAGCACCGGGACGATCCGGCCCCGGTGGGGCAGGCTCCGGCCGCGCAGCCCGTCCCTCAGCCAGAGCGCGCCGGGCGGCAGCTGCCAGAGGACGGCGGGCAGGGGGAGCAGGACGCCCGCCCAGCGGCGGCCGCCGTGCAGCGCGAGCGAGGCCAGGCCGAGTGCGCACCCGATGGACAGCGTCACCGGCCAGCCCGCCTCCCAGAGCGCCGGGACGGCGAGCAGGGCGACGGCGAGCAGGCTCCACACCACCGTCCAGGGCCGGATCCGGCGGCCCGCCGACCGGGCGGCGAGACCGGCCGCGGCAGCGGTGGCCCCGGCGCAGATCAGCAGGTTGACGCCCACGCCGTCGAACAGCAGCCAGGCCGTCAGCAGGCCGGTGAGCAGCGCCAGGAGGAGGACCCGGGGCGTGGCGGCCGCCCTGCGCTCGGGGTCGCTCGGGCGCAGCCACCCGTGGTGCGGCGGCACGGTCACGCCGGACCCCCAATGGGGGCCGGGCGGCGTCGCGGGTCCGGGCTCGGGCCGCAGGTCGGCCGGGGCGGGCGGGGACGGGCCGGACATGAGTCCCCCTCGGTGGTCGGCGGGCATGCGGAAGCCGCCCTTGGGGCAGTCCGCCGTCGGGCGCGCTCGGCGCCGCGGCTGCAGCCGACTGTAGACCATTCTGAACAGGTTCAAAACTCAGTTCTGAACAAGTTCAGAAATCTCGGCCCGCCTTCCCGCCACCGCCCCCGCGACCCTCCCCCAGCCCTCCCGCGCCTCTCCCGCAGCCTCCCCCCGCCTTCCCGCACCCCTCCCGCGGCCCATCCACCACCCCTCCGCTACCCCTTCACCGACCCCGCCAGCAAGCCCCGGACGAAGTACCGCTGCAAGCTGAAGAAGACGATCAGCGGGACGATGATCGACAGGAACGCCCCGGCCGTCAGCAGCTCCCACCGCCCGCCGAAGGACCCGGACAGCTGCGCCAGCCGGACCGTCATCGGCGCCACCTCCGGCGTGCCGCCCGCGAAGGTCAGCGCGACCAGCAGGTCGTTCCAGACCCACAGGAACTGGAAGATCGCGAACGAGGCCAGCGCCGGGGTGCACAGCGGCAGCACGATCGAACGGAAGATCTTGAAGTGCGAGGCCCCGTCCACCACCGCCGCCTCCATCAGGTCCCGCGGCAGCTGGGCGATGAAGTTGTGCAGCAGGAACACCGCCAGCGGCAGCGCGAACATGGTGTGCGCCAGCCACACCGGCGCGTAGCTGCCCTTCAGGTCCACCGCCGGAATCAACGTCAGCGACCCCAGGTGCGCACCGCCGGAGAAGAGCCGCAGCAGCGGGATCAGCGCCATCTGGATCGGCACCACCTGGAGCGCGAACACCCCGAAGAACACCGTGTCGCTCCCCCGGAACCGCACCCAGGCCAGCCCGTACGCCGCCATCGCCGCCAGCACCAGCGGGAACAGGGTGGCCGGGACGCTGATCGCCAGCGAGTTCACCAGGAACGGCATCAGCCCGGTGGAGACGCCGGAGCCGCCCTCGAACAGCACCGTGTGGTAGTTGCCCAGGCCCAGGTCCGGGTGGAGGAAGGCGTTCCACCAGCCGTTCGCCGTCACGTCCTGCTTGGGGCGCAGCGAGGTCACCAGCAGGCCCACCGTCGGGATCGTCCACAGGACGGTCACCGCGATCACGAAGACCGAGGCCAGCGGGCTGCTGAAGGCCTTCCGGACCGGGCTGCCGTGCGGCGCGCTCATCGCGCGGGCCGGCCTGTCGTGCGGTGCGCTCATCGGACCCCACGCTCCTTCCGCAGCTGGACGATGTTGTAGGCCACCAACGGCAGCACCGCGAGGAAGAGGATCACCGCGAGGGCACTGCCCCGCCCGGTGTCGAACTGCACGAAGGACTGCGAGTACATCTCGTTGGCCAGCACCTGGGTGCCGAAGTTGCCGCCGGTCATGGTGCGGACGATGTCGAAGGCCTTCAGCGTGATGATCATGATGGTGGTCAGCACCACCACCACCGTGGTGCGGATCATCGGCACCGTGACGTACCAGAACAGCCGCACCCCCTGCGCGCCGTCCAGCCGGGCCGCCTCGGTGACCTCGTCGGGGATCGCCTTGATCGCCGCCGACAGCACCACCAGCGCGAAGCCCGTCTGCACCCAGACCATCACCGCCATCAGCAGGAAGGTGTTCAGCGGCTGCGAGAGCATCCAGTTCGGCGGGTCGTCCCAGCCCACCGCGATGGCGAGTTGGCTCAGCAGGCCGATCTGCGACTGGCCCGGCCCGCGCGACTCGTAGACGAACTTGAAGATGATCGAGGCGCCGACCAGCGAGATCGCCATCGGCATGAAGATCAGCGACTTGTACACCGCCTGGCCGCGCATCCGGTCCACCAGCAGCGCCAGCACCAGGCCCAGGCCGGTCGCCGCCAACGGCGCGACCACCAGCCAGAGCAGCGTGTTGACCAGCACCTTCTGCACCGAGTCGGTGGTGAACGCCCAGCCGAAGTTCTCGCCGCCGACGAACCCGCTGCCGTCGGCGTTCTGCAGGCTCAGATAGACCGTGCGGATCAGCGGCACGACCAGGCCCACCAGCAGCAGCACCGCGGCCGGGCCGAGGAACACCACCACCGACAGCGGGCGGGAGAGTCGGCCGCGGGCCCGGCCCGCGGCGAAGAAGACCAGCAGCAGGATGCCGAGGAAGCCCGCGACGGCGCCGAGGCTGTTGCCGAACTTGACCGCCGCGTCGCCCCAGGAGCCGGTGGCGAGCGCGGTGACCGGTGAAGGGGTTCCGGGTACGGACATGACGGTGCGTCCCTCCTGTTCTGGTGGGAAGGGGCGGGCGGTGCGGGTGGGTGGCCCCGCACCGCCCTCGACAGGTGGTCCTGAACGGCGCCCGGCCGGGCCCGGCACGAGTCCGGCTCGGCGCCCACCACGGCCAGGCGCCCACTGCGGCCGAGTACCCACCACGGCCAGGCGCCCACTGGGGGCGTGCGCCTCGTACGGGCGGGCGGCTACTGCGGCCAGGCGGCGTCGATGTCGGCGGCGGTCTTCTGGATCGACTGCCCCTCGGCGAACCAGGCGGTCAGCGACTTCCACTCCTGCCCGGAACCGATGGCGGCCGGCATCAGGTCGGAGCCGTCGAAGCGGAAGGTCGCCGCCGGGTCGGTCAGCGCGTCCGCCGACAGCCGGTCGATCGGGTCGGTGTACAGGCTCTTGTCCACGCCCTGGTTGGCCGAGACCCAGCCCGTCGCGGTCTTCACCCGGCTGCTCGCCCAGTCCGAGCTGGACAGGTAGTTCTGCACCGCCTGCACCTCGGGCCGGCCGGAGAAGGCGGCCAGGAACTCGCCGCCGCCCTCGACCGGGTTGGGGATCGCCGGGTTCACCGCGGGCAGGTGGAAGGCGAACACGTCGCCGTCCGGGCCGACCTTGGTGCCCTTGGGCCACTGCGCCTCGTAGAACGACGCCTGCTGGAGCATGGCGCACTTGCCGGTGAGGACCGGCGCGCCCGCGTCCTGGAAGGTGGTGGTAGCGATCGACTTGACGTCGCCGTAACCGCCGTTGACCCAGGCCGGGTTCTGCATCCAGCCGGCGACGGTCTTCATCGCCGTGGTGATCTTCTCGTCGGAGAACTTCACCTGGTGGCCGACCCACTGGTCGTACACGTCACCGCCGTACGTGCCGAGCACCACCTCCTCCAGCCAGTCGGTGGCCGGCCAGCCGGTGGCCGTGCCCGAGGCGATGCCGCCGCACCAGGGCTTGGCGCCACCGGACTTGGCGATCCGGTCGCTGAGCGCCATCAGGTCCGCCCAGGTCTTCGGCACCTCGTAGCCGCCCGCCTTGAAGGCCTTCGGCGAGTACCAGACCAGCGACTTCATGTTGGCGCTCATCGGCGCCGCGTAGAAGGTGCCGTTGACCGAGCCGTAGGTCTTCCAGATCGGACTCCACCGGTCCTCGTTGGTGACCGTCTGGGCGGGCGGCTTGACCACCTTGCCGCTCTTCACCATCTGCGCCAGCAGGCCCGGCTGCGGGATGATCGCGAAGTCCGGGGCGTTGCCGCCGGCCACCCGGACCGGCAGCTGGGACTCGAAGTCGTTCGAGCCCTCGTAACTGATCTTGATGCCGGTGCACTTGGCGAACTCGGCCCAGGACTTCTCCAGGTTGTCCGACTCCGGACTGAGGATCGAGGCGAACATCGTCACCGTGGTTCCCGAATGCCCGGCGTACGGCTGGTACTTGGCACAGTCGCCGGACAGCGACGGGACCGCCGCGTCACCCCCGCCGCCCGAACCGCCTGAGCTGTTGGAACAGGCCGCGGTCAGGGCCAGCGCCGCGAGCAGGGCGGGTACGACGGCCAAGCGGCGGCCGGAACCGCGATGACCGGAACTCCTGGACGGCGCGGTCGGGTTGAGGGTCAATGCGGTCCTCCTCGCCAGGGCGTGCTGCCGACGGTGGGCTGAACAACATCGCGCTGTACCGGAGACGGGCGTGCAGAGGTCGCGAGCGGGCGACGGACGAACCGATCCGATGACGTTAACGCAGCCGCCAGCCGCCGCCAAGGTCCACGTCGACCTTCATCCGTCGACACCCCGACCGGGAGCTCCGCCCCCGCCCGACAGCACGACGGCCCCGCCCGGAAACCCGGACGGGGCCACGCGTCTTGACCGACTGCCAGTGCGGCCGGACCGGCAGCACCTCGATCGCCGCAGTGGCGATCACCTCGGCGGCCTCCTGAGCCGGGAAGGGGCAGCCGTGCTCGCCGTACGGGTAGCTCAGGCGCGCCCGGTCGCCCCCGGCCGGGCGGCCGTCCGGCCGGCGCACCGCCGAACCCGCCGGTTCACGCCAGCACCCCCTCGACAGCCCGCCGGACGGCCTGCGGATCCAGTCCGTGATCGACGATCACCCGGGCGCCGAACCCGTCCCCCTCCCGGAGGACCCCCAGCAGCAGGTGCCCGACCGCGATCTGACCGGACTTGAGCCGCAGCGATTCGCGCAGCGACAGTTCCAGCGCCTTCTTCGCCCGGGCACTGAACGGACTCCGGCCCGCCCTCGAATCCAACCTGAACCAGCCCCGCCGCTTCGGCTCCTCCTCGGCCGGCGCGTCCAGCGCGCCTTCACCGAAGGCCGATTCGACCGCGGCCCGGACGGCGTCCAGGTCCACTCCGATCGAGGCCAGCGCCTGCGTGTCGTCCCCCGGCCCGAGCAGCCGGACCACTGCCCGCCGGGCGGCCTCGTGGTCCAGCCCCAGCCCGATCAGGACGCCGGCGGCCGGGTCGTCCGGCCGGGCCAGGATCGCCAGCAGCAGGTGCTCCGTCCCGATGCGGTCGTGCCGCAGCTCCCCGGCCTCCTGCTGGGCCGCAGCCACCACCTGCCGCGCCGGGTCGGTGAAACGCTCGAACATCGTTCAGCCTCCGTCCTGGTCCTTGCCGGGCCCGCGCCGGGCGTACTTCTTGTGCACCGCCTGCCTGGTGACCCCGAGGCAAACCGCGATGTCCTGCCAGGACCAGCCCCGCGACCGGGCGTTACCCACCTGCAGGCCTTCCAGGCGGTCCGCCAGGTCGCGCAGTGCGCGGACCGCCCGGAGCCCGACCGCGGGGTCACGGCTGCTCGCCGCGGCCGCGAGTTCTCCGCTCTCACTCATGCTGTCAACTATGGTTGACAGTTGCGGCGATGTCAACCCTGGTTGACATCAGCGGTCGCCGAACCGCCCCGCCAGCACCTCCTCGAAGGTCCCCCGGCCCACCTTCCGCTCCGGGGTGAGGTTCCCGCCCGCCCGCAGCGCCCGCCCCGAGGCCCCCGGCACCCGCACCGGCAGCAGCACCCGACGCCGACCCGACGCCCGCAGGTAGGCCTCGGCCAGCTCCCGGTACGGCCGCACCCGCGGCCCGCCCACCTCCGGCGCGTACCCGGTCGGCCCCTCCCCCACCAGCTCCGCCACCCGCGCGGCCACCTCCCGCACGTCCACCGGCTGGACCCACGCCCCGCCCGGCACCGGGAACACCGGCAGCCGCGCCGACACGTCGAAGATCCTCAGCAGCAGGTCGTGGAACTGCGTCGCCCGCAGCACCGTCCACCCCAGCCCCGACTCCCGCACCACCCGCTCACAGGCGAGCTTCGCCCGGTAGTACGGGATCGGCACCCGGTCGACCCCGACGATCGACACGTACAGCAGGTGCCGCGTCCCAGCCCTCCCGGCCTCCGCCACCAGCGTCCGGACCGCGGCCACGTCCTTCCGCCCCACCGTGGTCGCGCAGTCCACCACCACCTCGACCCCCGCCACCGCCCCGGCGACCCCCTCCCCGGTCACCAGGTCCCCGACCACCCACTCGACCCCCGCGCCCCCGCTCCGCACCCGCCGGCTCAACCCCCGCACCGCCACCCCGCGCGCGACCAGCAGCCGCACCACCTCCCGCCCCAGAACCCCCGTCGCCCCGGTCACCAGCACCGTCGCCATCACCACACCACTCCTCCCGCCGAACGCCGTCACCCCTACCGACCGCCCACCGCCCCCATCCGTGACATCGGCGTCCGCGAAGTGCCCGGACAACGAGAAGAGGCGGGGCGAGGACGTGAAGTCCTCGCCCCGCCTCAGCGGTGGCTCACCCGCGCGGGGTCAGTACCGGCGGTCAGCTGCAGCCGCTGGTGGAGCCGCAGCCCTCGCAGAGGTAGCAGCTGCCGGCGCGGCGCATCTTGGTGCCGCAGGAGAAGCAGAGCGGGGCGTCGGCGTTGAGGCCGAGCTGGATCTCGATCAGCTCCGTGGAGTTGTGGGCCTGCGCCGGGGAGGCCTTGGGGGCCTTGGGCGCCTCGACGGCGGGGGCCGGGGTGGCGACCACCGGCGCCGACTGGGCGAGCGACTCGGTGTCGAGCTCCTCGGCCTCCAGCGGCTCGTAGGAGCCCGTGTCCAGGTGGCGCTGGCGCTCCTCGACGGAGTGGATGCCGAGCGCCGAACGGGTCTCGAACGGCAGGAAGTCGAGCGCCAGGCGGCGGAAGATGTAGTCGACGATCGACTGCGCCATCCGCACGTCCGGGTCGTCGGTCAGGCCGGCCGGCTCGAAGCGCATGTTGGTGAACTTCGAGACGTAGGTCTCCAGCGGCACGCCGTACTGCAGGCCGACCGAGACGGCGATGGAGAAGGCGTCCATCATGCCCGCGAGGGTCGAGCCCTGCTTGGACATCTTGAGGAAGACCTCGCCGAGGCCGTCGTCCGGGTAGGAGTTGGCGGTCATGTAGCCCTCGGCGCCACCGACCGTGAAGGAGGTGGTGATGCCCGGGCGGCCCTTGGGCAGGCGCTTGCGGACCGGGCGGTACTCGACGACCTTCTCGACCGCGGCGGCCGGGGCGGCCACCTCGAGCTTGGGCTCGGAGTCCTTCTTCTTCGCCGAGAGCGGCTGGCCGACCTTGCAGTTGTCGCGGTAGATCGCGAGCGCCTTGACGCCCATCTTCCACGCCTCGAAGTAGATCTCCTCGATCTCCTCGACGGTGGCGGACTCGGGCATGTTCACGGTCTTGGAGATCGCGCCGGAGATCCACGGCTGGATCGCGGCCATCATCCGGACGTGGCCCATGGCCGAGATGACCCGCTCGCCCATCGCGCAGTCGAAGACCTCGTAGTGCTCGGCCTTGAGGCCCGGGGCGTCCACCACGTTGCCGTGCTCGGCGATGTGGGCGACGACCGCCTCGATCTGCTCGTCCTGGTAGCCGAGGCGCTTGAGGGCGCGCGGCACGGTGCCGTTGACGATCTGCATCGAGCCGCCGCCGACGAGCTTCTTGAACTTGACGAGCGCCAGGTCCGGCTCGACGCCGGTGGTGTCGCAGTCCATCATCAGGCCGATGGTGCCGGTGGGGGCGAGCACCGAGGCCTGGGCGTTGCGGAAACCGTTCTGCGCGCCGATCCGCAGGACGTCCTGCCAGGTGTCGTTGGCCACGGCCCAGACCGGGGCGTCCAGGTCGTCGAGCGAGACGGCGGCGAGCGAGGCGTCCGCGTGCTGCTTCATGACCAGCTGGTGCGGGGCGGCGTTGCGGGCGTAGCCGTCGTACGGGCCGACGACGCCGGCGAGTTCGGCGCCGCGGCGGTAGGCGGTGCCGGTCATCAGCGAGGTGATGGCGCCGGCCAGGGCGCGGCCGCCCTCGCTGTCGTAGGCGTGGCCGGTGGCCATCAGCAGGGCGCCGAGGTTGGCGTAACCGATGCCGAGCTGGCGGTAGGCGCGGGTGGTCTCGCCGATCTTCTCGGTGGGGAAGTCGGCGAAGCAGATGGAGATGTCCATCGCGGTGATGACCAGCTCGACGACCTTGGCGAAGGTCTCCGCGTCGAAGGAGTCGTCATCGCGCAGGAACTTCATCAGGTTCAGCGAGGCGAGGTTGCAGCTGGAGTTGTCCAGGTGCATGTACTCGGAGCAGGGGTTGGACGCGTTGATGCGGCCGGACTCCGGGCAGGTGTGCCAGTGGTTGATGGTGGAGTCGTACTGGATTCCGGGGTCGGCGCAGGCCCAGGCGGCCTCGGCCATCTTGCGGAACAGCTTCTTGGCGTCGACGGTCTCGATGACCTCGCCGGTCATCCGGGCGCGCAGGCCGAATTCGGTGCCGTTCTCGACGGCGGTCATGAATTCGTCGGAGACGCGGACGGAGTTGTTGGCGTTCTGGTACTGGACGGAGGTGATGTCGTCGCCGCCGAGGTCCATGTCGAAGCCGGCGTCGCGCAGGGCGCGGATCTTCTCCTCCTCCTTCACCTTGGTCTCGATGAAGGCCTCGACGTCGGGGTGGTCGACGTCGAGCACGACCATCTTCGCCGCGCGGCGGGTGGCGCCACCGGACTTGATGGTGCCGGCGGAGGCGTCGGCGCCGCGCATGAAGGAGACCGGGCCGGAGGCGTTGCCGCCGGAGGACAGCAGTTCCTTCGAGGAGCGGATGCGGGAGAGGTTGAGGCCGGCGCCGGAGCCGCCCTTGAAGATCATGCCCTCTTCCTTGTACCAGTCGAGGATCGACTCCATGGAGTCGTCGACGGACAGGATGAAGCAGGCGCTGACCTGCTGGGGCTGCTTGGTGCCGACGTTGAACCAGACCGGCGAGTTGAAGCTGAACACCTGGTGGAGGAGGGCGTGCGTCAGCTCGTGCTCGAAGATCTCGGCGTCGTCCTTGGTGGCGAAGTAGCCGTGCTTCTCGCCGGCGGCGCGGTAGGTGAGCACCACGCGGTCGATGATCTGCTTGAGGCTCCACTCGCGCTGGGGAGTGCCGACGGCGCCGCGGAAGTACTTGGACGTGACGATGTTGACGGCGTTGACCGACCAGAAGTCGGGGAACTCGACGCCGCGCTGCTCGAAGTTGACGGACCCGTCGCGCCAGTTGGTCATGACGACGTCGCGGCGCTCCCAGCGCACCTCGTCGTACGGGTGCACGCCAGGAGTGGTGTAGATGCGCCCGATCCGCAGACCGCCCTTGGGGGCCTTGCCGCCGCCCTTGGCCGTGGTCTTGTCGGACTTCGACCCGCGTGCGGAACCGCTCGTGGTGTCTGTCACTTCTTCCTCCTCCTGGGCAAACGCCCGAGGTGCCCCGAAAAGTCCGGGCACCGCTGGTTCGTTCTTCCGGTGTGCGGGCAGGCGGAGACCTCGCCTGCTTGCGCACGGTTTGTTGTGTTCTGTGCCCTTTTTCCGGGCATGCGTGGGCCCCGTGGGACCCGTGGTGCAGCAAGGCCCGCCAGGGGGCCGGGTGCCGGCGCCTCCTAGGGCGCGGCGGCGGCGACGGGCACGCAGGTGCCGTCCGCCTCGGGGACGGGCCGTTCGGCGCGGAGTTCCGCGATGGCGGCCTCGAAGTCTTCCAGTCCGTCGTACGCCTGGTACACGCTGGCGAAGCGCAGGAAGGCGACCACGTCGAGTTCCTTGAGCGGGCCGAGTATGGCCAGCCCGACGTCGTGGGTGGTCAGCTCGGCGTTGCCGGTGGCGCGCACGCACTCCTCGACCCGCTGGCCGAGCTGGGCGAGGGCGTCCTCGGTGACCGGGCGGCCCTGACAGGCCTTGCGGACGCCGGTGATGACCTTCTCCCGGGAGAAGGGCTCGGTGACCCCGCTGCGCTTGATGACCATCAGCGCGGCCGTCTCCACGGTGGTGAAGCGGCGGCCGCAGTCCGGGCACTGCCGACGACGGCGGATCGAGCTGCCGTCCTCATTGGTCCGGCTGTCGACAACACGGCTGTCGGAGTGCCGGCAGAAGGGGCAGTGCACCTGAGGATCCCTCCCTGGCAGGACGTGCGGACCTGTTGAGTCTATGCGATGCGACCCCGGCCTCGGCAAGCTGATCATGCGCCGTAACCACTAGTACTGGGCACGGAGAGGACTGTAGCCACTAGATGTAGGTCTCCGGGGGAAGCGACACCCCTGGCGTGTCGGCACCGATTAGACTGCCGAAGTCGAGATCCGATCGAACATTTACTCGATGCACGGTCTCGATGTACAGCAAAGCCTTGATCGAGTCAGCCAACTCTCGAATAATTCACTCGAACGTGTGTTTGGCGCAACCTTTCGATAGGAGGGGCGTTGGGCTGGAAAAGGGGAGAGGACAGCCGTCGAGAGGGGCCGCCGTGAACACCATCGAAAGCAACACCATCCCGGTGCAGGAACACTCCCAGTTCAAGGTGGGGCAGCGCACCACGAATCAGCAGAGCGTGGACATCAGCATGGACCGTAGCGAAGACCAGCGCCTCTCCGGCCCGGCCCTTTCCAGCACGGGCCGCGTTCCCGACCAGCCGATCGAACACTCCCCCGCGATCGACGACGCCCACCAGGCGCCCACCCGCGCGCTGCCCGGCCGCCCCCCCGGCATCCGCACCGACGAGGCCGGTCTCACCGAGCGCCAGCGCCGCGTGATCGAGGTCATCCGGGACTCCGTCCAGCGCCGCGGCTACCCGCCGTCCATGCGCGAGATCGGCCAGGCCGTCGGCCTGTCCAGCACCTCCTCGGTCGCCCACCAGCTGATGGCCCTGGAGCGCAAGGGCTTCCTGCGCCGCGACCCGCACCGCCCGCGCGCCTACGAGGTCCGCGGCGTCGAGGTGGCCCGCCCGAACACCGCCGAGACGGCCGGCCGACCGTCCACCTCGTACGTGCCGCTGGTCGGCCGGATCGCCGCCGGCGGCCCGATCCTGGCCGAGCAGACGGTCGAGGACGTCTTCCCGCTGCCCCGCCAGCTGGTCGGCGAGGGCGAGCTGTTCGCGCTCACCGTGCGCGGCGACTCGATGATCGAGGCGGCCATCTGCGACGGCGACTGGGTCACCGTGCGCCGGCAGCCGGTCGCCGAGAACGGCGACATCGTGGCCGCGATGATCGACGGCGAGGCCACGGTCAAGCGGCTCAAGCGCGAGGACGGCCGGATCTGGCTGATGCCGCACAACCCGGCGTACGAGCCGATCAACGGCGACAACGCCACCATCCTGGGCAAGGTCGTCGCGGTCCTGCGCCGCCTCTGACGCCTCGCGCGCACCCAGCGGGAAGGGGCTCCACCGCGCGGTCGCGGGGAGCCCCTCCGGCGTCTCCGGGGGCTTCCGGGCCCCGCCTCGGCCCCGGGGGCGGGCTGGACGGAACCCCGGATCACCGCACCGCTCAGCCCCGCTTCACCACCGGCTTGACCGGCGGCGCCGAGGCGTCGATCGCCGCCAGCGAGCGGCGCACCTGGTTGCGGTCCGTGGTGTACCAGAACTCCGGCATCGAGGAGCGGAAGAAGCTCCCGTACCGCTTGGTCTCCACCCGCGGGTCGAGCACCGCGACCACGCCCCGGTCCTCGGCCGCGCGCACCAGCCGGCCGGCGCCCTGCGCCATCAGCAGCGCCGCGTGCGTCGCCGCGACGGCCATGAAGCCGTTCCCGCCACGCTGTTCGACGTCCTTCTGGCGGGCGCTCATCAGCGGGTCGTCCGGCCGGGGGAACGGGATGCGGTCCATCACGACCAGCTGGCAGGCCGAGCCGGGCACGTCCACGCCCTGCCAGAGCGAGAGCGTGCCGAACAGGCAGGTGGACGCGTCCGAGGCGAACTCCCGGATCAACTCGCCCAGGGTGTCCTCCCCCTGGAGCAGGATCCGGTTGTCCAGCCGCTCCCGCAGCGCCTCGGCGGCCGTCTGGGCGCCGCGCATCGAGGAGAACAGCCCCAGCGTGCGCCCGCCGGCCGCGCCGATCAGCTCCGCCAACTCGTCCAGCATGTCCGGCCGTTCGGGATCGCGGCCGGGATCTGCGAGGTGCCGGGCGACGTACAGGATGCCCTGCTTGGGGTACTTGAACGGCGAGCCGACGTCGATGCCGCGCCAGTGCGGCACCGCGTCCTCGCCGAACCCGGAACCGGAACCGGGACCGGAACCGGAACCGGAACCGGCCGAAGGATTGTCCCCGGGGGTGCGCTGGTCCGGCAGCCGGGAGTCCGAGGGCAGGCCGACGGAGGCGGCGACGCCGTTGAAGTCCCCGCCGAGCTTGAGGGTGGCCGAGGTGAGCACCACCGAGCGCTCCTTGTAGAGGCCCTCGCGCAGCAGCCCGGAGACGCTGAGCGGCGCGACCCGCAGCGAGCCGGTGCCCATGCCGAAGCGGTCGCTGCGCTCGATCCAGACCACGTCGTACTCGGAGTCCTCCAGCAGCCGCTCGGCGGTCTCGTGCAGCGACTCGGCCGAGGCCATCGCCTGCTTGCGGACGGCGTCCTCGTCGCTGAGCCCCTTGTCGCGGGTCTCGCCGAGCGAGCTGATCACCTGGCGGGCGGCGTCCCGGATCGAGGTGACCGCGTACGCCAGGTACTCGGGCAGTTCCTCGACCCGGCCGGGCTGGGCGGTCTCCATCAGGCCGTGGTAGTTCTCGGCGGCGGCCTGCAAGGCGTCCACGGCCTTCTCGTTGGCGAGCCGGGCGGCGCGCTTGACCGCCCGGTTGACCGCACCGACGGTCAGTTCGGCGGTGGCCGCGCCGGTGACCCGGTTGACCAGCTCGTGCGCCTCGTCGACGATCAGCAGCCCGTGCTCGGGCAGCACCGGCGCGCCCTCGATCGCGTCGATCGCGAGCATCGCGTGGTTGGTGACCACGACGTCGGCCAGCTTGGCCCGCTCCCGGGCCTTCTCGGCGAAGCACTCCTGCCCGTACGCGCAGCGGGTGGCGCCCAGGCACTCCTTGGAGGTGACCGCCAGCTGGGCCCAGGCCTTGTCGGAGACGCCGGGGCTGAGGTCGTCCCGGTCCCCGGTGTCGGTCTCGTCGGCCCACTCGCGCAGCCGCAGCACGTCCTGCCCGAGCTTGCTGGCGGGCCCGCCGAGCGCCTCGGCCGCGTCGAACAGGCCCTCGCCCTCGTCGCTCGGGGTGCCCTCGTTGGCCCGGTGCAGGCACAGGTAGTTGGAGCGGCCCTTGAGCATCGCGAACAGCGGGCGGCGGCGCAGCACCGGGTGCAGCGCCTCGACCGTGCGCGGCAAGTCCCGTTCGACGAGCTGGCGTTGCAGCGCCAGGGTGGCGGTGGCGACCACCACGCGGTCCCCGTGGGCGAGCGCGGGCACCAGGTAGGCGAGGGACTTCCCGGTGCCGGTGCCGGCCTGGACGAGCAGGTGCTCGGCGTTGTCGACGGCGTCGGCGACGGCCTCGGCCATCCGGACCTGACCGGGGCGCTCGACGCCGCCGACGGCCGCCACCGCGGCGTGCAGCAGGTCGGGGATGCGGGAGCGCGGAACGGCGACGGCTTCCTCGACGTCGGCGGCGGCGCCGCCGTCCTCGCCAGGGAGCTCGGTCTCGCCGGGGAGCTGGGTTTCGGAGTCGTTCGTCATGACCCTCCCAGCCTACGGGGCGGGGGTGACAATCCGGCTCCGTCGCCCGGGAAGATCCGCCTCCAGGGTCACCAGGGCGTTGGGGACGGTCCCGTACCGGGCGGCGTGCGGGCGGTGCGGGCGGTCCTGGTAGCCGTCGAGCAGCAGCCGGTTGCGGTTGAGGCAGAGCCGGTCGATCCGCGGCCGGAACAGGTCGAACAGCTCGAAGCGCTCGCCCAGGCCGGGGAAGCGGTCCTGGTAGCGGCGGATCTCGGCCCGCAGCAGGGCCCAGAACCCGGCCTCGGGCAGCCCGGTCTGCGCCTCCAGCAGCGGGGCGAGGTAGCGCAGGACGCCGATGAACAGCCCGGAGTGGAGGAACTGGCAGAGCCCCTGCGGGCCGTCCCGCAGCAGGACGTCGTCGACCTCGGCGGGCAGGTCGCGCAGTTCGGGCAGGTCCTGGTCGCTGAGGTTGACGTCGTCGACGAAGTCCTTGACCGCGAGCCGGGTCGGCGCGTCGTGCTCGTCGAAGACGACGATGGCGTTCTCGCCGTGCGGGGAGAAGACCAGCCCGTACCGGTAGAGGAAGTGCAGCAGCGGCGGCAGCACCGCGCCGAACAGCCGGCCGGTCCAGGCGGCGGGGGTGAGCCCGGAGCGGGCGATCAGTTCGGCGGCGAGCGCCCGGCCGTCGGAGCCGGTCTGCAGCAGGGCGGCCAGGGTGCGGGCGCGTTCGCCGCCGGCCAGGAAGGGGCCGAGGGGTTCGCGCCAGATCGCGCCGAGGAGTTCCTTGTACTGGTAGGGCGCCTCGGGCAGCTCGCGGTAGAGCGGGTGGTCGACGGTGACGGAGGCGATCTCGCCGAGCAGGATCACCCGGCACTCGTCGCGCAGGTACGGGTCGGCGTCGCGCAGGCCGTGGATCCAGGCGGTGACGGCGGGCGCGGCGAGGGTGCGTTCGGTGGGCAGGCCGCGCCAGACCAGGGTGTTGAGGACGGACAGCGGCAGTTTGACGGTGCAGCGCTCGGGGTGGGCGGTGTTGAAGAAGGAGCGGATGGACTGCTGGGGCAGCCGTGGGTCGCCGTCGGAGGGCAGCGGGACGATCTCGCCGGAGGCGATCCAGGGCGCGAACAGCGGGACGATCGTCTCGTCCCACTGCCAGGGGTGGACGGGCAGCAGCAGGTAGTCGTCGGCGGCCGGGCCGAGGGCGGCGCGCAGCGCGTCCGGGTCGTCGAGTTCGCGGGCGTACAGCTGCTCGGGCCGCTCCAGGCCTGGCACGCCGCGGTACTCGGCGAGCCGGCGGTGGACGGCGATCCAGGGCAGCGGGCGCGGGGTGCGGGCCTCCGGGGCCCAGCGGGCGGCGTCGGTGGCGGAGAAGCCGATCCGGCCCTTGTTGGGGACGATCCAGGGGTGGCCGTCCTGGCGGCCCTCCAGGGCGGGGTGGTCGAGGTCGGCGAGTTCGGCGGCGGTGAGCGCGGTGGCGAGCTGGTGCGCGTCGGCGGTCAGGGTGGCGGTGAGTTCGCGGATCAGGTGGCCGGTGGTCTCGCCGCGCAGGCCGAGGGCGTGCCGGGCGTGCGGGAGGAAGCGCAGCGGGTCGAGGCCGTCCGGGTCGGAGCAGCGGACCGACTCCGGGTCGACCCGCCAGCTTCCGTACGCGCCGCGGCGGGCGGTGAAGCGGTACTCGGCCTCGGGCAGCCAGAGCAGGTACTCGCCGTCGGCGGCGGCGCGGACGGGCGTGAGCAGTTCCTCGTAGGCGAACTCGCCGAGCATCTTGGCCAGCAGGGCGCGCCCGGCCCGCCGCCAGTGCCCGGCGGTCAGGTGCGGGGGCAGGTACAACGGCGGTTCAGCGGCCGACGGTTGCGGCACGGGTCAGCTCCTGGGGACGGGGGACGGTGGGGGTGCTCTCGGTGGGGGTGCCCTCGGCGGCAGCGGCGACAGCGGCGGTGCCCGCGGCGGGGACGGTCCCGGGCGGCGCGAAGCCGGTCCAGGCGGTGCGGGCGGGCAGCCGGTGGACGGTCCGGCCGGTGACGGCGTTGAGGATCACGGCGGCCCGGTGGGCGCCGAGTCCCAGGTCGGGGACGCCGACGCCGTGGGTGTGCAGTTCGGCGTTCTGGACGTAGAGGCCGCCGGTGAGTTCGGGCCGGGTGGCGACCCGGTGGTCGAGGTCGACCCGGTAGCGCCCGCCCCGGTCCCAGTCGATCAGCCGGGCGAGCGGTTCGAGCGCGGCCGGCCGGGCGGCCCGGTAGCCGGTGGCGAGCACCACGGCGTCGGTGCGCAGGACGTGTTCGGCGCCGGAGTCGCCGTGCCGGCAGTGCAGTTCGAGGCCGCCGCAGGGGCCGGGGCGGGCTTCGGTGACGGCGGTGCCGGGGGTGATGTCGACCGGGGCGGTGTCGATCGGGCGGCCGATGGTGCGTTCGTAGAGGTGGTCGTGGATCTCGGCGAGGGTTTCGGCGCTGGCGGCCTTGTGGAGTTGCCACTGGGCGGCGACCAGGGTGTCCCGGACGGGTTCGGGCAGGCTGTGGAAGTAGCGGGTGTAGTCGGGGGTGAAGTGCTCCAGGCCGAGCTTGGAGTACTCCATCGGCGCGAGCGCCCTGGTCCGGGTGAGCCAGCGCAGCCGGACGCCGTCGCCGTCGTGGCGGCGGAGCAGGTCGAGGAAGACCTCGGCGCCGGACTGCCCGCTGCCGACCACGGTGATGTCCCGGGCGCCGGCGAGGTCGCCGCGGCGGTCCAGGTAGTCGGCGGAGTGGAAGGCGCGCGGGTGACCGTCGAGGGCGGTGAAGGCCTCGGGCAGGACGGGCCGGGTGCCGACGCCGAGGGCGAGGTTGCGGACGTGCACCTCGGTCCGCCGCCCGGTCGCGGTGTCGGTCAGCTCGGCCCGGAAGTGCGGGGCTTCCCAGTGCAGGGCGGTGACCTCGGTGCCGAAGCGGCAGTTGGCGAGCCGTTCGGCGGCCCACCGGCAGTAGTGGTCGTACTCGCGGCGGGGCAGTTGGAAGCGCTCGGCGAAGTAGAACGGGAAGAGCCGGTCCTGGTCGCGCAGGTAGTTGAGGAAGGACCACGGGTTGGTCGGGTCGACGAGGGAGACCAGGTCGGCGAGGAACGGCACCTGCATCCGGGCCCCGTCCACCAGCATGCCGGGGTGCCAGCGGAACTCCGGGCGCTGGTCGCAGAAGAGCGTGCGCAGGCCGGGGACGGGCGCGGCGAGCGCGGCGAGCGAGAGGTTGAAGGGGCCGATGCCGACGCCGAGCAGGTCGTACGGCGGCTGGGGTGCTGGGGTGTCCACGGGGGTGTCCTAGGCGACGAAGGGGACGCGGGCACGGACCATCAGGGCGGCGCGCTTGTCGGGCAGGTCGAGTTCGGTGTCCAGCCGGAATCCGGCCCGTTCGAAGGCCCGGACGGAGCGCCGGTTGCGGACGTCCGGTTCGGCGACGACCCGTTCGCAGCGGGGCCGTTGCCGCAGGATCCGCTCGGCGAGGGCGGCCAGCAGGACGGCGCCGAGGCCCCGGCCGCGGCTCTCGGCGGGGCCGAGCAGGAGGTGGACGCCGGTGTCGTGCGGCCGGGCCGGGTAGTGCCGGGCGAGCGGGTCGAGGTCGGCGCGGTAGACCTCCCAGTAGCTCGTCGGGGCCCCGTCGAGCAGGCCGAGGCAGGGCACGCTGCGGCCGTCGCCGTCGAGTTGGGCCCGGAGGTGCCGTTCGGTGGCGTCGGGCGGCCCGGCGAGCTGCCAGAACGCGGCGATCTCGGGGTCGTTCATCCACCCGGCGAGCAGGTCCAGGTCGGCGGGCAACCGGACCGGGCTGAGCCGGAACTCGCCGGCCGGGGTGGGGATCGCGCCCCATTCCGGCGGGTCGTCGAGCAGGCTCATGCGCCCGCCAGCGGGTTGGGGATGTCCACGTAGACGGACTGGGTGGCGACCGGGCCGACCAGTTCGTCCAGGCCGTTGATCCGGGTGAGCAGGTTGGCCTTGCACGGCAGGGTGGGCGCGTCGAGCAGCAGCCCGGGCAGCGCCGAGCCGGTGGCGGCGGCCCGCGGGCCGGCCAGGAAACGGCGCAGCCCGGCCAGCAGCACGGTCTCGTCGGCGAGCCCCTGGCTGCCGAAGGCGCCGATCAGGCCGAGGACGTGGTTGATGCCGAGGTAGTAGGCGAAGTGGTGGTCGATCACCTCGTCGGGCAGGAAGGTGTCGCTGTGCTCGCCGAGCCCGGGCAGCCGCGCGGTGAGCCGGTCGGCGGCGCTCTCCCGGTAGTAGTAGCCCTGGTTGTCGCGGTAGCGGCCGCCGCTGGGCCAGCCGTCGGCGTCGAGCAGGACGAGGCTGTTCTGCTGGTGCGCCTCCAGGGCGATGCCGGCCGTGCCGTCCAGCCAGAGGACGGGCAGCACGACGGCGTCCAGGTAGCGCAGGAACCATTCGGCGGCGACGGTCCGCAACGGACGGCCGCAGCGGACGGCGAGCGCCCGCAGGGTGTCGCCGAGCCGGGACGGCACGGTGTCGCCGGTGCCGAGCGGCTGTTCGGCGACCAGCCCGGCGACGCACAGCGCGCGGTCGGCGGGGGCGAAGGGCTGGGCGCGCAGCACGGTGTCCAGGCCGCCCGGGTCACCGAGGGCGGGGTGATCGACGCCGATCCAGGCCGGGTCGCGGACGATGTCGAAGCCGGGGTGGGCGCGGTGCCATTCGGCGGCCAGGCCGCTCTCCAGCAGCCGGTGCACCTCCAGGCCGCGGTGGAGTTCCTTGCGCAGGTTCTCCCGGCGGGAGTTGGTGATCCGCAGGCCGAGCGAGAGCTTGAGCATCCAGGGGGTGCCGGGGCGGTAGACGGTGCGCACCGAGGAGGTGGGGTGCCAGGGTTCGCCGGCCGGGCCGAGGTCGTGCAGCAGCCCGTCGGCGAGCAGGGCGGCGACGGCCGGGCGGTGGGCGAGTTCGCGGGCCTGCCAGGGGTGCAGCGGCAGGGCGGCGGTGCCGGGCGGCAGGACGGCCTGGTCCCCGAGCAGGTCCGCGGTGATCCGGTCGGCGCTCTCGGTGAGGGCGGAGCCGGCGGCGAGCAGGTCGCGGTGGACCGCGTACCAGTGGAGTTGGAAGGAGCCGTGCAGTTCGGGCGAGTAGGCGGCGCTCTGGGCCGGGCCGAGGCCGTCGCGGCTCTTCGGGGTGGGGTGCAGCGGGTGGCCGAGCAGCAGGGACTGTTCGGCGGCGAGGAAGTGCGAGCGTTCCGGGCCGCCGGCGGGGGCGGCGGTGCGGCGGTGGGCGAGGATGTCGGCGGTGCGGACGACCGAGTCGGCGACCCGGGCGGCGAGGTCGGCGACCTGCCCGGGGTCGGGGCGGTCGGCGGCCGCGGCGGCGAGCAGCGCGGCGGTGGTGACGGCGTCCACGGGGGCGTCGGCGGTGCCCTCCCCGGCGGAGAGGACGGCTGGGCCGAACCGGTGCCAGCCGCCGGGCGACCAGTAGCGGACGGGGGCGGAGAGCCGGGCGGCGCCGCCGAGGACGGCGATCCGCAGCCGGCCGTCGGGGCCGGGGCGGGCGCCGGTCTCGCGCGTCCAGCAGCGCAGCAGGGCTTCCAGTGCGGCCTGTTCGGCGGCGACGGCGGGGTCCGGGTGCAGCAGCGGATCGGGCTCGGCCGGCCGGTCCGCGGGCAGCAGCGGGGCGGGCGGGGCTCCGGTGAGGGCGGTGCTCAAGGCTGCTCCTTGGGGCGCGTGGGGGTGCGGACGCACGGGTGGTGGAGAGGATCGGCGGGCGCTCGCACCGTCGCATCAGGTAAGGGTTACCTATCCCTGATGGGTGATCACAAGGTTGACTCACTCGTCCGGGTGAAGATCGGGGATTGTCCGCGTCCGGCAAGCGGGGCCCTGCTGGGCCGACGGACCGTCGGCGGCCACGTCACGGATCGGTGACCTCCGGTCGGGGCCGCAACCCGGGGGGTGGCCGCCGCCGTCCTGGTGACCGGTGGAAGACTCCACAGCGGCGAGTCGCCGCACGACAGCCCGATCGAGCACAGGGGGAAGCGCACACATGCCATCGATCCACCGGTCAGCCATGGCCGTCGCCCTCGTCACGGGGACGCTGCTCGCGGCGAGCGCCTGCGGGCCGGACGGCCCGGCGGGCGACGGGGGCGGCAGCGCCGCGCCGCCGCCCGCGTCCGGCACCGCCGCCCCGGGGGGCGGCGTGATCGGCGGGATCACCCTCCCGTCGGGCATCCCGACCGGTCTGCTGGAGGGCCTGCCGAAGTCCTGGGACGACCTGAAGAAGTGGAAGTTCGAGGACTGGGACTCGTGGGCGTCCAAGCACGTCTTCAACAACCCGGTGGTGAAGGACTTCTGGAACCCGGACAAGATGGGCGACTCCAAGCCCGCCGATCCGGCTCCGCCCACCGCCAAGCCGGCCGCCGACAACGGCGTGACGGACCCGGACCCGCCGGTGGTCAAGGCCGTGCCGGTGCCCCGCCCGTACACCAAGCAGCCGTCCGGGAAGGTGTTCTTCAGTGCCCAGGGCGGCCGGGGCAACTGCTCGGCGACGGTGATCACCGACCCGCAGCACCCGGGCAGGAGCAATCTGGTCTGGACGGCCGGCCACTGCGTGCACGCGGGCAAGGGCGGCGACTTCTTCAAGGACCTGGTCTTCGTGCCCGCCTACAACAACTCGGGCGCCTCCAGCGGCGGCAAGAAGGCCCCGCTATCCGAACTGGCCCCGCTGGGCACCTGGTGGGCCGACCTGGTCACCACCTCGCCGCAGTGGATGGTCGAGGGCGGCGGCACCGGTGACGCCGCGAACCAGTACGACTTCGCCGTCATGCGGGTGCACAACCAGAACGACTCCGGCAAGTCGCTGGAGGAGACGGTCGGTTCGGCCGTCCCGGTCTGGTTCGACGCCCCGCGCGACAAGGTGTCCGTCGCGGCGGTCGGCTACCCGCTCTACAAGCCGTTCGACGGCCAGGAGCTGTACAGGTGCGACGGCGGCAAGCCGACCCGGCTGTCGTTCGACGCCAAGCGCCCGTCGATGCTCACCATCGGCTGCAACATGACCCAGGGCTCCAGCGGCGGCGGCTGGTTCGCCACCATGCCGGACGGGAAGACCGCCCTGGTCAGCAACACGTCCATCGGCACCGAGGACCACACCTCGCTGAGCGGCCCGTACCTGGAGACGGTCGCCAAGCAGGCGCTGGACTGGATCTCCAAGAAGCCGTAAGCCCTTTCCGGCCGGACCGGACCAAGCCGTACGGGCGGCGGAGGCCGCCCCCGGGGGACGATGCAGCATGCCCAAGCACACCGGCCGCGGACCGCGGCGCCGATCCGGACCGACCGGCGCCGCGGTGCTCGCCGTGCTCGCGCTCGCCGCGACCGCCTGCGGGCCGGACGACTCCGGCGCCGCGGCGGCCGCGCCGCCGCCCGCCCTCCCCACCTCGGCGCCCACCAGCCTGGGCGACCTGACGGGCTGGAAGGTGGAGGACTGGGCCCGGTTCGTCTCCGGCAGCGGCTTCGCCAACGAGGTGGCCCCGGGCTTCTGGTCGACCACCCGGATGGCCGCCGCCAAGGGCCGGCCCACCCCGGAGTACCCGCTCACCGCCGCACCGGACGGCGGCCGGCCGGACGCCCCGCCCGCGGCCGCCGCGGCCACGCCGCAGCCGCACCCGTACGGCCCGGCCACCGCCGTGGTCGGCCGGCTCTTCGTCACCACGCCCCAGGGCGACGCGGCCTGCTCCGCGACGGTGGTCTCCGACCCGGCCAACCCGGGCCGCAGCAACCTCGTCTACACCGCCGCGCACTGCCTGCACGACGGCAAGGGCGGCGGCTGGCTGCGGAACATCACCTTCGTGCCCGGTTTCAACCGGGACGGCCAGGCGGCCCGCGGCAAACCGCTCACCGAGCAGCAGGCCGCGCCGTACGGCCGGTGGGTGGCGGTGCGCGCGCTGGTGTCGCCGACCTGGCTCGGGGAGGACGGCGTCGGCGCCCACCACCAGTACGACTACGGGATCATCCGGGTGCGCGGCGAGGGCGGCTCCGGCGCGTCGCTGGAGGAGGCGGTCGGCGGCTCGGTCCCGGTCTGGTTCAACGCCCCGCGCGAGCAGATCGGCTCGGCGGCCGCGTACGGCTACCCGACCGATCGGCCGTCCGACGGCCTGGAACTCTCCCGCTGCGAGTCCCCGGTCCCGCCGGCCAGGCTCTCCCCCGACCGGAGCCGCCCGCCGATGTACGTCACCGGCTGCACCGTGACCGGCGGCTCCAGCGGCGGCGGCTGGTTCATCACCAAGGACGGCAAGCCCAACCTGATCAGCGTCACCGCGATCGGCAGCCGCAACCCGCCCGGGTACCTGGCCGGCCCCTCGCTCCAGGACCAGGCGAAGCAGGCCTTCGACTACTTCGCCAAGAACGTGAAGTAGCCCGCACGCCCGCACGCCCGCACGCCCGGACAAGCCCCCGCACGGCCCCCGCACGCTCGCGCACGCGAAGGGCCCCCGCACGCTCGCGCGATGCCCAACGGCATGACGCTCGCGTCCGGGGGCCCTTCGTCGGCCCGTCGCCTCAGACCTGCAGCGCCACCGCGTAGCGCTCCAGCTCGGCGGCCAGCTCGGCCGGCACCTTGGCGTGCAGCAGCGTGCCCTCGCCGGTGTGCTCGGTGCCGAGCAGCTCGCCCTCGGCGTGCACCCGGGAGACCAGCCCGCCCTGGGTGTAGGGCACCAGGGCCCGCACCTCGATCGCCGGGCGCGGCAGCTCGTCGTCGATGAGCTTCAGCAGCTCCTCGATGCCCTCGCCGCTGCGGGCCGACACCACGATGGCGTGCGGCTCGCGGCGCAGCAGGCGCTGCAGCACGTGCGGGTCGGCGGCGTCCGCCTTGTTGATCACCACGATCTCCGGCACGTTCTGCGCGTCGACCGAGACGATGACCTCGCGGACGGCGGCCAGCTGCGTCTCCGGCTCGGGGTGCGAGCCGTCGACCACGTGCAGGATGAGGTCCGCGTCGGCGACCTCCTCCATGGTCGAGCGGAAGGCCTCGACCAGGTGGTGCGGCAGGTGCCGGACGAAGCCGACGGTGTCGGCCAGGGTGTAGAGCCGCCCGCTCGGGGTCTGGGCCCGGCGCACGGTCGGGTCCAGGGTGGCGAACAGGGAGTTCTCCACCAGGACGCCCGCCCCGGTGAGCCGGTTGAGCAGGGACGACTTGCCGGCGTTGGTGTACCCGGCGATGGCCACCGACGGCACCTGGTGGCGCTTGCGCTCCTGGCGCTTGGTGTCGCGGCCCTTCTTCATCTCGGCGATCTCGCGGCGGAGCTTCGCCATCTTCTCGCGGATCCGGCGCCGGTCGGTCTCGATCTTGGTCTCACCGGGACCACGGGTCGCCATGCCGCCGCCGGACGAGCCGGAGCCGCCACCACCCATCTGCCGGGACAGCGACTGACCCCAGCCGCGCAGGCGCGGCAGCATGTACTGCATCTGCGCGAGCGAGACCTGCGCCTTGCCCTCCCGGGACTTGGCGTGCTGGGCGAAGATGTCCAGGATCAGGGCCGTCCGGTCGACGACCTTGACCTTGACCACGTCCTCCAGGTGGATCAGCTGGCCGGGGGTGAGCTCACCGTCGCAGACCACGGTGTCGGCGCCGGTGGCCGCCACGATGTCGCGCAGTTCCTTCGCCTTGCCGGAGCCGATGTAGGTGGCCGCGTCGGGCTTGTCGCGGCGCTGGATCACGCCGTCCAGCACCTGGGAGCCGGCCGTCTCGGCGAGGGCGGCGAGCTCGGCCATCGAGTTCTCCGCCTCCTCCAGGGTGCCGTCCGTCCAGACGCCGACGAGCACCACGCGCTCCAGGCGGAGCTGGCGGTACTCGACCTCGGTGACGTCTTCGAGTTCGGTGGAGAGGCCGGCGACGCGGCGCAGGGCGGCACGCTCGCTGCGGTCGTACTGGTCGCCGTCGTAGTGGTGGCCGCGGTCCTCGTCGATGGCCGCGAGGTCCTCGTCCATGAGGGCTTCCGCCCGCAGACCGTTCAGGCGGCGCGGGGCGTCGGCGTGGTCGCGGGTGTCGGACGTGGAGGTCATTCTGTCCTTTGGTCGCTGGTGCGGATGGCCTGTGGGGACCGCCCTGTGCGGTCCCACCCGGAGTCTGCCCAGCTGCCGCCCCGGTTACCGCCGGGCGAGGTGAGCTACCCCTCAGGTCCTCGGGTGCCATCGGGGCTCCTGTGCCCTGAGAACGCCGTGGACCGGCCGTGAATTCCCCATGATGGTCCCACGCCCGGCGCGGACCGGTCATCCCCATTTTCCCCGGGGTGGCGGGCCCCGCCGGTGTCCGGGGCCTGCGGCCGGCTGACGTCGTACACCCCGGAGACCTTGAGCATCGCCCGCATCAGCGCGGGCAGCGCGGCCGGCTCGGGCAGTTCGACGGTGTAGGTGTGCCGGACCCGCAGCTCCTGCGGCGGTTCGACCTCGGCCGAGACGATGCCGACGTCCTCGGCGGAGATGGCCGCGGTGAGGTCGGCGAGCAGCCGGGGCCGGTTGAGCGCCTCGGCCCGCAGGGTGGCCCGGTGGCCGGCCGCCGGGGTGCCCTCCGGCCGCCAGCGGACCTCCAGCTCGGCGCGCCCGGCCGCGCGCATCCGCTCCCCGGCCGGGCAGCCGGTGCGGTGCACGGCGACGGCTCCGCCGCGGATCGGGTAGCCGGCCACCTCGTCCGGCGGCACGGGCGTGCAGCAGCGGGCCAGCCGGACCGGCGCCCCGGGCCGGCCGGCCACCGCGACCGGGGCCGGCCGGCGCTCGGTGGTGCGGTGCGCGGGCGGGGCGGGCTGGCCGCTGGAGGGGCCGGTGCGCACCGCCGGGAGCCGGGCCGGGTGGTCGGCGAGCCAGCGTTCGATGGCCAGCCGGGCGGCCGGGGTCCGGGCGTGCGCGAGCCACTCGGGCGCGGGCCCGGAGGGTTCGGCGGGGCGCGGTCCGTCCTCGGTGAGCACGGTTCCGGTGGGCACGGCCTCGGTGAGCACGGCGAGCAGGTCGCCGTCCTGCAGGACGGTGGAGAGCGCGGTGAGCCGGCCGTTGACCCGGGCTCCGATGCACCGGTGGCCGGTCTCCTCGCCGAGCAGGTAGGCGGCGTCCACGCAGGTGGCGCCGGCCCTCAGCTGAAGCGTTTCGCCGCTCTCCGTCACGACGGTGATCTCGCGGTCGCCGGCCAGGTCGGCGGTGAGCGCGGACCAGAAGGCGTCCGGGTCGGGCGTCTCCTGCTGCCACTCCAGCAACCGGCTGAGCCAGCCGGGCCGGGCCGGGTCGGTGCGGTCGAGTTCGTCGGCGTCCTGGACGGCGCCGGCCGGCTCCGGGTCGCCGAGCGCGACCACCCCGGTCTCGGCGACCTCGTGCATCCGCCGGGTGCGCACCAGCACCTCGACGACCGTGCCGCCGCTGAGCGCCACGGCGGTGTGCAGCGACTGGTAGAGGTTGAACTTGGGGGCGGCGACGAAGTCCTTGAACTCGCCGGGCAGCGGCGTCCAGCAGGTGTGCAGCTCGCCGAGCACGGCGTAGCAGTCGGCGTTCTCCTCGACGACCACCAGCAGCCGCCCGAAGTCGGCGGGCTGCGGCCCCTGCGGCCGCCCGTCCGGGCCGGGCGCGGCGGCCCGCTTGAGCAGCACCCGGTGCAGCGACACGCAGTGCCGGGGCCGGACGGTGACCTCGGCGGCCACCCCGGTCTCGGACAGCTGGCGGGCCAACAGCCGGGCGAAGGGGGCCAGCAGGGTGTCCGGCTCGCCCTCGTGACCGGCCATCAGGGCCCGGGTGCGGGCGTGCTCCTCGGGGTGCAGGGTGGCGAAGACGATGTCCTCCAGCTCCGCCTTGAGCACCTGGATGCCGAGCCGTTCGGCCAGCGGGATCAGCACGTCCCGGGTGACCTTGGCGATCCGCACCTGACTGGCCGGTTTCATGTGCCGGATGGTGCGCATGTTGTGCAGCCGGTCGGCGAGCTTGATCACCATCACCCGGACGTCGTCTCCGGTGGCGACCAGCATCTTGCGGAAGGTCTCGGCCTCGGCGGCGGCGCCGAAGTCGACCTTCTCCAGTTTCGTCACCCCGTCGACCAGGTAGGCGACTTCGGGCCCGAAGCCGGCGCTCACCTGATCGAGCGTCAATTCGGTGTCCTCGACGGTGTCGTGGAGCAGCGAGGCGACCAAGGTGGTTGTCCCCGCGCCGAGTTGGGCCAGGATCATGGTGACGGCGAGCGGGTGGGTGATGTACGGCCCGCCGCTCTTGCGCTTCTGGCCCCGGTGGCTGGCCTCGGCGAGCCGGTAGGCCCGGGCGAGCAGGCCGAGGTCGGCCTGCGGATGGTGCTCGCGGTGGACTCGGACGAGCGGTTCGAGGGCGTCCGGGACGGGCGGCCGGCCGGTGGCCAGCAGGGCGGCCCGCCCGGCCCGGCCGAGCGCGGCCCGGCCGAGCTCCCCCAGGGGCCGCCTGGCCCCGGCTTGCCGTGCGGACGTCGGCTGCCCCGTCAGGGACTGCCCGGCTTCGATGGTCATCGGCGCACCTCCGGCAGCGATCACCGGCCGCCACCCCGCCGAGGGGCGCCTTCCCGGTGGTCCATGCTACCGAGCAGAGCACGTTCCGCGATGCCTTGCTTCCCGTCCGCGACACGCGTCACTCGAACGGGCGGATTCACCACCGCGCGAAATGGGCAAACCGGGCCGTCAGCTGTCCGAGCCGCGCCCCAGGCGTGTCAGACCCGCCCCAGTTCGGCCCACCAGCGGGCGTCGATCTCGCCGGCGGCCACGATGACCGCCGGGCCGGTCTTCTCGATCCGGCCGTCCGGGTGCTCGGTGATGACCAGTCGGCCGCCCGGCACGTCCACGGTGTAGGTGGCCGGCTCGCCGGTGACCGCCGGGTCGACGCCGTCCCGGCGGATGGCGGCCACCGCGACGGCGCAGGTGCCGGTCCCGCAGGAGCGGGTCTCGCCGGAGCCGCGCTCGTACACCCGCATGGCGACGTGCCGCGGCCCGCGGTCCACCACGAACTCGACGTTCACGCCTTCCGGGTAGGCCCCTTCGGGGCTGGTCAGCGGCGCGGACAGCAGGTCCCCGGCGTGGTCGAGGCTGTCCACGAAGGCCACCGCGTGCGGATTGCCCATGTTGACGTTCAGCGCGGGCCAGCGCCGCGCGCCGACCGCGACCTCGACGCCGTCCGGCCCGGGCAGCCGGGCCCGGCCCATGTCGACGGTGACCTCGCCGGGCGTCCCGTCCCCGGCGTCCTCGGCGACCCGCACCGTCCGCACCCCGGCGCGGGTGGCGACCGCGAACTCGCCGGGCTCGGCCAGGCCGGCCTCGACCAGGTAGCGGGCGAAGACCCGCACGCCGTTGCCGCACATCTCGGCGATGCTGCCGTCGGAGTTGCGGTAGTCCATGAACCACTCGGCCCGGTCGGCCTGGTCCGCGGCGGCCGGCTCGGCGGCGGAGCGCACCACGCGCAGCAGCCCGTCCCCGCCGATGCCGGCCCTCCGGTCGCACAGCGCGGCGACGGCCGCGGGGCCGATCTCCAGCGCGCCGTCCGGGTCCGGGACGATGACGAAGTCGTTCTGGGTGCCGTGCCCCTTGAAGAAGGGGACGCCGACCGGCTGCGGGGAGGATGCGCTCACCCTCCCGATGGTACTGAACGGGCGCACCGGCCACCCGGGCGGTCCAGCCGGTGGATCGGCGCGGACAGCAGGGGGGCCGACACCGGCAGCCGACGGATCAGCGCAGGTAGGCGACCCGCCAGACGGCCAGCGCACAGGCCACCAGCGCGATCAGGGTGTAGAGCGCGATCGCCTTCCAGCCGGCCCGCTGCCCGGAGCCGCGGCGCGGCAGGCCCGGCCACTTGTACCCGGCGTGCCGGGCGGCCATCGCCCCCCAGCCGACCGAGGCGGCGGTGAGCAGCAGCCCGAGCATGCCGACCATGGTGGCGCGCGCGCCGGCCGAGCCGAAGGCGAGCGGGAAGGCGAACATCAGCGAGCCGAGGATGCCCAGCAGGGCGATCGGCAGGGTCTGCCACCAGCGGAGCCGGCGCAGCGGTCGGATCTCCCGCTCGTGCACCGCGCCGGCCGGGGTGCGGGTGTCCAGGGCCGGCAGTGCCACCGCGTAGGAGGTGGGCGCCTCCAGGCCGGTCAGCACGGGGAGGTCACCCATCGTCGACTCGTCGACCGGTGCGGTGACGCTCCCGCTCTGGCCGGGTTCGGGGCCGGTACCCGTCGACACGCGGCCTCCCCTGACAGTTCGACACGAGCGGACTCGCGGTCGGGCACGGTCGGCCCGCGCGGCCGACCCCTACGCCTTCGATGATGGCATGTCCAGACGGGCGTTCCGGGCCTGACCGGCGTCGACGGGTGATCCGTGGCCATCACGTGATCGGGCCGTGACCGCCGGTTCGTCCTGCACGGCCACCTGCGCGCGCAGGTGCACCGCCGGATTGGCCGGAACCCGCCTACCCGGCCGGACGCTCCTGACGGTCGATCAGCTCCAGGGAGCGTTCCAGCAGCTCGACGGGGTCGGTGCCGGCCGGCCGGGACAGCCAGTGGATCCGGCCGTCGCGGCGGAACCAGGACTCCTGACGGCGGGCGAAGCGCTTGGTGGCCCGGACGGTCTCGGCCCGTGCCTCGTCCTCGGTGCACTCTCCGGCGAAGTGGTCCAGCACCTGCTGGTAGCCGAGCGCCCGGGAGGCCGTCCGCCCCTCCCGCAGCCCGACCCGCTCCAGCGCGCGCACCTCGTCCAGCAGTCCGGCCCGCCACATCAGGTCGACCCGCAGCGTGATCCGCTCGTCCAGTTCGGGGCGCGGCACCGCGACCCCGATCTGCACCGCGTCGTAGACGGCGGTGTTGCCGGGCAGGTTCGCGGTGAACGGCTGCCCGGTGATCTCGATGACCTCCAGCGCGCGGACGATCCGCCGCCCGTTGCCGGTCAGGATCGCCTCCGCGGCCGCCGGGTCCAGCTCGGCCAGCCGCCGGTGCAGCGCGAGCGGGCCGGCCTCCTCCAGCTCGGCCTCCAACCGGGCCCGGACCGCCGGGTCGGTGCCGGGGAACTCCATCTCGTCGATCGCCGCCCGGACGTACAGCCCGGAGCCGCCGACCAGGACGGGCGTGCGCCCGGCCGCGAGCAGCCGGTCGATCTCGGCGCGGGCCAGCCGCTGGTACTCGGCGACGCTGGCGGCCTCGGTGACGTCCCAGACGTCCAGCAGGTGGTGCGGCACGCCGCCGCGCTCGGCGGGGGTGAGCTTGGCGGTGCCGATGTCCATGCCCCGGTACAGCTGCATCGAGTCGGTGTTGATCACCTCGCCGCCGAGGCTGCGGGCGATGGCGACGGCCAGGTCGGACTTGCCGGCGGCGGTCGCGCCGACGATGCAGACCACTCGGGGCTGGGCGGCGCGGGACTGGTCGGTACGGGAGCTGCTCACCGCTCCAGTCTCGCAAAACCGCCGCCGCACCCGTGACCGGGCTGCCCGTCGGCCCCGACTGCGCGACGATGTGACTGTGTCCAGCCGTCTCCGGCCATCTCCGCCGTTTCCGCAGTTGAGCCGGTTTGCGAACGGTTCGGCGGTGACGGACGTTGGGCAGGAGACAGGGACGAAAGGGTGAGATCGCCATGGGTCTGATGGACAACCTCAAGGGCAAGGCCGAAGAGCTCAAGGGCAAGGCCAGTGAGCTCGCCGGCAAGCACAGCGAGCAGATCGAGCACGCGGTGGACAAGGCCGGCGGCGCGATCGACAAGGCGACCAAGGGCAAGTACAGCGAGAAGATCGAGCACGGCGCCAGCAAGGCCAAGGGCGCGGTGGACGACTTCGCCCACAAGCCGAAGCCGGGCGAGGAGGGGCCGGCCGGCGGCAACGGCCAGGCGCCGCGGGCCTGACGCCCCGCGCTCCGATCAGCTCCAGGACGCCACGACGTAGCCGACCCCGTACGGGGCGTCCTGGTAGCCGAGCCGCGCGGTGAGGCCGGCGCCCTCCGCGGCGCCGGCCAGCACCTGCCAGGGCGCCCGGCCCTCGGCCTTGAGCTCGGCGGCCAGCCCGGCGTCCAAAGCGGCGAGCGCGGGCAGGTCGGCTGAGCCCAGCGCGGCGGCCAGGGCGGCGTCGAAGCCCTCGGCGCGCTCGTCCAGGTAGCCGGGCGCCTTCACCGAGCGGCAGGCGCTGCCGTCGCCCACCACCAGCAGGCCGACCCGGTCGGCCAGCTGGGCCAGGCCCTGGCCGAGCCCGAGCATCCGGTCGGCGGGCGCGTCGGCGGGCACCGCGCAGGCGTGCGTCGGCAGCGTCACCCCGGCACGCTCCAGCAGCCAGGCGCCGACCGTCAGCGAGGGCGCCAGCTCCGGCCCCTCGACCCGGCCGCCGGGCAGCTTGGCGACCAGCGGCACCCCGTAGCGGTGGAAGGACCCGGCCCCGCCCTCGGTCCACACCTCGGCCTCCGGGCCGGCACCGACCACCACGACCAGCTGCGGTCCGGCCGCGACCAGCGCCGCGAGGGCCTCGTCGCAGGCGGCCCGCAGCGGGTCCAGTTCGGCGGCCGCCCCGGCGGCGACCTCGGGGACGAGCAGCGGCGGACAGGGGCACACGGCGGCGGCTACCAGCATGCGGATCACTCTAGCCAAACGGCGACGGCGGCCCGGCCGGACTCGAAGTCCCGCCGGGCCGCCGGTGGAGGAGCGGGCCGCCGTTCGAGCAGCGGGCCCCGTTCGAGCAGCGGGCCGTCAGTCGCCGCAGCAGGCCCCGCCCGCCGGAGCGGCCAGGGGCAGCGCGGCCGGGGCACCGATGCCCGGCAGGCCGAGCATCACCCCGGCCGGCTTGGCCGCGGGCTTGGCCTGGCGCTTCTCCCAGGCGTCACCGGCCCGGGTGCGGCGCACCGCGAGCGACGGGCCCTCGGCGAGCAGGTGGTGCGGGGCGGCGTAGGTGATCTCGACGGTCACCAGGTCGCCCGGGCGCACCGGCTCCGTCGGCCTGGTGAAGTGCACCAGCCGGTTGTCGGGGGCGCGGCCGGAGAGCCGGTCGGTCTTGTCGTCCTTCTTGCCCTCGCCCTCGGCGACCAGGATCTCCAGGGTGCGGCCGACCTGCTTCTTGTTCTCCTCCCAGGAGATCTCCTCCTGGAGGGCGATCAGCCGGTCGTAGCGGGCCTGCACGACGGCCTTCGGCACCTGGTCCGCCATCTCGGCGGCCGGGGTGCCGGGGCGCTTGGAGTACTGGAAGGTGAAGGCGTTGGTGAAGCGGGCCTCGCGGACGGTGTGCATCGTCTGCTCGAAGTCCTCCTCGGTCTCGCCGGGGAAGCCCACGATGATGTCGGTGGAGATGGCCGCGTCCGGCATCGCCTCGCGGACCTTCCGGATGATCCCGAGGAAGCGCTCCTGGCGGTAGGAGCGGCGCATCGCCTTGAGGACGGTGTCGGAGCCGGACTGCAGCGGCATGTGCAGCTGGTGCATCACGTTCGGCGTCTCGGCCATCGCGGCGATCACGTCGTCGGTGAAGTCGCGCGGGTGCGGCGAGGTGAAGCGGATCCGCTCCAGGCCCTCGATCTGGCCGGCGGCGCGCAGCAGCTTGGAGAAGGCCTCGCGGTCGCCCAGGTCGGAGCCGTAGGCGTTGACGTTCTGGCCGAGCAGGGTCACCTCGATGACGCCCTCGTCCACCAGCGCCTCGATCTCGGCGAGGACGTCGCCGGGGCGGCGGTCCTCCTCCTTGCCGCGCAGCGCGGGGACGATGCAGAAGGTGCAGGTGTTGTTGCAGCCGACGGAGATGGCGACCCACGCGGCGTACGCGGACTCGCGGCGGGTCGGCAGGGTGGAGGGGAAGGTCTCCAGCGACTCCAGGATCTCGACCTGGGCCTTGCGCTCGACCGCGGCCCGCTCCAGCAGCGCCGGCAGGTGGCCGATGTTGTGGGTGCCGAACACCACGTCGACCCAGGGAGCCTTGCGGACGATGGTGTCGCGGTCCTTCTGGGCGAGGCAGCCGCCGACGGCGATCTGCATGCCCTTGTGGCGGCTCTTGACCGGCGCCAGCTGCCCGAGGTTGCCGTACAGCTTGTTGTCGGCGTTCTCCCGCACCGCGCAGGTGTTGAACACCACCAGGTCCGGGTCGCCGTCCTGCCCCGCCTTGACGTAACCCGCGTCCTCCAGCAGGCCGGACAGCCGCTCGGAGTCGTGGACGTTCATCTGGCAGCCGTACGTGACGACCTTGTAGCTCTTCAATCCGCTCTCACCGCTCACCAGACCAGGGTACGGGCAGCCGCGAAGCGCTTTTCCCCCACCGTTTCCCCTCCCGTTCCGGCGGAGCGCCTGGCAGTATCCCTGCATGACCCCCACCACCCCGTCCCGTCTCGGCGCCGCCGTCCGCACCGCGGCCCGCAGCCCGCTGTGGCGGACGGTGCTGGTGCTGGTGCTGCTGGTCGCGGGGCTGGGCGGCTGGTGGCTGTCGGCGGGCCGCTCGCCCGGCTACCCGCGCGGCGAGACGCGCTTCGCGACCGGCGTGCAGCGCGGTGTCTACGACCGGTACGGGCAGCTGCTGGAGGCCCACGTCACCAAGGCCATGCCGGGGGTGCGGCTGGCCCTGGACAACACCGAGGGCTCGATCGACAACCTGGCCCGGGTGACCAGCGGCCAGGACGACTTCGCGATCGCCACCGCCGACGCCGTCGCCGACTACCAGGGCCCGGGCAAGGACCGGCTGCGGGCGATCGCACGGCTGTACGACGACTACCTCCAGCTGATCGTCCCGTCCTCCTCGACGGTGCACCGCACGGCCGACCTCAAGGGGCTGCGGGTCGGCGTGGGCCTGCCGCAGTCCGGGGTGAACCTGGTGACCAGGCGGCTGCTGGCCGCGGCCGGCCTGGACCCGGACCACGACATCGTCCCGGTGTCGGCGGGCGTCGGCGACGCCGCCGACCAGCTGCGGGAGAACAAGCTCGACGCCTTCTTCTGGTCCGGCGGGCTGCCGACCAGCGCCCTCACCGACCTGTCCGACCACATGCGGATGCGGGTCGTGCCGCTGGGGGACCTCGCCGGGGCCATCCACAAGATGGAAGGCGGCGGCACCGACGCCTACCGGGCGGCCACCATGCCCAAGGGCACCTACCCGAACGCCGACCCCAAGGACGCCGTCGCCACCGTGGCCGTGCCCAACCTGCTGATCACCCGGGACGACGTGGACCCGGGCCTGGTCGAGGGCATGACCCGGGCGGTGATCGACAGCCGCGACCAGATCGGCGCTCAGGTGCACGCCGCCCAGCTGGTCGACCTGCGCACCGCCGTCTACACCGACCCGCTCCCGCTGCACGAGGGCGCGGCCCGCTACTACCGCTCGGTGAAGCCCTGAAGGTGGACCCCTGAAAGTGGAGCCCTGAAGGTGAGGTCCTGAAGCCCGGAAGCCCTGACACCGCACGGGCGCCGTGGGCCCGTACGGGCTACCGCTTCTCCGGCCGCGGCACCGCCAGCGTCACCGCGAGCCCGGTCGGCTGGACCGGGGCGAAGGCGAGCGAACCGCCGCCCGCCGCCAGCAGGGTGCGGGCGATCGACAGGCCGAGCCCGGAGCCGTCCACGTTCTGGTGCCGCGGGCTGCGCCAGAAGCGGTCCCCGGCGCGGGGCAGCTCGTCCTCGGCGAGGCCGGGCCCGGCGTCCGTGACGGTCACCGCGACCTCGTCCCGACGCACCGAGACCTTCAGCCGCACCCCGCTGCCGACCGGGCCGAACTTGAGCGCGTTGTCCAGCACGGCGTCCAGGGCGGAGCCGAAGCCGATCGGGTCCGCCATGCCGACGGCGAGCGCCGGGCCCTCCCAGCGCAGCTCGATCCCGCGCTGCTCGGCGACCGGCCGCCAGGCGTCGACCCGGGCCAGGGTGAGCGCGGCGAGATCGGTCTGCTCGGGTTCGGGGCGGGCGTGCTCGGCGGTGGCCAGGCCCAGCAGGTCGTCCAGCACCCGGGCCAGCCGGACGCCCTCCTCCCGGACGCCGCCGAGCTCCTCCTCGTGCCCCTCGGGCAGTTCCAGGCCGAGCACCTCGACCCGCAGCAGCAGGGCCGCCAGCGGGTTGCGCAGCTGGTGCGAGGCGTCCGCGACGAAGGCCTTCTGCTGGTCCATGGCGAGCACCACGTGGTCGGCCATCTCGTTGAACGAGCGGGCCAGCCGCTGCAGCTCGGGCGGGCCGCCGCCGGGCGCGACCCGGGCGGCCATCCGGCCGGTGGCGATGTCGTGGGTGGCCCGGTCGAGGGTGCGGACCGGGCGCAGCACCCACTCGGTGAGCCGACCGGCCAGCAGCACCGCGACGATCATCGCGGCGGCCTCGCCGGTGCCGATCACCAGCCAGCTGTGCAGGATCCGGGTGCGCAGCGCCCCGGTGGGGGACTCGCTGAGCACCACCGCGACCACGTCGCCGTCGCGCACCACCGGGGTGGCGACGGTCAGGGTGCGGTCGTCGGTCCACGGCCAGACCTGGGGCGGGTTGTGGCTGCGCCGCCCGTCCAGCGCCTCCTGGAAGGCCTGCGCGCCCCAGCCGCCGGGGGGCACCCGCCAGTCGGCGGGGGCGGCGGCGATCGGCACGCCGTCGCGCTGGAAGATGCCCAGCCGCACGCCGTACAGGTCGTGGTAGCGGCGGACCTCGGCGTCGATCGCGTGCCGGCGGCTGACGTCGCCGGGGGCGGGCTCCGGGTCGCCCTTGAGCGCGGACTCCACCGCCGAGGGGCCGGAGGTGGGCAGGTCCTGGGCGAAGCGGGCGGCGTCGTCGAGCCGGTCGACGACCACCTTGCTCTGCTCGGCCGCCGCGACCGCTGCCGCGAGCGGCAGCCCCAGGGCGGCCAGGACGCAGAGCATGAGGGCGATCAGGATGCCGAGCAGGCGGGTGCGCACGTGCGGTCAGCGCTCCGCGGGGGCGGGCGGGGCCGGGTCCGCGGCGGGCGCCGGGGACTCCGGGATCAGGCGGTAGCCGACGCCGCGGACGGCCTCGACCAGGCCGGGCAGCGCGAGCTTGTTGCGCAGCGAGCCGATGTGCACCTCCAGGGTGCGCCCGTTGCCCTCCCAGCCGCTGCGCCAGACCTCGCTGAAGATCTGCTCGCGCCGGTAGACCACGCCGGGGCTCTGGGCGAGCAGGGCGAGCAGGTCGAACTCCTTGCGGGTGAGCGGCACGTCCCGGCCGTCCACGCTGACCCGGCGGCGCTCCCGGTCGATCCGGATGCCGCGGGACTCCAGCGGGCCGCGCTGCTGCGGGACGGCGTCGGGCGCGGGCACCGCCACCGAGGCGGGGGCGGCGCCGCGGCGGGCCACCGCGTGGATGCGGGCGAGCAGCTCGCCCATGTCGTAGGGCTTGGTGACGTAGTCGTCGGCGCCCAGGTTGAGGCCGTGGATCCGGGAGCGGATGTCGGCGCGGGCGGTGACCATGATCACCGGAACGCCGCTGCCGGCCCTGATCCGGCTGCACACCTCGAAGCCGTCGCGGTCGGGCAGCCCGAGGTCGAGCAGCACCACCCGGTACGGGTCGTTCCCGTCCGGCACCAGGGCGTCCAGCGCCTCGTGCCCGCTGCGGGCGTGCCGGACCTGGAAGCCGTGCCGGCCCAGTACCGCGACCAGCGCGGCGGCCACGCGTTCGTCGTCCTCGACGAGCAGCAGTCGCATCCTGTTCTCCTCCTTCCCCCACCTGATCACCGGGACCGCCCGGTCGGGCCCCGGTCCTGCGCAGTATGAGCCAGTGGGCGGCCCGGCGCCAGGCTCGGTCGCCCGACGGCTGCCGCGGGGCGGGGCGCGCCGGCGCGGACGCCCGCTCTCACATGCCCCGTTGGCGACCCGGCGAACGGCCCGCGAGCAGCGTGTGGCCGTTTCGTGATCCTCAAGTTCCGCTCAGATCGGCTGACGGCACGTCGTCATCACTCCTATGGTCGGCCCACCGGGGGCTGCGGCTCCGCCGGTCGCGGCTCCCGGATTTCGTACCACCATTGCCGCCCAAGGGAGTTCAGACTTTCACGGGCCGACACGAGGGAGCAGGCGCGATGGCCGAGAATCCGGTCGAGGACTCCACCCCTGCAGCCGCCCCCCTGGTCGTGCTGAGCAGCGTGAACAAGCACTACGGAGCGCTGCACGTCCTCCAGGACATCGACCTGAAGATCGTCCAGGGCGAGGTCGTGGTCCTGATCGGGCCGTCCGGCTCCGGCAAGTCGACGCTCTGCCGGACGATCAACCGGCTGGAGACCATCGACTCCGGCACGATCACCATCGACGGCCGCCCGCTGCCCGCCGAGGGCAAGGAGCTGGCCCGGCTGCGCGCCGAGGTCGGCATGGTGTTCCAGAGCTTCAACCTGTTCGCGCACAAGACGGTGCTGGAGAACGTCGTCATCGGCCAGGTCAAGGTGCGCGGGATCGCCCGGGCGCAGGCCGAGAAGACCGCCCGCGAACTGCTGGAGCGGGTCGGCGTCGGCGCGCAGGCGGACAAGTTCCCCGCCCAGCTCTCCGGCGGCCAGCAGCAGCGCGTGGCGATCGCCCGGGCGCTGGCGATGAAGCCCAAGGTGATGCTCTTCGACGAGCCCACCTCGGCCCTCGACCCGGAGATGGTCAACGAGGTGCTGGAGGTCATGCGCCAGCTGGCCGCCGACGGCATGACGATGGTCGTGGTCACCCACGAGATGGGTTTCGCCCGCTCCGCCGCCAACCGCGTGCTGTTCATGGCCGACGGCCGGATCGTCGAGCAGAACACCCCGGACGCCTTCTTCACCGCGCCGCGTTCCGACCGTGCCAAGGACTTCCTCTCGAAGATCCTCCACCACTGACGCTTCGAGACCACGCGGGGCCGCCGCCGGCAAGGACGCCGGGCGGCCCTGCCCGCGCACGCACCTTCCAGACGCCAGAGCCCGGTTAGCCGTGGCCCAGCTCCCAGGAGAACAACCCTCATGAGGACTCGTCGCACCCTCGCCGTCGCGCTCTGTGCCGTCGCGCTCACCGCCACCGCCGCCTGCGGCAAGGACGGCACCCCCGGCGCCACCGCCGCGAGCAGCGGCAACGCCCCGGCGCTGCCCACCTACACGGTCAAGACCGACGTCAAGATCGACTCGGCGATCCTCGCCGAGGCGAAGAAGCGCGGTCAGCTGATCATCGGCGCCAAGGCCGACCAGCCGTTCCTGGGCTTCGAGGACGTCGCCAGCGGCGACCGCAGCGGCTTCGACATCGAGATCGCCAAGATGATCGCCGCCGACCTCGGCTTCAGCCCGCAGCAGATCAAGTGGCAGACGCTGGTCTCCTCGCAGCGCGAGCCGGCCATCGCCAAGGGCCAGATCGACTTCTACGTCGGCACCTACAGCATCAACGACGAGCGCAAGAAGACGGTCTCCTTCGCCGGCCCGTACTACATCGCCGGCCAGGACTTCCTGGTGAAGGCCGACAACACCTCGATCACCGGCCCGGAGAGCGTCGGCGGCAAGAACATCTGCACCGCCACCGGCTCCACCTCGATCAAGAACATCCAGCAGTACAACCCGAAGATCACGCAGTTCGACACCTACTCGGCCTGCGTCGAGAAGCTGCTGTCCGGCGAGGTCGACGCGGTCACCACCGACGACGCGATCCTCAAGGGCTACGCCTCCAAGTACGCCCCCAAGCTCAAGGTGGTCGGCAAGCCGTTCACCAAGGAGAACTACGGCGTCGGTCTCAACAAGGACGACGCGGTCCTGCGCAACGCCATCAGCGACGCGCTCAAGGCCCACGAGGACAACGGCGACTGGAAGAAGGCCTACGACGCGACCCTGGGCGCGTCCGGCTCCGCCGCGCCGGCCGTGCCGGCCCTCGAACGCTACTGATCCGGTCCACGCCCGACCATCCGTCCTGACCATCTGATGAGAGGAGGGCCGCCGGATGGGGTTCCTGTTCGAGCAGGACAACTTCGCGTTGTTCCGCGACGGCTTCCTGCAGACGATCGAGCTGAGCGCGCTCAGCGCCCTGCTCGCCCTGCTGCTGGGCACCCTGCTGGCGGCCTTCCGGGTCTCCCCGGTGCCGGTCCTGCGGGCCTTCGGCACCGCCTGGGTCACGCTGTTCCGCAACACCCCGCTGACCCTGCTGTTCTTCGCCGTCACCTTCGGCCTGCCGCCGCTCGGGGTGCACTTCGGCCACCTCACCTTCGCGGTGCTGGCGCTCGGCGGCTACACCGCCTCGTTCGTCTGCGAGGTGATCCGCTCGGGCATCAACACCGTGCCGCTCGGCCAGGCCGAGGCGGCCCGCAGCCTCGGCATGAGCTTCGGCCAGACCCTCACCCTGGTCATCCTGCCGCAGGCCACCCGGACCGTCCTGGCCCCGCTGAGCAGCGTGTTCATCGCGCTGCCGAGGAACTCGGCGATCGCCGGCGCGTTCAGCGTCAGCGAGCTGTACAGCGTGCAGCAGACCCTCTCCGAACGCGGCTACGCGATCTTCGGGATCTTCTTCTGGGTGGCCTGCGCCTACCTGGTGATCAGTGCCACGGTCGCCACGCTGTTCCGCGTCCTGGAATCCCGACTGGCGGTGGCCCGATGAGCAACCTCTTCACCCGCACCCCCACGGCCAGCGTCCTCTACGACGCCCCCGGCCCGCGGGCCCGCACCCGGTACCGGCTGTTCGGGGTACTGGCGCTGATCGGCGTCGCCGCCCTGCTCTGGTACGTCTTCGCCGCGCTCTCCGACAACGGCCAGTTCGACCCGCAGATGTGGGACGCGTTCCAGTACAACACCGTCCAGCAGCGCATCGTGGACGGCCTGCTCTCCACCCTGGAGGCCTTCGGCCTGGCCGCACTGTTCTCGCTCACCCTGGGCGGCCTGCTCGCCGCCGGGCAGCTCTCCGACCACAAGCCGGTCCGCTGGGCGGCCGTCGGCTTCGTCCAGTTCTTCCGGGCGATGCCACTGCTGATCCTGATCGTCGCGCTCTACTACGCGTTCTTCGCGAAGGAGCCGATGTGGGCGCTGGTGCTCGGCCTCACCCTCTACAACGGCTCGGTGCAGGCCGAGATCATCCGCAGCGGCGTCAACGCCGTCCCGCGCGGCCAGGCCGAGGCGGCCTACGCGCTCGGCATGCGCAAGACCCAGGTGATGGCCGGCATCCTGGTGCCGCAGGCGATCCGCTCGATGCTGCCCTCGATGATCGGCCAGCTGGTCGTCACCCTGAAGGACACCTCGCTCGGCTTCGTCATCACCTTCCACGAGCTGCTGTTCGTCGGCAAGGCGATCGCCAGCCAGCCGATCAACGCCGCGGGCTTCCCCTACATCCCCGTGGTGCTGGTGATCGGTCCGATCTACATCGCCATGTGCCTGCTGCTGACCGCCCTCGCCCGGTGGATCGAAGCGCGCGGCCGTCGCGGCGCGAACCGGCGCACTTCAGCTGCTGCTTGACGCACACGCAGGTGAACTGTTGCATTGCTCTTCGTGACACCTCCCGGGAGCATCCACGCGGCATATGCGGCAGCGGTAACTGACGCCGGCCCATCGGCCGGTTCGTGCCCGGAGGTCACCACATGGACCCGGTGATCGTGGTCGGGGCCGGACCGGTCGGTCTGGCCCTGGCCCTCGCCCTCGCCCGGCACGAGGTGCCGACCATCGTCCTGGACGAGGGCTCCGGGCTCTGCCCCGAGGGCCCGCGCAGCGTCGTCCTCGGGGCCGACACCGCCGCCTTCCTCACCCGGATCGGCTACCCGCGGGCCGTCTCGGACTCCGCCCTCTGGGACTCCTTCACCGTCTGGCGCCGCCGCCAGGAGGTGCTGCGGATCGACCTCACCGACTCCCCCGCCTTCCACCTGCCCCAGCACCGCCTCCAGCGCGGCCTGCGCGACGCCCTCACCGGCACCCCGCTGGTCCGGCTGGTCCCGCTGAGCCGGGTCGTCGAACTCGAACAGGACCGCGACGGCGTCAGCGTCCGCACCCACGGCACCCAGGACGGCTCCAGCACCTGGTGGCGCGGCAGCCACCTGGTCGGCTGCGACGGCGCCAGATCCGCCGTCCGCAAGCTCCTGAAGATCCGCTTCCCCGGCCGCCCCGCCGTCGACCGCAACGCCATCGCCACCGTCCGGGTCGACCTGCCCTTCCACGAGGCCCGGCTGCACCGCGAGCCCCCGTGGCGCGGCGACCGCGAGGCCTCCGCCCGCCCGCTGCCGGACGGCGTCTGGCGGCTCGACTGGCGGCTGCCCCCCGGGCGGCCCGCCCCCACCGAAGCCGTCGACCCGCACGCCACCTGGCCCGGCGTCGTCACCGGCGACACCCTGCTCACCCGGGTCACCGCCACCCTCACCGGCTGGTGCGGCGAACTCCCCCGCTTCGACCTGCTCGCCGCCGCCGACCACACCGCCCAACAGCGCCTCGCCGCCCGGTTCCGCAGCGGCCGTTGCTTCCTCGCCGGCGACGCCGCCCACCTGCACGGCGCGCTCGGCATGCAGAACCTGGCCGACGGGCTGCGCGACGCCGACAACCTCGCCTGGCGGCTCTCCCTCGCCTGGCACCTCCACTCCGGCGGCCCGCAACCCGGAGGCTCCCTGCTGGACGGCTACGAGGCCGAACGGCGCGGCGCGGTCGGCGCCCGGCTGCGCGCCGTCGACCAGTCCATGCCGCTGCTGCGCCCGCTGCGCGGCTGGCAGCAGACCCGGCGCTCGCTGCTGGTCGGCGGCTTCCGCAAGCACGCACCGCTGCTCGCCGACGGACAGCTCGGCACCGGCCGCTTCGGCGGCGCGCCCGCCTACCCGGCCGCGCCCTCGGGCGTCCCCGGCCGGGTGCCGGTCCAGCGCGGCGCCCGCGGCACCACCTCGCTCAGCGAACTGCTGCCGGCCACCGCCCCCGGCGTGCTCGTCCCGGACCTGCCGGTGCTCGCCGCCGACGGCACCCCGGATCACCTGCACGCCCGGCTCGGCGTCACCTTCCTGCTGCTGCTGGTCGCCCCCGGCACCGCCGTCTGGTCCGCCGAGCACTGGCTGGGCGCCGGCCTGATGCCCCGGCTCGCCGAGGTCGCCGCCGCGCTGCCGGTGCCCGCCGAAGTGCTGGTCACCGAGGAGTACCCGGAGGCCGGGCCGCACACCGTGCTGCTGATCCGGCCGGACGGGCACCTGGTCGGCGCCACCCAGGGCGCCGCCGCCGAGGACCTGCTGGCGCTCGCCGACCGCGCCCGGGGCGGGCCGGCCCCGCTCGCCGGCGCACCCGAAGCCGAGCCCGACCAGGACCCCGCGCCGGAGCCCGCCGCCCGCCAGGCGCCCCGGCAGGTGGACTCACCCCGCGCGTAGGGCCCTGGCGCGTGCCCCGGGCGTGCAACTCCGGGCGTGCGCCGGACAGGACCGGACAGGACCGGGCAGGGCCTAACTCGCCACCGCGATGGCCCGGCTCTCCCGGACCACCGTCACCCGGATCTGGCCGGGATAGGTCAGCTCCTCGGAGACCTGCCGGGCGACCTCGCGGGCGATCAGCTGCGCCCCGAGGTCGTCCACCTCCTCCGGCCGCACCATCACCCGTACCTCGCGCCCCGCCTGCATCGCGTACACCTCGGCCACGCCCTCGTGCGCGCGGGCGATCTCCTCCAGCCGCGCCAGCCGCCGCACGTACACCTCCAGCGACTCCTTGCGCGCCCCGGGCCGCCCGCCCGAACAGGCGTCCGCGGCCTGCGTGAGCACGGCCTCCACGGTGCGCGGCTCCACCTCGCCGTGGTGCGCGGCGATCGCGTGCACCACCTCCGGGGACTCCCCGTGCCGGCGGGCGAAGTCCGCGCCGACCGCCGCGTGGCTGCCCTCGACCTCGTGGGTGAGCGCCTTGCCGATGTCGTGCAGCAGGGCCGACCGCCGTACCGGCTCCGGGGCCACCCCGAGCTCGGCGGCCATCATCCCGGCCAGGTGCGCGGACTCCAGCAGGTGCCCGAGCACGTTCTGCCCGTACGAGACCCGGTAGCGCAGACTGCCCAGGGTGCGGACGAGTTCGGGGTGCATCCCGCCGACCCGGGCGTCCAGCAGGGCGTCCTCACCGGCCCGGACGCAGCACTGCTCGACCTCCTCGCGGCTGCGCTCGTGGACGTGCTCGATCCGGGTCGGGTGGATCCGGCCGTCCTCGACCAGTTGTTCCAGGGTGAGCCGGGCGGTCTCCCGGCGGACCGGGTCGAAGCAGGAGAGCTGCACCGTCGCGGGGGTGTCGTCGATGATCAGGTTGACGCCGGTGACCGCCTCGAAGGCACGGATGTTGCGGCCTTCGCGGCCGATGATCCGGCCCTTCATGTCCTCGCTCGGCAGCCGGAAGACGGTGACCGCCGTCTCGGCGGTCTGCACCGTCGCCAGCCGCTGGATCGCCCCGGCGAGGATGCCCCGGGCCCGGCGCTCGCCCTCCTCCCTGGCCTCGCGCTCGAACTCCCGGACCGTGACCGCGGCCTCCCGCCGAGCCGTGGTCGCGGCCTCGCGCAGGAGTTCGGCGCGGGCCTGCTCGGCGGAGAGTCCGCCGGCCCGCTCCAGCACCGCCACCCGGCGGGTCACCAGGGCCTCGGCCTCGCCCCGGGCGCGCTCCAGCTCGGCGAAGCGCGCGGCGAGTTCGTCCTCCCTGGTCCGGACCCGGCGCAGCTCCTCGGCCAACTGCTCCTCGCGCCGGTCGAGTTCGGCCCGCTGCCGGGAGGTCTGCTGCTCGGCCCAGCCGCGAACGCGCTCGGCCTCGACGCCGGCGCGCCGCTGGGCGGCCCGGAGCCGCTTGGCCAGCAACCCGACCAGGACGGCGAGGAGCAGCAGGACGGCGCCGGCCGACCCGGCGAGGAGCAGCAGGGAGGCGTCCGGTCCGGTGCCCGCAGAGATCCTCATGCCGCCCACTCCCCGTCACCGCTGTCCGCCGCCCGGCGTGGACCGCCGTCCGGAAGCGCCCCCGCACTGAGTGCGAGGCTAGGCGCGGGTCACGAAACGGTCAAGACTCGACCTGGACTGGACCAAGAAGCGTACGCAATGGCTACCGGACGGCCACTAGTCCCTCCCGGTTCCCGACGGTTCGCCCGGCTCCTCCTCGTCCAGCGCGCTCCGCACCACCCGGAACGCCAGCCCCTCGGAGTAGCCGCGCCGGGCCAGCACGCCGACCAGCCGCCGCATCCGGACCTGCGGGTCCAGCCCCCGGGTGGACCGCAGCTTGCGGTCCACCAGCGCCCGGGCGGCCTCGGTCTCGTCGTCGTGGTCGAGCTGGGCGACGGCCTGTTCGACCAGGTCCGCGGCCACGCCCTTGGTGCGCAGTTCCTGGGCCAGCGCCCGCCGGGACAGCGCCCGGACGGCGTGCCGGGACTCCACCCAGGCCGCGGCGAAGGCCGCGTCGTCGATCAGCCCGACCTCTTCGAGCCGGGTGAGCACCTCGTCGGCGACGTCGTCCGGGATCTCCCGCTTGCGCAGGGCGTCGGCGAGCTGTTTGCGGCTCTTGGCGGCGCCGGTGAGCAGCCGCAGGCAGATGTCGCGGGCACGCGCCTCGGGATCGGCCGTCTCCTCGGTCCCGGCCCGCTTCCGTGCGGTTCGGCCGGTACGGACGGAGGGGTCTCGCTCGTCACCCGGAGCGCCCGCCTCGTCCGAGGCGTGCCCGGCGGAGCGCCCGGCCGGAGTGCGCCGCCCACGACGCGCCCCGGTACCGGTGCGCGGGGCCGGGGCGGTCACACCCCCGTGACCGACCGCCCCGGCCTCGCCCCGGCCGCTGCCCGCCGTCGCGGAGCCGGCCTCGTCGAACTCCTCGGCCGCCAGTGCCGATCGCCGCCTGCGGCGGCCGGTGGGCAGTTCGGAGGCGGAGACGAGCCCGAGCTCGTCCACCGTCGGCTCCGCCGGAGCCGGCCCGGGCGCCGCGCCGCGCACCGCCCGGGCCGACGCCCGGTCGAACTCCGGCTCCGGACCGGATGCCCACTGTGCGGCGGAGGACCGCTCCCGCCGCCGCCCCTTCCGGGACTGCGACCGCGCCCGGGGCGTCGCCTCGAACGGCGGCTCCGACTCCCCCGCCACGGCGGCGAACCAGTCCGGCGGCCCGTAGTCGTCGCCGTCCGGACCCGCCGGTCCGCCCTCACCCACTGCGTCGTGCTGCGTCAACGGTTCAGGCCTTGGCGGCCGCCGCCGTCTTCTTCGCCGCAGCCGTCTTGGCGGCGGTCGCGGTGATCGGCTTCGCGGCGCCGTCGGCGGCAGCGGCAGCGGCAGCGGCAGCAGCCTCGCCCTCGGCCGGCTCCTCGGTCTTCGGGCCGATGCCGAGCTTGCCCTTGATCTTCCGCTCGATCTCGTCGGCGAGCTGCGGGTTGTCCCGCAGGAAGTTGCGGGCGTTCTCCTTGCCCTGGCCGAGCTGGTCGCCCTCGTAGGTGTACCAGGCGCCGGACTTGCGGATGAAGCCGTGCTCGACGCCCATGTCGATCAGGCCGCCCTCGCGGCTGATGCCGACGCCGTAGAGGATGTCGAACTCGGCCTGCTTGAACGGCGCGGCGACCTTGTTCTTGACCACCTTGACGCGGGTGCGGTTGCCGACCGCCTCGGTGCCGTCCTTCAGGGTCTCGATCCGGCGGATGTCCAGCCGGACGGAGGCGTAGAACTTCAGCGCCCGGCCACCGGTCGTGGTCTCCGGCGAGCCGAACATGACGCCGATCTTCTCGCGCAGCTGGTTGATGAACACCGCCGTGGTGCCCGACTGGTTCAGCGCGCCGGCGATCTTGCGCAGCGCCTGGCTCATCAGCCGGGCCTGCAGACCGACGTGCGAGTCACCCATCTCGCCCTCGATCTCCGCACGCGGGACGAGCGCCGCGACCGAGTCGATGATGATCAGGTCGACCGCGCCGGAGCGGATCAGCATGTCGGTGATCTCCAGCGCCTGCTCACCGGTGTCCGGCTGGCTGACCAGCAGGGCGTCGGTGTCCACGCCGAGCTTCTTGGCGTACTCGGGATCGAGCGCGTGCTCCGCGTCGACGAAGGCGACCGTGCCGCCGGCCCGCTGGGCGTTGGCCGCCAGGTGGAGGGTCAGGGTGGTCTTGCCGGAGGACTCGGGGCCGTAGATCTCGACCACCCGGCCGCGCGGGATACCGCCGACACCGAGGGCGACGTCCAGGGCGGTGGACCCGGTGGGGATCACGTCGATCGGCTCGTTGGCCTTCTCGCCCAGGCGCATCACCGAGCCCTTGCCGAACTGCCGCTCGATCTGAGCGAGTGCGTTCTCAAGGGCCTTCTCGCGGTCCGTACCTGCCATGGCTTCCACCCTCGGGTTCTGTGCTGTGCGCTTCATCGTCCTCGACGCTAGCGCGTCCCACTGACAAACGAGCCCGACCCGGCTCCGCCTGTGGAAAACTCCTCGCCGGAGAGTATAGAGAACAACTGTTCGATTCAAGCCTCGCACGTCCGAACGGTGCCGCCACCGCCGGCCGGGTCACCTCCCGTCGCCGCCGACCATCCGCCGCAGCCGCCGCGCCGCCTCCCGGCGCAGCTCCCGCCGGGCCCGCCGCTGCTCGCCCCGGTCGATCCGCGGGTCGGTGGCCACCTCGTACCGCCGCACGTACGTCCCGACGAAGCCCTGCAGGGTGGCCGCCGCCGGGATGGCGATCAGCGCGCCCACCGCGCCGAGCAGCGCCGCGCCCGCGATCACCGCGCCGAACGCGACCGCCGGGTGCACGTCCACCGTCCGCGCGGTGATCCTCGGGTGCAGCAGGTAGTTCTCGACCTGCTGGTAGACCACCACGAAGATCAGCACCCAGAGCGCGTCCACCGGCTGCACGGTGAGCGCCACCAGCACCGGCAGCGCGCCGGCCAGGTACGTCCCGATGGTCGGCACGAACTGCGACATGACGCCGACCCAGACCGCCAGCGCGGCCGCGTACGGCAGGTCGAGCAGCTCGAACATCACCCAGTGCCCGATCGCGGAGACCACCGCGAGCAGCGCCCGGGAGTACAGGTAGCCGCCGGTCTTGGCGAGTGCGATCTCCCAGGCCCGCAGCACCTCGCCCTGCTTGGCGGGCGGCAGCATCGAGCAGACCGTCCGGCGGACCCGCGGGCCCTCGGCGGTGAAGTAGAAGGTGAACAGCCCGACCGTGAAGGCCTGGAAGAGCCCGCCGATCACGGTGGAGGAGAGGCCCCAGACGTTGTCGGCGGCCTGCTGGGCGTAGCTCTCGATCGCGCCGGAGTCCTTGAGCAGCTTCTTCTGCAGCTCGCCCAGCGACAGGTCCTGATGGAACGTCCGGTTCACCCAGTTGATCAGGTTGTCGACCAGGTGCGGCAGGTCCCCGGCGATCTTCGCGACCTGATCGACCAGCAGCGTGCCGAGCGCCGCGAGGAACCCGATCACCGCGATCCCCACCGCGACGAACACCAGGAAGGTGCCGATCCCGCGACGCACCCCGCGCGCCGCCATCCGGTCGACGGCCGGCTCCAGCGCCAGCGAGAGGAAGAAGGCCACCAGCAGCATCACGAAGAGGTCGATCAGCTGGTGGAAGGCCCAGTCGGCGAGCTGGAACAGCCCGACCAGCACCAGGGCCAGCACCATCGCCCGGGGCAGCCAGCGCGGCATCCCGCCACCCCAGAGGCCGCCGGCCGCGCCCTCCGGCAGCCGCGGTTCGGGCGGCGGGCCCGGAGCCTCGTCGGCGACCCGCGCCGTCCTGTCCGAATTCTGTGCTTCTGCGCTGCTTGTCACTCCGACAGTCTCACCCATCCCCCGGAACCGCCCGAGCACCGGGCACCCCGTCGGGGCGGGGTCGGTCCTCCGGGCGGGCGGTGGTCAGCGCAGCACGCCGGAGACGCCCTGAGTCTCGCAGACCACCCGCCAGACGTCCTTGGCCTCCCAGCCCGCCTCCAGCGCCTGCCGCACCGTCCGCCCGCCGAGTTCGCTCATCACGTGGTCGGAGGCGAAGGACTCCGCGTACGTCTCCCCGAAGTGCGCGTGCATCCGTCGCCAGAACTCCGTCAGCCTCATGGCTCCAGTATCCCGGACCGCGCGGCCCCGCTCCGGGCCCGCCACTGCCCGGCCGTCAGCGCGTACTCGACCTCACCGTGCTCGCTGCCGGGGATCGCCTCCGGGTAGTCCTCGTGGAAGGTGCGGACGAACGACAGCCCGGTCTTCTCCATGACCCGCCGCGAGCCCGCGTTGACCGTCATCGTGTACGCCACCACCCGCCGCACGCCCAGTTCGGTGAAGCCGCGGCGGACCAGCGCCCGCGCCCCCTCGGTCGCGTACCCGAGCCCCCAGGCGGCCCGGCGCAGCCGGTACCCCAGCTCGACCTCGGAGCGGTCGCCGTCCCGCGTCGGCCGGAACTCGAACCAGCCCAGGAAGGCCCCGCCGTCCCGCTCCTCGGCCGCCCACCAGCCGAGGTCGCCGTACCGCCGGTGGTGCGCGAGGTACAGCGGCAGCAGTTCGCCCTCGACCCGCTCCCGCGCGGTCGGTCGCCCGCCGGTGAGGTGGCGCATCACCTCCGGGTCGCCGTCCAGTTCGACCAGGTGGTCGACGTCCGCTGCGGTGAAGCGGCGCAGCACCAGCCGCTCGGTGGTGAGGAAGACGGTCACGCCCCGATCCTCACCCGCCGGCCCGGGCGGCGTCACCCGGTTTTCCGGCCGCCTCAGCGCGGCAGCGCGAGCAGCCCGGCACCGAAGTACTGCCGGGCCCCGCAGGCGTACGGCCCGGGCGGGCAGGCGGCCGCCGCGGTGCCGGCGAGCAGGGCGGCGAGCGGGGCGGAGCCGTAGTCCGGGTGCAGGGCGGCGGCCACCGCGACCACGCCGGTGACGTGCGCCGCCGCCATCGAGGTGCCGGCCAGTGCCGCGTACTGCCCGCCCGGCCAGTCGGAGACGACCGCGCCCTGCGGCCCGCTGTCCGGGTCGCCGCCGGGGGCGGCCAGCGAGACCCGGCCGCGGCCGTAGTTCGAGTAGCCGGACGGGCGGCCGTCCCGGTTGACGGCGGTGACGGTGACGACGCCGGGCAGTTCGCCGGGCAGCCGGATGCACTCGGTGCCCAGGTAGCGGGAGCGGGCCGGGCCGGAGACCCGGTCGTTGGGGCTGCGTTCGTCCGTCCGGGCGGCGCCGAGGTCCTGCCCGTCGTTGCCCGCCGAGGCGACCACGACGGCGCCCTTGCGCTGGGCGTAGGCGGAGGCCCGGCCGACGGCGGCGACCAGCGCGGCCTGGTCCTGGTCCTCCGGGCAGTTGTACTTCCACGGGTCGGCGAAGTAGCTGTTGTTGATCGCCTTGGCGCCGTGGTCGGCGGCCCAGAGCATGCCGCACACGATGTTCTCGGCGTAATACTGGCCGAGCGGTCCGAGCAGCCGGACGGCGGCGATCCGCACGCCCGGCGCGACCCCGGTGACGCCGTGGCCGTCCCGGGTGGCGCCGACGATCCCGGCAACGTGGGTGCCGTGGCCGCTCTCGCTGACCCCGGGGTCGGGCCGCCAGGAGCCGGAGCGGGCGTCGGGCCGGCCGTCGGCGCAGGAGACGGAGGCCTTCGGGTCGACGGCGGCGCGCAGGTCCGGGTGGGTGTCGTCGACGCCGGAGTCGAGCACCGCGACGAGCACCTCGTGCAGCGCGTCGGCGGTCGGCGCGCCGGCGGGACCGCGGATCCCGGTGGAGGCGTCGCCGGCCCGGGCGCCGGCGCCGCCGAGCATGGCGAGGTTCCACGGGTCGCCCTCGCCCGGGTCGGGCACCGTGACGGTGCCGCCGTCCTGCCGGTCGGCGCTGTCGCGACGGGCCCTGTCGGTGCTGCTGCGACGGGCGTGATCGCTGTCGCGACGGGCCTGATCGGTGCTGCTGCGGCCGGCGCGGGCGGCGCGGTCGGTACCGGCGGCGAAGTCCCCGGCGCCGTCCAGCAGGCGGGGCGGGGCGACCACCGGTTCGGTCCGGGTGGTGCCGACGGCCGCGATCCCGGGCCGGGCCCGCAGCGTGCCCGCGAAGCCGCCGGTGGCGTACGCCAGGACGGCCCCGATCTGCGGGTACTCCTGGACCACCTGCCCGCCCGCCGCCCGGCTCTCGGCCCCGGCCAGGGCGGCCCCGGCGGCGTCCTCCTGCGCGGCGAGCACCAGGTAGCTGAGGTAGGGCCGACCGGATCCGGACACGTACGGGACGGCGCCGCCGACCACGAGTGCGGTGAGCAGCATCGCGAGCAGCGCCCGGGCGGGCCCGCGGACGCGGCGGCGGGCGGCACGGGCGGGACTGCCGGACGGGTTCACCTGCGCCATCGCACGGTCTCCGCTCGTCGGTCCGGTGGGTCGGGGGTGGGTCACTGGCCTGATTCATCACCATATGAGCGGATTTGCCTTTTTGCTCCTTTAACTACACCCGTGCTCACCACACCCGTGCGACCTCCGCTCCCCCACCCCGGTTGTCGGTGCCACCCGGCACCATGGGGGCATGGCGCCCCCGCACCCGACCCCGCCGAACGACGACCCCCTGGCCGGATTCGCCCCGACCACCCGGGCCTGGTTCACCGGCGCCTTCTCCGCCCCCACCACCGCCCAGGCCGAGGCCTGGCGCGCCATCCGGCAGGACACCGACGTCCTGGTGGTCGCCCCCACCGGCTCCGGCAAGACGCTCGCCGCCTTCCTCTCCGCCCTGGACCGGCTGAGCAGCACCCCGCCCCCGGCGGACCCCAAGCGCCGCTGCCGGGTCCTGTACGTGTCGCCGCTCAAGGCCCTCGCGGTGGACGTCGAGCGCAACCTGCGCGCCCCGCTGACCGGCCTGCGCCAGGCCGCCGTCCGGCTCGGCCTGCCCGAGCCGGAGGTCCAGGTCGCCACCCGCTCCGGCGACACCCCCGCCGCCGACCGCCGCCGCTTCGCCACCCACCCGCCGGACATCCTGATCACCACCCCCGAGTCGCTGTTCCTGCTGCTCACCTCCGCCTCCCGGGAGGCGCTGCGCGGCGTCGACACGGTGATCCTCGACGAGGTGCACGCCGTCGCCGGCACCAAGCGCGGCGCCCACCTCGCGCTCAGCCTGGAGCGGCTGGACGAACTGCTGGAGCGCCCGGCCCGCCGGATCGGCCTGTCCGCGACCGTCCGCCCGGTCGAGGAGGTGGCCCGCTACCTCAGCCCGCAGCGCGGCGCCGTCGTCGTCCAGCCCGCCGCCGCCAAGGAGTTCGACCTGTCGGTGGTCGTCCCCGTCCCCGACCTGGACGACCTGCCCGCGGCCCCGGCCACCGGCGCCTCCTCCGACGCCGACCCGCAGCGGCAGGCGTCGATCTGGCCGCACGTCGAGGAGCGGATCGTCGACCTGGTCCAGGCGCACCGCTCGACCATCGTCTTCGCCAACTCCCGCCGCCTCGCCGAGCGCCTGTGCAACCGGCTGAACGAGATCGCCCTCGAACGGGCCACCGGTGAGCGGCTGCCCGAGGCGCACTCCCCCGCCCAGCTGATGGCCGAGTCCGGCGTCGCCAAGGGCGCCCCGCCGGTCATCGCGCGCGCCCACCACGGCTCGGTCTCCAAGGAGCAGCGGGCGCTGGTCGAGGAGGAGTTGAAGGCCGGCCGGCTGCCCGCCGTGGTCGCCACCTCCAGCCTGGAACTGGGCATCGACATGGGCGCCGTCGAACTGGTCGTCCAGGTCGAGTCCCCGCCCTCGGTCGCCTCCGGCCTGCAACGGGTCGGCCGGGCCGGCCACCAGGTCGGCGCCGTCTCCACCGGCGTCTTCTTCCCCAAGTACCGCGGGGACCTGGTGCAGTCCACCGTGGTCACCGAGCGGATGCGGGCCGGCCGGATCGAAGCGCTGCGCGTCCCGCGCAACCCGCTGGACGTGCTCGCCCAGCAACTGGTCGCGATGACGGCGCTGGACGCCTGGCCGGTGGACGACCTGCTCACCGTGGTCCGCCGCGCCGCGCCCTTCGCCACCCTCCCGCAGTCCGCCTTCGAAGCCGTGCTCGACATGCTGGCCGGCCGCTACCCCTCGGACGCCTTCGCCGAGTTGCGCCCCCGGGTGGTCTGGGACCGGGTGGCCGGCACCGTGACCGGCCGGCCCGGCGCCCAGCGGCTCGCCGTCACCTCCGGCGGCACCATCCCCGACCGCGGCCTGTTCGGCGTCTTCATCGCCGGCGCCACCGGGTCCGATTCGAAGACGGGCAAGAAGGGCGGCGGCCGGGTCGGAGAGCTCGACGAGGAGATGGTCTACGAGTCCCGCGTCGGCGACGTGTTCACCCTCGGCACCACCTCCTGGCGGATCCAGGAGATCACCCACGACAAGGTGCTGGTCACCCCCGCCCCCGGCGTGCCCGGTCGGCTCCCGTTCTGGAAGGGCGACACCCTCGGCCGCCCACTCGAACTCGGCCGCGCCCTCGGCGCGTTCACCCGCGAGCTGGGCGCCCTGACGCCCGAGGCCGCCACCGCCCGGCTGCACCGGGCCGGCCTGGACGACTGGGCCGCCGCCAACCTGCTCGACTACCTCGCCCAGCAGCGCGCCGCCACCGGCCACCTCCCGGACGACCGCACCATCGTCGTCGAGCGCTTCCGGGACGAGCTCGGCGACTGGCGGATCGTCATCCACTCCCCCTTCGGCGCCCAGGTGCACGCCCCCTGGGCGCTCGCGCTCGGCGCCCGGCTGCGCGAGAAGCACGGCCTCGACCCCCAGGTCATGCACGCCGACGACGGCATCGTGCTGCGCCTGCCGGACGCCGACCTCCTCGCCACCGACTTCGACTTCAACAGCCCCTCGGAGCGGTCCGGTTCGGACGAGGCCCCGGTCGGCGCCGACGCCGCCCTGTTCGACGCCGCCGAGATCGAGCAGCTGGTCACCGACCAGGTCGGCGGCTCCGCCCTGTTCGCCTCCCGCTTCCGCGAGTGCGCCGGCCGTGCCCTGCTGCTCCCGCGCCGCAGCCCCGGCCGCCGCACCCCGCTCTGGCAGCAGCGCCAGCGCGCCGCCCAACTGCTCGAAGTCGCCTCCGAGTACGGCTCGTTCCCGATCGTCCTGGAGGCCGTCCGCGAGTGCCTCCAGGACGTCTTCGACGTGCCGGGCCTGGTCGAGCTGATGGGCGACCTCGAATCCCGCGCCGTCCGCCTGGTCGAGGTCACCACCCCCGAGCCCTCGCCCTTCGCCCGCTCCCTCCTGTTCGGCTACGTCGCCCAGTTCCTCTACGAGGGGGACTCCCCGCTCGCCGAGCGCCGCGCCGCCGCCCTCTCGCTCGACTCCCGGCTGCTGTCCGAACTCCTCGGCCAGGCCGAGCTGAGCGAACTGCTCGACCCGCAGGTCCTCGCCGAGTTGGAGGCCGAGCTCCAGCGCCTCACCCCCGAGCGCCGGATCAAGGACGCCGAGGGCGTCGCCGACGCGCTGCGCCTGCTCGGCCCGCTCACCGAGGCCGAGCTGGCGGCCCGCAGCGCCGAGCCGCTCTGGGCACTGGAGTTGGAGGCCGCCCGCCGGGTGATCCAGGTCCGGATCGCCGGCGAGCGACGCTGGTCCGCCGTCGAGGACGCCGGGCGGCTGCGCGACGCGCTCGGCACCCCGCTGCCGGTCGGCGTCCCCGAGGCCTTCACCGAGCCGGTCAAGGATCCGCTGGGCGACCTGCTCGCCCGCCACGCCCGCACCCACGGCCCGTTCGCCGCCGCCGAGGCGGCCGCCCGCTTCGGCCTCGGCACCGCCGTCGTCACCGGCACCCTGCACCGGCTCACCGCCGCCGGCCGACTGGTCCAGGGCCAGTTCCGCCCACCCGTCGCCCGCCAACACCCTTCGCCGGAGGCGCTCCACACCACCCCTCCCGACCACACCACCACCGAGTGGTGCGACGCCGAGGTCCTGCGCCGGCTGCGCCGCCGCTCGTTGGCCGCCCTGCGCCAGGAGGTCGAACCCGTCCCACCGCGCGCCCTGGCCGCGTTCCTCCCGCAGTGGCAGCACCTGGCCGGCCACCGACTGCGCGGCCCGGACGGCCTGCTGCGGGTGGTCGAACAGCTCCAGGGCACCGCCCTGCCCGCCTCCGCCCTGGAGAAGCTGATCCTCCCGGCCCGGCTCACCGACTACTCCCCCGGCCTGCTGGACGAGTTGACGGCGGCCGGCGAGATCGGCTGGTGCGGGGCCGGCGCACTGCCCGGCAAGGACGGCTGGCTCAGCCTGCACCTGGCCGAGCACGCCCACCTGCTGCGCCCCGAGCCCGTCCCGCCCGCGCTCACCCCCGTGCACAGCGCGCTGATGGCGGCACTGGCCGGCGGCTACGGCCTGTTCTTCCGCCAGCTGGTCCAGCAGTTGCCGCAGGAGACCCCGGAGCCGGAGGTCGTCGAGGCGCTCTGGGACCTCGTCTGGGCCGGGTACGTCACCAACGACACCCTCGCCCCGCTGCGCGCCCTGCTCGGCTCCGGCCGGACGGCCGGTGCCACCGCGCACCGCGCGCCCCGGGCGACCCCGCGCGGCCGCTACGGCGGCGCCGGCCGCGCCTTCGGCCGGGTCGGCGGCGCGCTGCGCAGCGGCCCGCCGACGGTGGCCGGGCGCTGGTCACTGCTGCCCGCCTTCACCACCGACCCGACGGTCCGGGCCACCACCCAGGCGCAGAGCCTGCTGGACCGGCACGGCCTGGTCACCCGGGGCGCGGTGGCCGCCGAGCGGGTGCCGGGCGGCTTCGCCGGGGTGTACCGGGTGCTCGCCGCGATGGAGGAGCGCGGCCGGGCCCGCCGGGGCTACTTCGTCGAGGGGCTGGGCGGCGCCCAGTTCGCCATGGAGGGCGCGGCCGACCGGCTGCGCTCGGTCAACGGGCGGCTGGAGCGGGCCCGGGCCGCCGAGTGGCCGGCCGCCCCGGCCATCGAGCCGCCGCAGGTGCTGGTGCTGGCCGCCGCCGATCCGGCGAACGCCTACGGCTCCGCGCTGCCCTGGCCGGAGCCGCCGACGGCCCCCGGAGCCAAGGAGGCCCGGGCGCACCGCCCGGGCCGCAAGGCGGGCGCCCTGGTGGTGCTGGTGGACGGCGAGTTGGCGCTGTACGTCGAGCGGGGCGGCAAGTCACTGCTGGCCTGGCCGGAGGACGGCGCCACCCGGGCGCTGGCGGTGGGCGCGCTGGCGGCCGCGGTCCGCGAGGGTGCGCTCGGCAGCGTCACGGTCGAGCGGGCGAACGGCGAGCCTGCCCTCGGCTCGGCGCTGGGCGCCGCGCTGGAGGAGGCCGGTTTCCACGCCACCCCGCGCGGCCTGCGCCTGCGGTCCTCCTGAGGTCCGCCGACGCCGAAGGCCGCGGGGCATCCGGTGCCCCGCGGCCTTCGTTCGCTCGTATCACCCGTTCGAGTGGCTCAGCCGGCCGTCGGCGGTTGCGCCTCCACCCGGGCCACGGCCACCGATGGACGCCGCTCCGGCCCGGTGGCGTTCCGGTCGGCATGGACCGGGATCAGGCCGAGTCCCCAGCCGCCGGCCGCGAGCAGCCCCAGCACGGCGCCGTCGGCCAACTGTCCCCGGACCACCGGCAGCCACCAGACCAGCCCTGCCGTCAGGATCACCAGGACCCGGCGGGCCGGCCAGGGCATCAGTCGCCGCAGCCGTATTCGAGCCTCCGTGCACGCCGTCGCGGCTCTCCGCACGACCGCCCTCCTTCGCTCGCCCCGGGCACCAGGAGCCCGGGAGTCGAGGCCGGGTTCAGGCGGCGACCACGTCCATCGCGGCGGCCTTGGGCGACATGTTCGCCCGGTCGGCACCGGGGGCGGGCAGCGGAACCGGTTCGAGTACCGGCCTCAGCAGATCACCTTCGGAGAGGGTGGCCATCGCCGCAAGTTCGGCGAGCGACAGTTCGTCGCTGACCTCGCGCATGACCTCGGACATCCGGACGTCGAGCGCGTCGCAGATGGCGGAGAGCAGCTCCGAGGAGGCCTCCTTCTGTCCCCGCTCGACCTCGGAGAGGTAACCGAGCGAAACCCTGGCTGCCGCCGACACCTCGCGGAGTGTGCGGCCCTGGCGCTGGCGCTGCCGACGCAGTACATCGCCCAGTAGGCGACGAAGCAGGATCATCGGTGCCTCCCTCCTCGGACTGCGGATCGAGATGTCACGACCCCACCGTACCGCCTTGCCCGCATCGCGTGCGGGGACCCTGGTCGTGTTCACTCTGGGCTGCAAGGCTGTCCCCCTCCTCGTTCCGGTGTCGTTCCCGGGTCCGCGGGCCCCTCGTGGTACCCGCCGTGGGCCGCCCGGCCACCGTCACGCAACTCGTTCGCCACCTGGTTTCTGCCCAACCAGGCCGTTGGATGTAACACGATCCTCCAGCTGTGCCATGCCCGCGGACCGGATCGGCAGATCGCGGTTCGGTGGAGATCGCCGCGATCGGGGCTCCACCACGCCTCCGCGGCGCCTCCACACGGGCTGCGGGACGCCCGGGTGCGGGCCCCGCGGGGTTCAGGTCGTGGGCGTAGCGGCCCGGAGCCGCCCGACGAACAGCTCCAGAGCGGCGGTCACCGCCCCGTGACGGATTCTGGCACGCCCGCCCGACAGCCGGGGCGAACTGACCAGAGTTCCCTCCGGACCGGCGACCGCCAGGTGTACGGTGCCCACCGGCTGCCCGTCCTGCGGGTCCGGCCCGGCCACCCCGGTCGTCGCGATCCCGTACGTGGCCCCCAGCAGCCGGCGCACGCCCTCGGCCATCTGCCCCGCCACCACCGGGTGGACCGGCCCGTACACCGCCAGGAGCCCCTCGTCCACGCCGAGCACCGAGGCCTTCAGCTCGGTGGCGTACGCCGTGACCGAGCCCCGGAAGGTCGCGGACGCCCCGGGGACGTCGACCAGGGCGGCCGCGAGCAGCCCTCCGGTCAGCGACTCGGCGACGGCCAGCGTGCCGCCCCTGGCGCGCAGCGCCTCGTGCGCCCGTACCGCCAGCTCGTGGTCCGTCACCCGGTCTCCCCCGTCACTCACCGGCCCGCGCGCTCCGCGGCCAGTCCCTCTCGGCGCATGCGCAGCGCCTGTCCGACGTAGTCCAGCGCGGTGCCGACGGTCAGCAGTACCGCCAGGGCCATCAGCACGGCCCGGGCGGTGGCCAGCCAGCCGGTCAGCTCCAGCACGTACATGCCGACCGCGATGCCCTGGGTCAGCGTCTTGATCTTGCCGCCCCGGCTGGCCGGGATGACGCCGTAGCGGATCACCCAGAAACGCATCAGGGTGATGCCGAGTTCGCGGGCCAGGATCACCGCGGTGACCCACCAGGGCAGGTCGCCGAGCAGCGAGAGGCCGATCAGCGCCGAGCCCATGATCGCCTTGTCGGCGATCGGGTCGGCGATCTTCCCGAAGTCGGTGACCAGGCCCTTGCGCCGGGCCAGCTCGCCGTCGAACAGGTCGGTGATCATCGCGATGGCGAACGACGCCCAGGCGACCGAGCGCCACTTGGGGTCGTGCCCGCCGTCGGCGAACAGCAGCGACACGAAGACCGGCACCAGCAGCAGCCGGAGCATCGTGAGCATGTTGGCGATGTTCCAGACAGCCGGCGCCGGCGGCACCGCGGCCGGCGGTCTGCCCGGATGGGCCGCGGCCGGGGCGCCGGGCCCCTTGGTCATTCCCCGGCTCCCGGGGCCTGACGGACCCGGACCGGCTCCAGCGCCTCGGCGATCAGGTCGACGCCCTCGCTGGCGACCACCTTGGCCCGGTGGAACTGACCGATCTGCGGGTCCTCGACGCCGGTGAGGGTGGTCAGGCCGTCGGTCTCGGGGGCCTGGTGGGCGGCCCGGCCCTCGACCACGCCGTCCTCGATGGACTCGATCAGGACCTCGACCTCGGTGCCGACGCGCTGCTCGGCCCGCTGGGCGGTCATCTCCTCGGCCAGCCGGCTGAGCCGGTTCAGCCGGTCGGCGATCACGTCCTCGGACAGCTTGCCGTCGTAGGTCGCGGCCTCGGTGCCGTCCTCGTCGGAGTAGCCGAAGACGCCGATCGCGTCCAGCCCGGCGTGCGTGACGAAGCGCTCCAGCTCGGCGAAGTCCGCCTCGGTCTCGCCGGGGAAGCCGACGATGAAGTTGGACCGGGCGCCGGCCTGCGGGGCCCGGTCGCGGATGGTCTTCAGCAGGTCCAGGAACTGGTCGGTGGAGCCGAAGCGGCGCATCCGGCGCAGCACGGCGGGCGCCGAGTGCTGGAAGGACAGGTCGAAGTAGGGCACCACGTCCGTGGTCCCGGTCATCGCGTCGATCAGCCCGGGGCGCATCTCGGCGGGCTGCAGGTAGGAGACCCGGACCCGCTCGACGCCCTCGATCGCGGAGATCTCGCCGAGCAGCGTCTCCAGCAGCCGGATGTCGCCGAGGTCCTTGCCGTACGAGGTGTTGTTCTCGCTCACCAGGACGACCTCGCGCACGCCCTGCTCGGCCAGCCACTGGGCCTCGTGCAGCACGTCGGAGGGGCGGCGGGAGATGAAGGAGCCGCGGAACGCCGGGATGGCGCAGAAGGAGCACCGCCGGTCGCAACCGGAGGCGAGCTTGACCGAGGCGACCGGGTTGTCGTCGAGCCGCTTGCGCAGGGTGCGCGGACCGGAGGCCGGGGCGAGGCCCTCGGGCAGGTCGGCGATCGGCTCTGCCGGGGTCTCGGCGGCGCCGTGGCCGGGCAGCGCGACGGCCTCGGCGGCGGACTGCCGCTCGGCCGGGCTGATCGGCAGCAGCTTGCGGCGGTCGCGCGGGAGGTGCGGGGCGTGGTGGCCGCCGGAGAGGATGGTCTGGAGGCGGTCGGAGATGTCGGAGTAGTCGTCGAAGCCGAGCACGCCGTCGGCCTCGGGCAGGGCGTCGGCGAGCTCCTTGCCGTACCGCTCCGCCATGCAGCCGACCGCGACGACGGCCTGGGTGCGGCCGTGCCCCTTGAGGTCGTTGGCCTCCAGCAGGGCGTCCACGGAGTCCTTCTTGGCGGCCTCGACGAAGCCGCAGGTGTTGACGACGGCGACGTCCGCTTCGGCGGCGTCGTCGACGAGCAACCAGCCGTCGGCTTCCAGTCGCCCGGCGAGTTCCTCGGAGTCCACCTCGTTGCGGGCACATCCGAGCGTGACAAGGGCGACAGTACGGCGTTCAGGCATAGGGCCAAGATTAACGCGCGGCCTCCGGTGCCGTTCGCCCCGGAGGCCGCGCGCCTCGGATTACCAGATCTTCGCCAGGCCGCAGGGCCGCTCTCCAGGGCCTCCGCAGGCCTGTGGTCAGCCCGCCTGCGGATCGCCGGGGGTGTACGTGACGTGCACCACCTGGCCGTCCTTGCCGAGGAGGCCGAGGTCCTTGCCGTTGACGTACGCGTGCACGGCCCCGCCGTTTCCGAGCACCAGCTTGATCTGCTTGGCGTCGGTGAAGGTCTGGTCCTGGCCGTCGCTGATGTTGTTCTGGAACAGCGACTTCCCGCTGCCGTCCACCGCGGACACCCAGCTGGTGCTGCCCTCGGCGACCAGCTTCACGGTGACCTTGTCGGCCGGGACGGCGGCGATCGCGGCCGCACTCGGCACGGGCGCCGGCGGCTGCACGGTGGGCGAGGGCACGGAGGCGACCGAGCCGGTGCCGGAGCCGCTGGGCAGCGGCGCGCTGGCGGAGCCGGTGCCGGTGTGGCCGTCCTTGCCGCTGACCAGGTTGAAGCCGATCAGGACGACCACCACGACGATCGCGGCGACCATGGCCGCCGCCCAGTTCGGCCGGCCGCGGCCGGGCACCTTGATCGGGCCGCTGTCGATCAGCTGGGTCGGCCGCTTGGAGGCGGGCGAGCCGCCGTGCGCGGCGTCGTACCGGGCGATCAGGGCCTCGCCGTCGACGCCGACCTCGCGGGCGATCGCGCGGATGTGCCCGCGGGCGTAGAAGTCGCCGCCGCAGCGGCCGAAGTCGTCCTCCTCGATGGCATGGACGATCGGCACCCGGACCCGGGTCGCCGTACTCACCTGGTCCACCGTGAGCCCGGCCTCGATCCGGGCGGTGGACAGCACCCGGCCGATGCTCGGGGCATCGGCCGCCTGCACCGCGTCGTCGGTCGACTCGACGGACGACGGGGCGTTCTCGCGGTCGGGGGACTTGCCGATGGTCACGGGGCACGCCTTTCGAGCGGATGGCCACCTGCTGGGGAACAGTCTAGGGGCGCGGGCGGATCGTTTCTCAAGCGGAACAGGCCCGAATGCGCGCGCCCGCCCCGACGGGGGCCCGGCACCCCGCTGAACGGCCGTCAGCGGGCCCGCACGGGGAACCCGGGGGGTTCGCTTTCCGGCCTGTGACGCGGCGTACGGACGTTCGGTTCCCCTGCACGCGCCTACCCTCCTCCGAACGAGTGAACACTCGCCGCGGGCCCTGGTCGTCAACCGCGCAGGCCGACCAGCACCCCGTCCAGCTCGTCCGGCTTCACCAGGACGTCGCGGGCCTTGGAACCCTCGCTCGGCCCGACGATCCCGCGCGACTCCATCAGGTCCATCAGCCGCCCCGCCTTGGCGAAGCCGACCCGGAGCTTGCGCTGGAGCATCGAGGTCGAGCCGAACTGGGTGGAGACCACCAGCTCGGCCGCCTGGATCAGCAGGTCCAGGTCGTCGCCGATCTCCTCGTCGATCTCCTTCTTGGCCCCGCCGCCGACCGTCACGTCGTCCCGGTAGACGGCGGTCAGCTGGTCCTTGCAGTGCTGCACCACCGCGGCGATCTCCGCCTCGGTGACGAACGCGCCCTGGAGGCGGATCGGCTTGCCGGCGCCCATCGGCAGGAACAGCGCGTCGCCCTTGCCGATCAGCTTCTCCGCGCCGGGCTGGTCCAGGATGACCCGGGAGTCGGCCATCGCGGAGGTCGCGAAGGCCAGCCGGGACGGCACGTTGGCCTTGATCAGACCGGTGACCACGTCCACCGAGGGCCGCTGGGTGGCCAGCACCAGGTGGATGCCGGCCGCGCGGGCCAGCTGGGTGATCCGGACCACCGAGTCCTCGACGTCGCGCGGCGCCACCATCATCAGGTCGGCCAGCTCGTCGACGATCACCAGCAGGTACGGGTACGGGGTCAGCTCGCGCTCGCTGCCCGGCGGCGGGGTGACCGTGCCGGCCTTCACCGCCGCGTTGAAGTCGTCCACGTGCCGGAAGCCGAACGCCGCGAGGTCGTCGTAGCGCAGGTCCATCTCGCGGACCACCCACTGGAGGGCCTCGGCGGCCTTCTTCGGGTTGGTGATGATCGGCGTGATCAGGTGCGGGATGCCCTCGTACGCGGTCAGTTCGACCCGCTTGGGGTCGACCAGCACCATCCGCACCTCGTCCGGGGTGGCCCGGGCCAGGATCGAGGTGATCAGGCAGTTGATGCAGGACGACTTGCCCGCGCCGGTCGCGCCGGCCACCAGGATGTGCGGCATCTTGGCGAGGTTGGCCATCACGGTCTGGCCCTCGACGTCCTTGCCCATGCCGACGACCATCGGGTGGGTGTCCTCGGCGGCCGTGCGCGAGCGCAGCAGGTCGCCGAGGTTGACCATCTCGCGGTCCCGGTTGGGGATCTCGATGCCGACCGCGGACTTGCCCGGGATCGGGCTGATGATCCGCACGTCGGCGCTGGCCACCGCGTACGCGATGTTCTTGGCGAGCGCGGTGATCCGCTCCACCTTGACGGCCGGGCCGAGCTCGACCTCGTAGCGGGTCACCGTCGGGCCCCGGGTGAAACCGGTGACCCTGGCGTCCACCTTGAACTCGGTGAAGGTGCTGCTGAGCTGGGCCACCACCTCGTCGTTGAGGGCGCTGCGGGCCTTGGCCGGGCCGCCGCGCTCCAGCAGGTCGAGCGGGGGCAGCGCGTAGGTGACGTCGCCGGCCAGCTGGAGCTGCTCCATCCGCACCGGCGCCGGGCCGTGCTCCTCGGGCGCGCCCGGGCCCGCGCTGCGGGCGGCCGGGACGGCGGCCTCCTCCGGCGGGGCGGTGCGGTCCTGCACCTGGTGCATCATGTTCGCCACCGCCGAGGAGGCGGGCACGCCGTAGACGAGTGCCCCGTCCAGGTCGGCGGCGGCGCCGGCGGCGAGGTCGCGGGTGGCGTACGGGTCCAGCGGCTCCTTGTCCAGGGACACCCGGACGGCATCGGGCTGGTCCTCGTCGTCCGCCGGCTTGCGGCGGCGGCGCCGACGGCGGGCGGCCACCTCGTCGCCCGGGTCCTCGCTGCCCACGGTGAACGGCAGCGCGGAGGGGTCCGCGTCCTCGGGCGGCTCGGTGGACAGGTCGCGCTCCGGCGTACGCCCCTCGCGCAGCTCGTCCTCCGGCCCGGGCTCCACCACGCCGAGCCGCACGCCGGCCGACCGCAGCCGCTCGGGGATGCGGTTGACCGGGGTGGCGGTGACCACCAGCAGGCCGAAGAAGGACAGCAGCAGGAGCAGCGGCACGGCCAGCGCCGGCCCGGCGGCGGCCATCATCGGGGTGGACACGGCCCAGCCGATGATCCCGCCGGCCGCCCGTATCCGCGAGGCGCCGCTGCCCATCATGGGCGCGCCGCAGCCGATGTGCACCAGGCCGAGGACGCCGACCAGCAGCGCGCTCAGGCCGATCATGATCCGGCCGTTGGCCTCCGGCAGCTCCGGGTGGCGCCAGAGCCGGACCGCGATCCCGGCCAGCAGGAACGGCACCAGCACGTCGAGCCGCCCGAACAGTCCGGACACCACGGCGGTGGCCGCCTCGCCCAGCCAGCCCTGCGGGCTGAACCAGGTGCCGGCGGCGGTCACCAGCGCGAGTGCGAACAGCAGCAGGCCCAGCCCGTCCTTGCGGTGGGCGGGGTGGAGGTTCTTGGCCCCGTCGCCGAAGCCCCGGAAGATCGCGGCGATGCTGTTCGCCACGCCGAGCCAGACGGCCCGGACGGCCCGGAAGAGTATCGGCTTGGGCGGCGGCGGGGACGGCGGGGCCGGTTTGGCCGCCGCCTTCTTCGCCGGGGCCGCCTTCTTGGCCGCCGCCTTCTTCGCGGGCGGCTTGCCCGGGGCCTTCGCCGCGGCCTTCTTGGACGGTCCCGGACTCGGGTTGCGTGCCGCGCTTCCGGGCGTACGAGTGGCCATGGGTCAGCAGCCTACCGGGGTGGGCCACCAGTGCACATGTGCCCGAGCCGGGGCTCGGGGACGTGTCGCAGACACACCGTCACGCTGACCCGGTTTCACCCGTCCGCGTCGGAAATTCACCCGCAGGAGTGAACCCCGGCGATCGGTTACGCGGTTCCCGGCCGGAGCGCGTCCAGGGCCCGGCGCAGCCCCGCCAGCTTGCGCTCCAGGTGCGCCGCGGTCGCCGCCACCCCGGCGTCCTCGACGCCGTCCAGCTGCTTGCCCAGCGCCTCCGCCTGCTCCTCGACCGCCGCCAGCCGCGCGGACAGCTCGCCCAGCAGCGCCCCGCCGAGGGGCGGCTCGCCGCCGCCCGCCTCCAGTTGCAGCCGCAGCAGCGCGGCCTGCTCCTTCAGCTGGCAGTTCTTCACGTACAGGTCGACGAAGACCGAGACCTTGGCGCGCAGCACCCACGGGTCGAACGGCTTGGAGATGTAGTCCACGGCGCCGGCCGCGTAGCCGCGGAAGGTGTGGTGCGGGCCGTGGTTGATCGCGGTCAGGAAGATGATCGGGATGTCCCGGGTGCGCTCGCGGCGCTTGATGTGGGCGGCCGTCTCGAAGCCGTCCATCCCGGGCATCTGGACGTCCAGCAGGATCACCGCGAAGTCGTCGGTGAGCAGCGCCTTGAGCGCCTCCTCGCCGGAGACGGCGCGCACCAGCGTCTGGTCCAGCGCGGAGAGGATCGCCTCCAGCGCCAGCAGGTTCTCCGGTCGGTCGTCGACCAGGAGGATCTTCGCCTTCTGCATCAGGGCTCGCCCTCCTGTCGCCTGCCTGCCGCCCGGTGATGGCACTCGCGTACTGCCCACCGCTACCCCGGTCATGCTAGCCGCACCCCCTCGCCCGGCACATCGCTCCGTCGTGACCCGATCCGGAGCGGCGCGCGCCCAGTGCTCCGGCGCACGCTCAGCAGTGTGTCGCCGTCCGGTCACTGTTCGCAACGATCGGTGACCCTACCCGGTTCCCGGGCCCGACCGCCAGCAAACCGGCCCACCGGACGGCGCGAACTCCGGAGCCCGCCCAGGAGTTCGCGCCCTCCCCTGGCGCTACGCGCGGTCCGCCCGCAGCCACTCGCGCATCACCGCCAGCAGGTGGTCGGTCTCCACCGGCTTGGTGATGTGGTCGGTGGCGCCCGCCTCCAGCGACTTCTCGCGGTCGCCCTTCATCGCCTTGGCGGTCAGCGCGATGATCGGCAGGCCGGCGAACTGGGGCATCCGGCGGATCGCCTCGGTGGTCGCGTAGCCGTCCATCTCCGGCATCATGATGTCCATCAGGACCAGCGCCACGTTCTCGTGCTGCTCCAGCATCTCGATGCCCTCGCGCCCGTTCTCGGCGTACAGGACGGTCAGGCCGTGCTGTTCCAGCACGCTGGTGAGGGCGAACACGTTGCGGACGTCGTCGTCCACGATCAGCACCTGCTGGCCGTCGAAGCGCACGTCGCTGCGGCTGGGGCGGGGCGGCGCGGGCTCCACCGGGCGGGCCCCGGCGGCTTCCAGGGAGGCGCTGCGCCGGCGCTCCACCGCGCCGCGGCGGCGCTCCTCGGCCAGCTCGCGGACCTCCTGGGCCCAGTGGTCGGCCGGGTTCTCGCCGACCGGCACGGGCACCCCGATCGGGGTCACGCCGACGGAGGCGCGCAGCGCCGGGACGCTCGACACGACCGGGCGCTCGACCTGGGTCGGCTCCGGGGCCTCGGTGCGCAGCGGCAGGTAGAGCGTGAACGTGGAGCCCTTGCCCAGCTCGCTCTCGGCGTGGATCTCGCCGCCCAGCAGCCGCGCGATCTCGCGGCTGATCGACAGGCCGAGCCCGGTGCCGCCGTACTTGCGGCTGGTGGTGCCGTCGGCCTGCTTGAACGCCTCGAAGATCTCCCGCAGCTTGTTGCCGGGGATGCCGATGCCGGTGTCGGAGACCGCGAAGGCGATCAGCTCGTCGTCCGGGTCCTTGATCGAGCCGGACTCCAGCAGCCGCTCGCGCACGTGCTGCGGGACCTCCGCACCTGCCGGGGAGATCGAGAAGTCGACCGCGCCGGCGTCGGTGAACTTGACGGCGTTGGAGATCAGGTTGCGCAGCACCTGCTGGAGCCGCTGCTCGTCGGTGTGCAGGGTGACCGGCAGGGCGGGCGAGACCCGGACGGCGAAGTCCAGGTTCTTGTCCAGGGCGACCGGCTGGAAGGTGGCCTCGACGTAGTCGACCAGCTGGACCAGGGCGATCCGGGCCGGGCGGACGTCCATCTTGCCGGCCTCGACCTTGGAGAGGTCGAGGATGTCGTTGATCAGCTGGAGCAGGTCGGATCCGGCGCCGTGGATGGTGTCGGCGAACTCGACCTGCTTGGGCGAGAGGTTGCCCTCGTTGTTGTCGGAGAGCAGCTTGGCCAGGATCAGCAGCGAGTTGAGCGGGGTGCGCAGCTCGTGCGACATGTTGGCGAGGAACTCGCTCTTGTACCGGGAGGCCAGGGCGAGCTGCTCGGCGCGCTCCTCCAGAACCTGCCGGGCCTCCTCGATCTCGCTGTTCTTGATCTCGATGTCGCGGTTCTGCTGGGCGAGTTGCTCGGCCTTCTCCTGCAACTCCTCGTTGGTGCGCTCCAGTTCCTCCTGGCGCGCCTCCAACTCGGCTGATCGCATGGAGAGTTCGGCGGTGAGTCGCTGGGACTCCAGCAGCAGGCCCTCGGTCTTGGTGTTGACGCTGATGGTGTTGACGGTGACGCCGATCAGGTCGGCGATCTGGTTGAGGAAGTCCAGCGCGACGGTGGTGAAGGAGCTGAAGGTGGCCAGCTCGATCACGCCCAGCAGCCGGCCCTCGAACAGCACCGGCAGCACCACGATGTGGGCCGGCGAGGCCTCGCCGAGGCCGGAGGCGATCTTGAGGTATCCGGGCGGCGCCTCCTTGAGGATGATCGCCCGCTTCTCCACCGCGGCCTGCCCGATCAGCGACTCGCCGGGCCGGAACGTGGTCGGCATCGCGCGCCGCTGGTAACCGTAACTGCCGATCAGCCGCAGGACGGTGTCGTTCTCGTCGTCGTCCTCGGTGATCAGCTCGGCGGTGCGGCCGGCCGGCTGGGCGAGGAAGAAGGCGCCGTGCTGGGCGGAGACCACCGGGGTCAGCTCGGTCATGATCAGCGAGGCGACGGCCTCCAGGTCCCGGCGGCCCTGGAGCAGGCCGGAGATCCGCGCCAGGTTGGTCTTGAGCCAGTCCTGCTCCTGGTTGGTGCGGGTGGTCTCGCGCAGGTTGGCGATCATCTGGTTGATGTTGTCCTTGAGCTCGTCGAGCTCCCCCGCGGCGTCCACGTCGATCCGCAGGCTCAGGTCGCCCCTGGTCACGGCGGTGGCGACCTGGGCGATCGCGCGCACCTGCCGGGTCAGGTTGTTGGCCAGTTCGTTCACCGATTCGGTGAGGTCCTGCCAGGTGCCGTCCACGCCGGGTACCCGGGCCTGACCGCCGAGCCGCCCGTCGGTGCCCACCTCGCGGGCGACCCGGGTGACCTCGTCGGCGAACGCCGACAGCTGGTCGACCATGGTGTTGATGCTGGTCTTGAGCTGGAGGATCTCGCCGCGCGCGTCGACGTCGATCTTCTGCGAGAGGTCGCCGCGGGCCACCGCCGTGATCACCAGCGCGATGTTGCGGACCTGGCCGGTGAGGTTGTTGGCCATCAGGTTGACGTTGTCGGTCAGGTCCTTCCAGATGCCGGCCACGCCCGGCACGCTCGCCTGACCGCCCAGGGTTCCGTCGGTGCCGACCTCGCGGGCCACCCTGGTCACCTCCACCGCGAAGGAGGAGAGCTGGTCGACCATGGTGTTCAAGGTCCCGGCGAGGGCGGCGACCTCGCCCTGCGCCTCGATGGTGATCTTCTTGGACAGGTCGCCGCGGGCCACCGCGGTGGCGACCTCGGCGATGTTGCGGACCTGCCCGGTCAGGTTGGAGGCCATGAAGTTGACGTTGTCGGTCAGGTCCTTCCAGATCCCCGACACCCCGCGCACCCGCGCCTGGCCGCCCAGGATCCCCTCGGTGCCCACCTCGCGGGCGACCCGGGTCACCTCGTCGGCGAACGCCGACAGCTGGTCGACCATGGTGTTGACGGTCGTCACCAGCTCCAGGATCTCGCCCCGGGCGTCGACGGTGATCTTCTTCGACACGTCGCCGCGCGCCACCGCCGTGGTCACCTCGGCGATGTTGCGCACCTGGCTGGTCAGGTTGTTGGCCATCAGGTTGACGCTGTTGGTCAGGTCCTTCCACGTCCCGGACACCCCGGGCACGCTCGCCTGACCGCCGAGGATGCCTTCGGTGCCGACGTCCCGGGCCACCCTGGTGACCTCGTCGGCGAAGGCGCCCAGCTGGTCCACCATCGTGTTGATGGTGTTCTTCAGCTCCAGGATCTCCCCGCGCGCGTCCACCTGGATCTTCTGCGACAGGTCGCCCTTGGCGACCGCGGTCGTCACCTGCGCGATGTTGCGCACCTGATCGGTGAGGTTGTTCGCCATGAAGTTGACGTTGTCGGTCAGGTCGCGCCACACCCCGGCCGCCCCGGGCACCTGCGCCTGGCCGCCGAGCCGCCCCTCGGTGCCCACCTGGCGGGCCACCCTGGTCACCTGTTCGGCGAAGCCGGAGAGCTGGTCGACCATCGTGTTGATGGTGTTCTTCAGCTCCAGCATCTCGCCGCGCGCGTCCACCTCGATCTTCTGCGAGAGGTCCCCGCGCGCCACCGCCGTGGTCACCTGGGCGATGTTGCGCACCTGGCCGGTCAGGTTGTCGGCCATGAAGTTCACCGAGTCGGTCAGGTCCCGCCAGACCCCGGCCACGCCCGGCACCTGCGCCTGGCCGCCGAGCCGGCCCTCGGTGCCCACATCCCTGGCCACCCCGGTGACCTGGGCGGCGAACCCGTTCAGCTGGTCCACCATCGTGTTGACGGTGTTCTTCAGCTCCAGCATCTCGCCGGCCACCTCGACGGTGACCTTGCGGGACAGGTCGCCCTTGGCCACCGCGGTGGTCACCTGGGCGATGTTGCGCACCTGCGCGGTCAGCCGGCCGGCCATGGTGTTGACCGAATCCGCCAGGTCCTTCCAACTGCCGGACACACTGCGGACCTTGGCCTGGCCGCCCAGCTTGCCCTCGGTGCCCACCTCGCGGGCCACCCGGGTCACCTCGTCGGTGAACTCCGAGAGCTGGTCCACCAGCCCGTTGACGGTCCGGCCGATCTTGAGGTACTCGCCGCGCAGCGGGTGGCTCACCCCGTTGCTGTGCAGCGAGCGCAGCTCCATCTTCTGGTCCAGGTCGCCCTCGGCGATCGAGGAGAGCACCCGGCCCACCTCGGCCATCGGACGGGCCAGATCGTCGATCAGCGCGTTGCAGTTGTCGACGGCCGCCATCCAGGCGCCCTCGCCCGCGCCGGTCTCCAGCCGCTCGTTCAGCCGGCCCTCGCGGCCCACCGCCCGCCGCACCCGGGCCAGTTCTCCGGTCAGGTGCTGATTGCGCTCGGCGACCTCGTTGAACACCGCGGCGATCTCCGCCAGCGGCCCGTCCCCCGGAACCGTCAGCCGGCGGCGGAAGTTGCCGTCCCGCATCGCGGTCAGCGCGGCCAACAGCTTCCGCAGTTCGGCCGGCTCCGCCCCCCGGTTGTGGCTCACTCGCCGGCCGGCCGCGTTCCGCGGCGCGGTCCCGGACCGCCCACCGCGCGGAACGGGCGGCGTCGTACCGGTTGCGTCCTTGGTGGCCGAACTCAACGGGCCCCTCCCACATCGTGAACTTTCCGGTGACCGTCCGTGCCGGTACGGCACGCACCGGGGCACCGGCCCGGTCGGGCTGCGCACCGGCGCCCCACGCGGCACACCGGCACCCGCATCGACCGTACTGCTCCGACCGGCCGTCGCGGACCCCCCAGTCTGGCAGCACCGGCGCCGGGTATACGGCCGGTTGCGCCCGGTTGGTAGCCGACCGTCCGAAACAGGTGGGCAGAATCACTCTCAGGTGCCTGTTTCAACGCCCCGCCCCCACGGGGAACCAAGCGGAAAGTAGGGTGGAGCGCTGCACCGGGCCATGACCCGACCCAGCGCCGCCACCCCGGCGGCACGCACCGGGAGTCGGCGCCACGCCCCGGACAGTCAAGGCCAGAGCAGCAGAGGAGAAGTGGCAACGTGGTCACCGCGCGCGCAGCCGCCACCTTCGACCCCGACGGCCGGTCCGCAGCCGCCGCCCGGGGCTTCGTACGGGACGCGCTGCTCGGCTGGGGTCTGCCCGAGGTCGTCGACGACGCCGTCGTCCTGGTCAGCGAACTGGTCACCAACGCCGTCGTCCACGCCGGCACCGCCGCCGAGGTGTGCTGCCTGCGCGAGGAGGGCACCGTCCGGATCGAAGTCACCGACCACCACCCCGAACGCGGCCTGCCCTCCCTCGGCGACGGCCCCGTCACCTCCTCCGACCGCTACGCCGACCCCGACGGCGAGGGCGGCCGCGGCCTGCTGATGTGCTCCGCCCTCGCCGAGCGCTGGGGCGTCGAGTACGCGGCCGGACGCAAGACCGTCTGGTTCCGGCTCGCCCTGCCCGCCCCCGTGGCCGGCACCCGCTACGCCGTCCCCGCGACCCCCGGCAGCGACCTGCCCAGCGGCCCCGGCCCGGTGCACGTCGCCGTCGTCCAGCTCGACGAGGACGGCCGCGTCCTCGCCTGGAACCCGGACGCCGAGGCGCTCTTCCAGTACCCCGCCGCCACCGTCCTCGGCCGCCCCTGGGCCGACCTCGCCGTCTGGCCGCAGTCCGCCGGCCGCGGCCTCGGCCTCGCCGACACCCTGCGGCTGGCCCGCTGGGAGGGCGGCTACGGCGTCCGCCGCGCGGACGGCCACGAGGTCGAGGTGTACGGCGTCCAGGTCCGCGTGCGCGACACCGAGGGCGTCCCCTCCACCCTCTGCCTGCTCGTCCTCGAACCCGACCGCGCGGTGCTCCGCTCCCCCGCCCGCGCCCTGCCCGGCGAGCGCTCCGACCCGACCGGCCCCCGGCTCGACCTGCTGGCCGGCCCGGTCGCCACCGACGACCTCGACACCCTGCTCCAGCGCACCGTCGAACGCGCCCGCGACCTGCTCGACGCCGACGCCGCGTACCTGCTGCTGACCACCGACGACGAGACCGAGTTCGAGGTCCGCGCCGCCACCGGCTTCACCTCCGGACACCGCCGGCACACCCGCTTCCCGGTCGACACCGGCAGCCGCTACGACTCCGCCCGGCTGCCCTCCGTCCACGAGGACCTCACCGCCCGCCCGACCGGCCTGCCCCTGCTCACCGGCAGCGGCATGCGGTCCCTGGTCACCGTCCCGCTCAAGGTCGAGGGCCGGCTCATCGGCTCGCTCGGCATCGCCACCGCCGCACCCGGCCGCTACGACAACGAGGACGCCCTGCGGCTGCAGTTCGCCGCCGACCGGGTCGCCCTCGCCGTCGAGAGCACCCGGCTGACCGAGCTCGAACGACTCCGCCGGGGCTCGCTGTCCTTCCTCGTCGAGGCCTCCGACCTGCTCGCCGGCACCCTCGAACACGAGCAGACCCTCGCCCTGATGGCCCAGATGGCCGTCCCCACCCTCGCCTCCTGGTGCGCCGTCTACACCAAGGGCGACCACGGCGCCACGGCCGGCCTCGCCTTCGTCCTGCACGAGGACGAGGACCGGATCGACCCGCTGCGCGACCTGCTCGACAAGACCCCGGCCCCCGACGCCGGCCCGACCCACGGCGTCCGCTTCTGGTCGGCGCCCGCCGAGACCGCCGCCGCCGGCGGCCTCACCGACAGCCCCGAACTCGCCGGACTGCTCGGCGAGACCGTCGTCCTGCCGCTGACCGCCCGCAACCGGGTCATCGGCCTGCTCGCGCTCGGCGTCCCGGCCGGCGTCCGGTTCCGCCAGGAGATCCTCGAACTCGCCGAGGACCTCTCCCGCCGGGCCGCCCTCGCACTCGACAACTCCCGCCTCTACTCCGAGCGCACCGCCACCAGCCAGGCCCTGCAACGCAGCCTGCTCCCGCCGGACCTGCCCGAGATCCCGGGCGTCGAGGTCGACGTCTACTACCAGGCCGCCGGCGAGGGCAACGAGGTCGGCGGCGACTTCTACGACCTGTTCACCATCCGCGAGGGCACCTACGGCTTCGCGATCGGCGACGTCTGCGGCACCGGCCCCGAGGCCGCCTCGGTCACCGGCCTCGCCCGGCACTCGCTGCGCCTGCTCGCCCGCGAGGGCCTGGACGCACCGCAGGTGCTCCGCCGCCTCAACGCGGCCATCCTGGACGAGGGTTCGCGCAGCCGCTTCCTCACCCTGCTCTACGGCGAGCTGACGCCCCGCCCGGACGGCAGCACCGAGCTGTCCCTTGTCTGCGCCGGCCACCCGCTGCCGCTCCGGCTGCGCACCGACGGCCAGGTCGACCGGGCCGCCACCCCGCAGCCGTTGCTCGGCGTCTTGGAGGACCTCGACCTCACCGCCGAGCGCCTGGTGCTCTCCCCCGGCGAGGTCCTGCTGTGCGTCACCGACGGCGTCACCGAACGCCGCGAGGGCAGCCGGATGCTGGGCGACGACGGCCTCGCCGAGGTGCTCACGGGCTGTACCGGCCTGACCGCCGGGGCGGTCGCGATGCGGGTGCAGCGCGCCGTCGAGCGCTTCGCCCCGGAACCGCCGTCCGACGACATGGCCATCCTGACCCTGCGGGTGCCGACCCAGCGCACCTCGTGAGCCGACGCCGTCTCTCGGTCAGCCCCCGGCGTCCCGGTCGGCCCTGAGCGTTCCACAACTGACATCGTCACAAATTGTTATATTCACAAGGGTACAAGCGAGTACGGCCGGGTACACCGACCTCACCGGGGAATCCCCCGGCGGGGACACGACCGGCGGCTCTTCCGCCGGCCCATCACTTCTGACCGCAGCCCGCGCACGCTCCAGCCGTGCGCCCTCGGCGCGGTCGCGCGCATCCACCTCATCGGACCACACCACTGCGTTGACTGCGCCCTGCGCGCGCCCAAAGTGAAAGGAGCCTCCGGTGAGCAACGAAGCTACCGGGGCAACGAACGCCCGCTCCACCGGAGCCGACGCGGGTAACCTCGGCTACCTCGCACTCGGCCTCACACTGCTCGCCTACGGCCTGCTCTCCACCGGCGTCCTGAGCGGCACCGGGGTCGGGGACGCGGCACACCTCGCCCACCTGGTCGGCGGAGTCACCCTCTTCATCGCGGGCCTGTGGCAGCTCCGCGGCGGCGAGGGCTTCACCGGAACGGCCTTCACCAGCCTCGGCGCCTTCTGGGCGACCTGGTCGGCGGCCGGCGGGGCGGGCAAGAACGCCGCCGGCCTGTTCCTCCTGCTCTGGGCCCTGCTCGCCCTCACCCTGACCGCCGCCAGCTGGGGCGCGGGCCTGTTCAGCCGCGCCGTCTACGGCCTGCTGACGCTGTCCCTGCTGCTGAACGCCATCGCCGCCTTCGGCGGCTACAGCGGCCTCGCCAAGTTCGCCGGCTGGATCGCGGCCGTCTCCGGGCTCACCGCCTGGTACTGGGCCACCTCCGCGCTCAGCAACGGCTCCTGGGGCAGGATCGCCCTGCCCGTCAAGTGACCCGCTGCGGCTGATCCGCCGTGGCGCGCCGGGGTCGGACCTCCGTGTCGACGGAGGCCCGACCCCGGCGACGTGCCACCAGGACCTGGGCGGCGTACGCGAACAGCAGGATCACGACGGCGACGATGCCGTCCGCCCAGAAGTGGTTCGCGGTCACCACGACCACCGCGACGGTCAGCACCGGGTGCAGCACCATCGCCCACCGCAGCGGGCTCCGCGAGACCCGCACCACCGCGACCGCCGCCAGCACGCACCACGCGACGTGCACCGAGGGCATCGCCGACAGCTGGTCGGCCACCACCACACCGCCCACCGCGCCCCCGTACACCGACTGCCCGTACTCGGCGGCCACGTCGACGAACCCGTGCTGCGGCAGCATCCGGGGCGGCGCCACCGGGATGAACTGCACCAGCAGACACACCGCCGTGGTGATCACCACCGTGTTCCGCACCCACGCGTACCGCTCCCGGTGCCGCACGAACACCCAGAGCAGCACCGCCAGCATCACCGCGAAGTGCATCGCCGCGTAGTAGTAGTTCGCGAGCCTCACCAGCACCGGGTACGGCGTGACGGCCGCCTGCCAGGACGCCTCGTCCGGTAGACCGATCGCCGACTCGGTGCGGTGGATCCAATCCGCCCGGTCCAGCGCGTGGTCCCCGCTCATCACCGAGAGGTGACCCACCAGCTGCCAGAGCGCGAACAGCGCCAGCAGCGTGCCGGCCTCCCGCAACAGCGCCGACAAGGACGGCTTCCGGACCCTGGCGGCGGCGTACGCCCCGCCGTAGAGAGCGACCGCGGCGCCCCCGGCGGACTGCCAGGTAAGGGTCAGGTTCTGCAACGGATCGCGCCTCTCCGACAAACTCTGGTTCGTGTGTTGGCAGAGGTTAACGCAAAAAGACCCCCTCCCGGACGGGAGGGGGTCTTTTCGGAATAATTGTTCGGCGGCGTCCTACTCTCCCACAGGGTCCCCCCTGCAGTACC
>NZ_JBFBFU010000023.1:0-149995 GCF_040684355.1 Kitasatospora sp. NPDC091276 | reverse complement strand
CTCGACACCGTCGCCGACACCGCCGTCGCCGTCCTCCCCGACGCCTCCGGCAACCCCCGCCTCATCGGCTACCTCACCGGCCCCGCCGTCGACCCGGACCGGATCCGCCGTCAACTGGCCGAGCTGCTGCCCGGCTACATGATCCCGGCGTCCTGGCTGGTGCTGCCCGCCATGCCGCTCACGGCCAACGGCAAGCTCGACCGCAAGGCCCTGCCCAGGCCCGACCTGGGGGACCAGGAGGAGGCCCGCGCGCCGCGCACCGAGCGCGAGCGGGTCCTCTGCGACATCCTCGCCGAGGTCCTCGGCACCGGCCGGGTCGGCATCGACGAGGACTTCTTCGCCCTCGGCGGCGACAGCATCCGCTCCATCCAGGTCGTCAGCCGCGCCCGCAGGGCCGGACTCACCCTCACCACCCGCGACATCTTCACCCACAAGACCGCCGCCGCCCTGGCCCAGGTCGCCGAGGAGCAGGAGCAGAGCCCCGCCGAGTCCGCCCCGACGGAACCCGAAGGCAGTCTGATCGCCCTGTCCGACGAGGAACTGGCCGATCTGGAATTCGAGTTGAATGAGGAACTTTCGTGACGACCGCCCCCAGAACCGGGTCGAAGATCAGCGAAGTACTTCCGCTCTCCCCCCTCCAGCAGGGGCTGCTGTTCCTGTCCTCGTACGACCAGGCCTCGCCCGACCTGTACACCCTCCAGTTCGTCGCGGAGATCGACGGGCCGGGCGCGGGTGACGGCGAGCAGCTCGCCGCCCGGCTGCGCGCGGCCTCGGCCGCGCTGCTGCGCCGGCACCCCAACCTGCGGGCCTGCTTCCGCAACCGCAAGACCGGCGAGCCCGTCCAGGTCGTCCTCAAGGAGACCGAGGTCGAGCCGGACTGGCAGCTGCACGACCTCACCCACCTGCCCGAGGCCGACCGGGAGGCGGCGGCGCAGCGGCTGACGCGCGAGGACCGGCTGCGCCGGTTCGACCTGGCGCGGCCGCCACTGATGCGGTTCACCCTGATCCGGCTCGGCGCGGGGCACCACCGGTTCGTCTGGTCGGTGCACCACATCGTCATGGACGGCTGGTCGTTCCCGCTGGCCGTCCGCGAGCTGGTGCTGCTCGGCGACGAGGCGGGCGCGGCGGCGCTGCCCGCGCCCGCGCCGTACCGCTCGTTCCTGACCTGGCTGAACGGCCGTGACCGGGCCGCCGCGCGGGCGGCCTGGGCGCAACTGCTGGACGGCCTGGACGGGCCGGTCCGGGCGCTGCCCGGCGCCGGTGACGGCGATTCCCGCGAACTGCCGTCGCTCGTCCGGGGGTTCCTGTCGCCGGAGCGCACCGCGGCGCTCGCCGGCTGGGCGCGCGGCCGGGGCCTGACCCTCAACACCGTGGTGCAGGGCTGCTGGGCGCTGCTGCTCGGCCGGCTCACCGGCCGCGAGGACGTGGTGTTCGGGTCGGTCACCTCCGGCCGCCCGGCCGAGGTCCCGGACGTCGAGTCGATGATCGGCCTGTTCGCCAACACCCTGCCGGTCCGCGCCGACCTGCGCCCGGACCAGCGGGCGAGTGAGCTGTTCGAGGCGCTGGCCCGCCAGCAGCTCGCGATGATGCCGCACGAACACCTGCCGCTCGCCGAGGCGCAGGCCGCCTCCGGCGTCCAGGGCGAGCTGTTCGACACCGTCCTCGCCTTCCAGAGCTACCCGCTGGACGAGGCCGCGCTGTTCCGCGAGTCGGGCGGCACCGTCAGTTCCGCGCAGGTGCTCTCGGCCACCCACTACCCGCTGAGCCTCACCGTCTTCCCCGGCGAGCGGCTGGACCTGCACCTCGCCTACCGGCCCTCGGCCTTCGCCGGGAACCCCGAGGGCCTCACCGAGGACCCGCGGCCGTCCGCGCAGCGCGTCCTGGACCGGCTGGTCCGCGTCCTGGAGCAGGTCGCCGACGACCCGCAGGCCCCGCTCGCCCGGCTCGGCGCGCCCGAGCCCGCCGAACTGGCCCGCATCCTCGGCGAGTGGAGCGGCGCCTCGGCCGCCCCCCGGGAGCCCGCGCGGCGCGCCACCGTCGCGGAGCTGTTCGCCGAGCAGGCCGCCCGCACCCCGGACGCCGTCGCGGTCACCGCTCCCGGCGAGGCCGCCCTCAGCTACCGCGAGCTGGACGAGCGGGCCAACCGGCTCGCCCACCTGCTCGCCGCCCGCGGCGCCGGCCCGGAGAGCCTGGTGGCCGTCGCGCTGCCGCGCGGCGCCCGGCTGATCGTCGCCGTCCTGGCCGTCCTCAAGGCGGGCGCGGCCTACCTGCCGTTGGAGCCCGGCCACCCGGCCGACCGGATCGGCTACACCCTGCGCGACGCCCGTCCGGCGCTGCTGCTGACCGCCGGCGGCGCGCTGCCCGAACCGCCCGAGGCCCCGGACCTGCCGCGCCTGGACCTGGACGCCCCAGAGACGGCCGCCGCGCTGGCCGCCCACCCGGCCACCGCCCCGGACACCGCGGCCTCCCCCGAGCACCCGGCCTACGTCATCTACACCTCCGGCTCCACCGGCCGCCCCAAGGGCGTCGTGGTACCGCACCAGAACGTGGCGCGGCTGCTGGAGGCCACCGACGACTGGTTCGACTTCGGCCCCGGCGACGTGTGGACGCTGTTCCACTCCATCGCCTTCGACTTCACCGTCTGGGAGCTGTGGGGCGCGCTGCTGCGCGGCGGCCGGCTGGTCGTGGTGCCGTACGACGTGTCGCGCTCCCCCGACGCCTTCCTGGACCTGCTCGCCGAGGAGCGGGTGACCGTCCTCAACCAGACGCCGTCCGCCTTCTACCAGCTGATGCGCGCCGACGCCGACCGCCCGCGCCCGCTCGCCCTGCGGACCGTGGTGTTCGGCGGCGAGGCGCTGGACATCGGCAGGCTCGCCGACTGGTACACCCGGCACGCCGACGACGCGCCGCGCCTGGTCAACATGTACGGCATCACCGAGACCACGGTGCACGTCTCCTACCAGGAGCTGGACGCCCCGACGGCCGCCGCCGGCGGCGGCAGCGTGATCGGGCGCGGCATCCCGGACCTGCGGGTCTACCTGCTCGACGGCGCCCTGCGGCCCGTCCCGGCCGGCGTGCCCGGCGAGCTGTACATCACCGGCCCCGGCCTGGCCCGCGGCTACCTGCGCCGCCCCGACCTCACCGCGGCCCGCTTCGTCGCCTGCCCGTTCGAGCCCGGCGGCACCCGGATGTACCGCACCGGCGACCTCGGCCGCTGGCGGGCCGACGGCACCCTGGAGTACCTGGGCCGCGCCGACGAGCAGGTCCAACTACGCGGCTTCCGAATCGAGTTGGGCGAGATCGCGACCGTCCTCGGCCAGCACCCCGCGGTCGCCGAGGCCGCCGTGATCGCCCGCGAGGACCGGCCCGGCGACCAGCGCCTGGTCGCCTACGTGGTGCCCCGCGACGGCGCGAACCCGGACGGGCTGCGGGAGTTCGCCGCCGAGCGGCTGCCCGAGTACATGGTCCCGGCGGCCATGGTCCCGCTCGCCGCGCTGCCGCTGACCGCCAACGGCAAGCTCGACCGCCGCGCCCTGCCCGCCCCCGCGTACACCACCTCGGCCCGCGGCCCGCGCACCGCCGAGGAGGAGCAGCTCTGCGGCGTCTTCGCCGAGGTGCTCGGACTCGACCGGGTCGGTGTCGACGACGACTTCTTCACCCTCGGCGGCCACTCGCTGCTCGCCACCCGGATCGTCAACCGGGTCCGCGCCGAACTCGGCGCCGAACTCCAGGTGCGGGACCTCTTCGAGGCCCCCTCCCCCGCCCGCCTCGCCGAACGGCTGGCCGCCGCCGCACCCGGCCGCGCCCCGCTCGCCGCCGGGCCGCGCCCGGCCGTGCTGCCGCTGTCGTACGCGCAGCAGCGGCTCTGGTTCGTCGAGCACCTGGGCGCACCCGGCGGGCTGTACGCCATCCCGCTGGCGATCCGCCTCTCCGGGCGCCTCGACACCAACGCCCTGGCGGGCGCCCTGCACGACGTGGTCACCCGGCACGAGGCGCTGCGCACCGTCTTCCCGCAGCGCGCCCCCGAGAGCACCGGGTCCGGGGCCACCTCCGGGACCACCGGCAGCGGACCGGCCGAGCAGCGGGTGCTCACCCCGGCCGAGGCCGCCGTCCCGCTCCCGGTGAGCGAGACCACCGAGGCGGGCCTGCCCGCCGCCCTCGCCGCCGAGGCCGCGCGCGGCTTCGACCTGGAGCGCCACCTCCCGCTCCGCGCCCGCCTGTTCCGGCTCGGCCCGGACGAGCACGTGCTGACGATCGTCCTGCACCACATCGCCGGCGACGGCTGGTCGCTCGCCCCGCTCACCCGCGACCTCACCGCGTACTACCGGGCCCGGGTGGCCGGCCGCCCGGCCCAACTGCCGCCGCTGCCCGTCCAGTACGCCGACTACGCCCTGTGGCAGCGCGGACTGCTCGGCGCGGAGGACGACCCGCGGAGCGAACTCGCCCGCCAACTCGGCTACTGGACCGCCACCCTGAAGGGCCTGCCGGAGGAACTGGCGCTGCCCTTCGACCACCCGCGCGGCACCCGGGCCGAGCACCGCGGCGACGTCGTGCGCACCACCGTGCCGCAGCCGCTCACCGCCGAGCTGCACCGGCTCGCCGCCGCCTGGGGCGTCAGCGTCTTCATGCTGCTGCGGGCCGGGCTCGCCGCCCTGCTCACCCGGCTCGGCGCGGGCACCGACATCCCGCTCGGCAGCCCGATCGCGGGCCGCACCGACGAGCGGCTCGACGAGCTGGTCGGCATGTTCGTCAACACCCTGGTGCTGCGCACCGACACCTCCGGCGACCCGGGCCTGCGCGAACTCGCCGAACGGGTCCGCGCCTACGACCTGGCCGCCCACCAGCACCAGGACGTGCCCTTCGAGAAGCTGGTCGAGGTGCTCAACCCCGAGCGCTCGATGGCCCGGCACCCGCTGTTCCAGGTGATGCTCGGCTTCCAGCAGGCCGGGCCGGCCCCGGCGCCCGAGCAGGACCCGGAACTCGCCGTGGCCGAGCAGCCGGTGCCCGTCCGGACCGCCAAGTGGGACCTGTTCTTCCAGCTCACCGAGCAGGCCGGCGGCGCGCTCGCGCTCGCCGTCGAGTACCGCACCGACCTGTTCGAGCCCGCCACCGCCCGCCGGATCACCGACGCCTACCTGCGGCTGCTCGCCGCCGCCCTCGCCGAGCCCGCCCGGCCGCTGTCCCGGCTGGACCTGCTCGGGCCCGAGGAGGAGGCCGAACTGCTCGCCCTCGGCACCCACCGGGCCGGCACCCCGCGCAGCACCCTCACCGCCCTGGTGGACCGCCGGATCGCGGCCACCCCGGACGCGGTCGCGCTGGTCCACACCGAGCCCGGCCACCCCGAGCGGCTGCGGCACACCAGCTACGCCGAACTGGACGCCGAGGCCAACCGCCTGGCCCACCTGCTGACCGCGCGCGGCGCCCGCCGGGGCGACCTGGTGGCGCTGCGCCTGGAGCGCGGCCCGGCCGTGGTGAGCACCCTGCTGGCGATCGCCCGCACCGGCGCGGCCTACCTGCCGATCGACCCGTCCTACCCCGACGAGCGGGTCCGCGACATGCTGGCCGACAGCGGCGCCCGGCTGCTCGTCACCGAACGGTCACCGGCCGGACGGGAGCTCCCCGCCGGGGTCGTCGAGCTGCTCCTGGACGCCCCCGAAACCCTGGCCGACCTGGCCGGCCGGCCCGTCACCGCCCCGGTGCCCGCCGCCCCGATCGACCCCGACGACCTGCTGTACGTCATCTACACCTCCGGCTCCACCGGCAAGCCCAAGGGCGTCGCGGTCCCGCACCGCGCCGCCGTCCGCCTGGTCCTGGGCCTGCCCGAGCTGGCGCCGACCGCCGCGGACACCTTCCTCTACTTCGCGCCGGTCGCCTTCGACGCCTCCACCTTCGAGATCTGGGGCGCGCTCGCCCACGGCGCCCGGGTGGCGGTCCACCCGCCCGGCCCGGCCGACCCGCGGGCCCTGGAGTCCTTCCTGGCCCGCGCCCGGGTGAGCGTCGCCTTCCTCACCACCCAGTTGTCCAACACCATCGCCGACACCCGGCCGCGCGCCCTGGCCCCGCTGCGGGCGCTGCTCACCGGCGGCGAGGCGCACTCCCGCGACCACCTGGACCGGCTGCGGGCCACCCTGCCGGACACCACGGTGTTCAACGTGTACGGCCCCACCGAGACCACCACCTTCGCCACCGGCCAGGACCTCGGCCGCGCCCAGGGCACCGTCCCGATCGGCCTGCCGATCGGCGACACCCGCGCGTACGTCCTGGACGAGGCGCTGCGGCCGGTGCCGCGCGGCGTGGTCGGCGAGCTGTACCTGGCCGGCGAGGGCCTGGCCCGCGGCTACCTCGGCCGGCCCGCGCTGACCGCCGCCCGCTTCACCGCCTGCCCGTTCGGCGCGCCCGGGGAGCGCATGTACCGCACCGGCGACCTGGTCCGCTGGGACCGGCACGGCCGGATCGAGTACGTCGCCCGCGCCGACCAGCAGGTCAAGATCCGCGGCTACCGGGTCGAACTCGGCGAGATCGAACGGCTGCTGGCCGAGCACCCGGCCGTCGCCCGGGCCGCCGTCCTGGCCCCCGCCGACGCCGCCGGCCAGCGCCGCCTGGTCGCCTACCTGGTGCCCGCCGACGGCCGGCCGGCCCCCGGACCGGCCGAGTTGCGGGGCCACCTGGCCCGCTCGCTGCCCGGCCACATGGTGCCGGAGAGCTACACCGCGCTGCCGGAACTGCCGCTGAACGCCAACGGCAAGCTGGACGTCAAGGCCCTGCCCGCCCCCGCGGCCACCCCCTCGGCCCGCGCCCCGAGGGCCCCCCGCACCGAGCCGGAACGGCTGCTCTGCGCCGCCGTCGAGGAAGTCCTGGGCACGGGCCCGGTCGGCCCCGAGGACTCCTTCTTCGCCCTCGGCGGGGACAGCCTGAAGGCGATCCGGCTGGTCAACGCGGCCGGCCGGGCCGGGCTGCCGATCAGCCTCGGGGCGGTCTTCGAGCACCGCACCCTGGAGGCGCTGGCCGCGGCCGCCACCACCGGGGGCGGCGCGGTCGACCTGCTCGGGCCCGTCCTGCCGATCCGGCCCACCGGCGGGCGGCCCCCGCTGTTCTGCGTGCACGGCGGCCTCGGCTTCGCGATCCCGTTCGCGGCGCTCGCCGAGCACCTCGACCCGGAGCAGCCGGTCTACGGCCTCCAGGCCCGCGGCCTGTCCGACGACGGCCCGCTGCCGACCGACTTGGGCGACGTCGCCGAGGAGTACCTGGCCCGGGTACGCGCCGTGCAGCCGCACGGCCCGTACCACCTGCTCGGCTGGTCCTACGGCGGCGTCGTGGCGCACGAGATGGCCGTCCGGCTGCACGCCGCCGGCGAGCGGGTGGCGTTCCTGGCCAACCTGGACGCCTACCCCGACGACGCCCTCGGGGCCCGGCCCAGCGACGCCGAGTTCCTCGCCGACTTCCTGGCCGAGGCCGGGGTCGACGCGGCGGAGCCGGAACGGCTCACCCCGCAAGGCGTCGCCGCGCACCTGGCCCGCACCGAAGGCCCCCTCGCCGCGCTCGAACCGGGTACGCTGGAACGGCTGCTGGGGGTCATGCGGAACAACCTGGAGCTGTTCCAGCGGTTCACCCCGGGCCGCTTCGACGGCTGCCCGATGACGCTCTTCGTGGCGGCCGGCGGCGACACCCGCCCCACCCCGGAGGAGCGCGCCCTCAAGGTCAAGAGCTGGGAGCCGCACGTCGGTTCCGCCGTCCTCGTGCACGACGTGGACAGCGGGCACCAGCAGCTGCTGCGACCCGCACCGGCGGCGGCGATCGGCGCGGTCGTCGAGCACGCCCTCGCCGCCCTGGCCGCGGACCCGACCGGAACCCCGGCCGCACCGGCCGCCACCCCGACCACCTGACGCCCGATCAACCCGGCACGTCCCGAGATCCCGAGACCTGGAGAACAGTCATGGCGAACCCCTTTGACCGCGAAGACGGCACCTTCCTCGTCCTCGTCAACGCGGAGGGGCAGCACTCCCTGTGGCCGTCCTTCGCCGCCGTCCCGGAGGGCTGGTCGGTGACCCTGGAGGCCACCGACCGGGCCACCGCCGTCGCCCACATCGAGGGCAACTGGACGGACATGCGCCCGCTCAGCCTCCAGCAGCAGGGCTGACCGGCCGGGCCCGCGCCCGGAACCCGGAAGAACGCCGCCGGACGGCTCCGACCCCGCCGCCCGCCGCACCCCCAGGGCCTTCGCCCGGCGGTGCGGCGGGCGGCCGTTTTGTCCCCGGCACCCCTCCCCACCAGGCATGCGACACCCCGACAGGACCCGTCAGTGAGCGGTCAGTTGGACGTCATCGACCCGTCATCGGGCCTGACTAATTTGCTGCCCAGAGGCCCGGTTTCCGGGCACCCCAGGGCACCCCCACAGGGCGCCCGCGAAAACGGAGGAAAACGAGCATGACGACGGTAGCGCCGGAGCGTCTCACCCGGATCCGCGAGATCATCGCCGAGAACATCGACGTGCACACCGAGTTCGCCGACACCGCGCTGTTCGTCGACGAGCTGGGCGCCGACTCGCTGAAGCTCATCGACGTGCTCAGCGCCCTGGAGATGGAGTACTCCATCGTCATCGACATGAACGAGCTGCCGAAGATGGTGAACGTGGAGGCCACGTACCAGGTGACCGCGACGGCCGCCGGCTGGTGATCGGGGCGGGTTCCGGGACCGGAACCCCCGCCCGCAGGCATCCCACTGCTTAAGGAGTCCCATGTCCACCGCACAGTCACCAGCGGCACCCCGCGCCGGCGTGCCCGCCGACCGCCGCCGGGTCGTCCTCACCGGCCTCGGGGCGATCTCCAGCATCGGCACGGGTGTCGAGGAGTACACCGCGGGGCTGCGGGCCGGCCGCTCCGGTGCGCGGCCGATCACCCGGTTCGACACCGAGGGGTTCGGCCAGAACATCGCCTGCGAGGTCCCCGACTTCGAGCCGGAGCGCTGGATCCGCAACGTCCCCCTCGACGACATGGGCCGCGCCGGGCAGTTCGCCGTCGCCGCCGCCCGGATGGCCGTGGAGGACGCCGGGCTCACCGAGGCCGACCTCGGCGAGCGCCAGGCCGTCATCAGCGTCGGCACCACCGACGGCGAGGGGCACGACATCGGCGTGCTGGTCGAGCAGGAGCTCGCGGCCGGGGACCCTGGGGCCATGGACCCGGTGCTGTCCCGCCGGATCAACGCCGGCCGGCTCACCACCGTCATCGCCCGCGAGCTGCGGATGCCGAACGTGGAGCCGACCACCATCACCACCGCCTGCGCGGCGGGCAACTACTCGATCGGCTACGGGCTGGACGCGATCCGCTCCGGCGAGGTCGACATCGCCCTGTGCGGCGGCGCCGACGCCGTCTGCCGCAAGGCCTTCGCACTGTTCAAGCGCTTCGGCGCGCTCACCCCGGACGTGGTCCGCCCGTTCGACAGGAACCGCCAGGGCATCCTGACCGGCGAGGGCGCGGGCATCCTCGTCCTGGAGAGCCTGGAGTCCGCCCTCGCCCGCGGCGCGCACATCTACGCCGAGGTGCTCGGGTACGGCCTCAGTTGCGACGCCGCCCACCCGACCGCGCCGAACCGCGACGGCATCGCGCGCGGCATCCGGCTCGCCCTGGACGACGCCGGGGTCGAGCGGGACGAGATCGACTTCATCTCCGCGCACGGCACCGGCACCAAGGCCAACGACAAGACCGAGTCGGCCGCCATCGTCGACGTGTACGGCGACGCACCGCCGCGCACCGTCGCGGTGAAGTCGATGCTCGGCCACTCGATGGGCGCGGCCAGCGCGCTCGGCGCGATCGCCTGCAGCCTCGCCATCGAGCACCAGTTCATCCCGCCGACCATCAACCACGTGGAGACCGACCCCGACTGCCCGCTGGACGTCGTGCCCAACCAGGCCGTCGACGCGGAGGTCCGGATCGTGGAGAACAACTCCAGCGCCTTCGCCGGCAACAACGCCATCCTGATTCTGGGCACGTACGGAGAGCGAGTCTGACGATGACCACCGCAGCCACCCCGGCGGCCCTGCCGCCGGAGACACTCGTCATCACCGGCTGGTCGGCCGTGTCGCCGTACGGCCTGACCCGCCAGGACTTCGCGTCCGGCGTGCGCGCCGGTGCCAAGACCGCCGTCAAGGCGGACGCCGCGCTCGGCACGCTGCCGTCGCCCGACGTCTGCCTGGTGCCCGGCTTCGACATCAAGGGCCTGCTCGGCCCCACCGGCACCGCCAAGATGGACCGGCTCACCGCGCTGGCCCTGGTCGCCTCCGACGGCCTGCTCAAGGACGCCGACGGCAACCGGGTGGTGGAGACCGACGACCGCACCGGTGTGGTCCTCGGCATCTCGATGGGCAGCCTGGAGAACGTCACCAACTTCCTCAAGCAGTCCTACACCAACGCGCTGCCCTTCCACGTCGACGCCGGCCGCATCCCCTTCGGCAGCCTCAACCACGCCGCCGGCGCCACCGCCATCCGGCACGACCTCAAGGGCCCCAACACCACCGTCGCCGGCGGCCGGGTCAGCGGCCTGCTCGCCCTCAACTACGCGCGGCGCCTGATGGGCCAGGGCCGGGCGACCAAGTACCTGGTCGGCTCCGCCGAGGAGTTCTCCGCCGCGCACGCCTGGATCGAGCACACCGCCGTCGCGGCCGGCGACTCCACGCCGCTGCTCGGCGAGGGCTGCGGCCTGTTCGTGGTCGAGCACGCCGGCACCGCCCAGCGCCCGGCGCTCGCCGCGGTGCTCGCGGTGGAGACCCGCGTCGACATCGACGACGACCCGAAGGCCGCCGTCACCGCGTGCGTGCAGCGCGCCCTGGCCCGCGCCGGCGTCACCGCCGACGAGGTCTGGGCCGCCGTCCCGTGCGCCGCGCCCACCGCGGCCGGCCGGGCCGAGTACGACGCGCTCGCCGCGCTGCTGCCGGCCGAGGCACTGGGCCGGGTCCCGTCCATGGAACTGCTCGGCGACACCGGCGCGGCCTCCGCGTCCTTCCAGATCCAGGCGGTGCTCGGCGTGGCCGGGGCCGACCCGGCGGCCCGGGGCCGGATCGCCCTGGTGTCCGCCGTCGACCGTGACGGCGCGGTGGGCTGCGCCGTCCTGAGACTCTTCGGGGAGCACGCGTGATCGCCCTGGTCAGCGGCGGGTCCCGGGGCATCGGCAAGGCCATCGTGCTGCGCCTGGCCCAGGACGGCTACGACGTCGCCTTCTGCTACCGCTCCAACGCCGAGGCCGCCGAGCAACTCGTCAAGCAGGCTGGCGAGTTCGGTACCCGGATCACGGCCACCCAGTGCGACGTGGCCGACCCGGAGCAGGTCCGCGACTGGTACAACCGCACCGAGCGCGAGGTCGGCCCGGTGGACGCCGCCGTCACCTCGGCCGGCATCACCCGGGACCGCCCGGTCATCCTGATGCCGGAGGACGACTGGAACCAGGTCCTGCGCACCAACCTGGACGGCGTGTACCACGTGTGCCGCGCCGCCGCCTTCGCGATGAGCAAGCGCCGCAGCGGATCGATCGTCAACCTGTCCTCGGTGTCCGGCATCTACGGCAACCTCGGCCAGGCCAACTACGCCGCTTCCAAGGCCGGCATCATCGGCTTCACCAAGTCCCTCGCCAAGGAGTGCGGCCCGCGCGGCGTGCGCGCCAACGTGGTCGCGCCGGGCCTGATCGCCACCGACATGGTCGGCGACATGTCCGACGCCGCGGTCGAGCGGATGCTGAAGAACGTCGCCCTCGGCCGGGCCGGCAAGCCCGAGGAGGTGGCCGACCTGGTCTCCTTCCTGCTCTCCGACCGCGCCGCCTACATCAGCGGGTCGGTCTTCGAGATCCACGGCGGCGGCACGTTCTGATGGGAGCACGAATGCAGGGGGCCCAGGGACTGCGCGAGCACTACGACGCGATCGTCGTCGGCAGCGGCATCGGCGGCCTGACCACCGCCGGCTACCTGGCGGCCGACGGGCGCAGCGTCCTCGTCCTCGAACAGCACGACATCGCCGGCGGCAACGCGCACGTGTTCCGCCGCCGGCGCAAGTACGAGTTCGACGTCGGCACGCACTACCTCGGCGACTGCGGCCCCGACGGGCACTTCCCGGCGATCCTGGCCGGCCTCGGCGTCCTGGACCGGGTGCGGTTCCGGCCGATGGACAACGAGCAGGGCTTCGACCGGATCATCACGCCCACCGCGACCGTCGACGTGCCGGCCGGCTGGGACGCCTACCGCGACCGGCTGCGGCAGGCCCTGCCCGAGGAGGCCGACCGGATCGCCGGCTTCCTCGAACTCGCCGAGAACGTGGCCGGCTCGACCCGGGCCGGCCTGAACGGCGTCTCCCTGGTCGACCTGTTCCGCAAGTCCCCGCAGACCATGCGCTGGTCCCGCCGCACCTTCGCCGACGCCCTGGGCCACTTCGGCCTCTCCGCCAAGGCGCGCACGCTGCTCGCGGCGCAGGCCGGCAACTACGGCACCATGCCCGACGGCATCAGCCTGGCCCACCACGCCTCGATGATGGACCACTACCTGCGCGGCGCGTACTACCCCGAGGGCGGCGGCCAGGCGATGGTCGCCGCGTTCGTCGAGGCGCTGGAGGCGCACGGCGGCGAACTGCGCACCCGCTGCGACGTCCGCCGCATCCTGATCGAGAACGGGCGCGCCACCGGCGTCGAACTCACCGACGGGCAGCGGATATCGGCCCCGCTGGTCATCTCCAACGCGGACTACCGGCGCACCGTCCTCGACCTGTGCGGCGGCGAGGACGCCTTCCCCTCCGAGGTGGTGGCCCGCACCCGCGCGGCGACCATGCGCGGCTCCTTCGTCTCGGTGTACATCGGGCTCGACACCGAACTGCCGGGCCTGCCCAACGCCAACCTCTGGTGGCACGACAGCGACGACATGGAGGGCGCGCACGCCGCCATGCTGGAGCGGTACGCGCGGGACGGCTCGATGGACTCGGTGCCGGCGCTCACCTTCTCCTTCGCCTCCCTCAAGGACCCGGGCGCCGCCGCCGTCTGCCCGCCCGGCCACAGCAACTTCCAGCTCATGACGGGCCTGCCGCCCGGCTACGGGTTCTGGGGCCTGGAGGGCGGCCCGGCCGACGGCGAGCCCTACCGCCGCAACGCCGCCTACCTCGCCCGCAAGCAGCAGCTCACCGAGGTCATGCTGGCCACCGCCGAGAAGGTCATCGGCCCGTTCCGGGAGCGCGTCACCCACCTGGAGACGGCCACCCCGCTCACCCACGAGCGCTACATCCGGGCCACCGGCGGCACCCCGTACGGCATGGCCAGCTGGGGCGGCTCCAGCCAGCGGCCGGACGTGCGCACCGAGGTCGAGGGCCTGTACGTGGTCGGCCAGAGCGTGCGCTACGGCAGCGGCATCGCCGCGGTCGCGAACAGCGGCATGGCCGCCGCCTCCGACATCATCGGCCGCGCGCTGCTGCGCGAGGTGTTCGGCGGCGCGGTGCTCGGCGACCCCTCCCGGCTGCCCGACCGCGGCCCGGACTGGGACCCGCTGGTGGTCTCGCGCGGGCGGGCGCGGCAGCGCGCCAAGGGCCTGGCCCGCATCGGCTGACCCCTCCTCCCCTCCGTTTCCCCACCCTCCGATCCTCACCCCTCCGACCAGGAGCACTGTTCCCATGAATCAGGTCCCTCCCTTCGCCGTGGTCTCCGGCGCCCAGGTGCACGAGGCCCTCAACGGGCACGAGGACGAGGTCGTCGCCACGGTCGAGGCCGCGTACCGGCTGCACGGCGAGGGGCAGACGGTCAACCCGGACTCGTACTTCCTGCGCTTCCCCGACCGCCCGTCCTCCCGGATCATCGCGCTGCCGGCCTCGGTCAAGGGCGAGGTCGGCGTGCACGGCATCAAGTGGATCTCCAGCTTCCCGGACAACGTGGCGGCCGGCCTGCCGCGTGCCTCGGCCGTCCTGATCCTCAACGACGCCGAGACCGGCTACCCGTTCGCCTGCCTGGAGAGCTCGATCATCAGCGCGGCGCGCACCGCCGCCTCCGCGGCCCTCGCGGCGGCCCGGCTCGCCGACGCCCGCGGCGAGCGCCCGACCCGGGTCGGCTTCTTCGGCGTCGGCCTGATCGCCCGCTACGTGCACACCTACCTCGCCGCCAACGGCTTCGACTTCACCGCGGCCGGCGTCCACGACCTGTCCGCCGAGCACGCCGAGGGCTTCTCCGACTACCTGCGCCGGGCCGAGGGCGAGGGCGTGGAGATCACCGTCCACGACAAGGCCGAGGACCTGATCCGCTCCAGCGACCTGGTGGTCTTCGCCACCGTCGCCGGCGAGCCGCACGTGACGGACCCGCAGTGGTTCTCGCACAACCCGCTGGTGCTGCACGTCTCGCTGCGCGACCTCTCCCCCGAGATCGTCCTCGACTCGTGGAACGTCGTCGACGACATCGAGCACTGCATGAAGGCCGGCACCTCGCCGCACCTGGCCGAACAGCTCGTCGGCCACCGCGAGTTCGTCGCCGGCACGCTCTACGACGTGCTCACCGGCACGATCACCCCGCCGTCCGACCGGCCGGTGGTCTTCTCCCCGTTCGGCCTCGGCGTGCTCGACATGGCCGTCGCCAAGCACGTCTACGACCGCGTCCTCGCGGCCGGGCAGCTGCACACCGTCCCGGACTTCTTCCACGAGCTCAAGCGCTACGGCTGAGCCCTTCCCGCCCCGTCCCGGAGGCCCGCCCGCGCTCCCGGCGCCGGCGGGCCTCCGGCCTTTCCCGCCGCCCCGCCCCCTCCGCTGACGGCCAGCTGACGCCGCGCTGACCGAACGGCCCCCAGGCCCCCCGACGCCTTGTCCGCGCCATGGACGGCCGCCCAGAATCACCCGCATGAGATCCTTTGCCAACCTGGCCGAGTTCACCGGGGCGACCGGGGAGCACCTCGGCTACAGCGAATGGCTCGACGTCACCCAGCACAGCGTCGACCAGTTCGCCGACGCCACCGGCGACCTCCAGTGGATCCACGTGGACCCGGAGCGCGCCGCCACCGGCCCGTTCGGCGGGACCATCGTCCACGGCTACATGACGCTCGGCCTGCTGCCCGCGATGATGCGCGCGATCTTCGAGATCCACAACGTCGAACTGGGCGTCAACTTCGGCCTGGACAAGGTCCGCTTCCCCCGCCCGATCCCGGTCGGCGCCCGGGTCCGCGGCGGCGCCAAGGTCACCAGCGTCCGCGAGACCCCGATGGGCCACCTGGCCGCGGTCCGGATGACGGTGGAGGTCGAGGGCCGGCAGCACGCGGCCTGCGTGGCGGACACCCTGTCCCTCTTCGTCGCCGCCCCCGACACCGCCGAGGGCCCATCGGACGGCTTCTGAGCCCGCCCGCCGACGTCACCGCCGCCGCCAGGTAGAAGAACCTCCCCCTCCGGTCGTGCAAGAGGGGGGTTATTACTACCGATTTCGCCGCGCCGCCCCCGCCAGAATGGTCACACGGCCACCACGGCCGGGGCACAGCGAACGGCACCAGAGAGGAGCGGGCCATGGACCGCACGATGAAGCTCGGGGGAAGCCCCTCGGCGGTCGAGATCAGGGGATTCTCCGTCCCCGCCGGATTCACCGGACTGCGGCGGGCACTGGCCCTCTGCTGGATGTCCGTCGCGGCCTTCGGGCGCTCGCTCGGGGTCACCGGCGCGATCTCCCTGGTCGGCCCCGGCCTCGGCCTGGTGCCGCGGGCCATGGAGCGCGTCCGGGCACTGGCCGCCCGCCAGCGCGGCCTGTCCGAGCGCTGGTCCGGCGTGCAGATCCCCGGCCCGCCCAGCGGCCTGCCGGCCGCCCCCGAGGGCGCCTCGGGAGCCGTCGCCCGCTACCGCTGGATCATGAGCGACCCGCAGACCAAGCGGGAGTTCACCTGGGTGCTCACCGACCCGATCGTCGGCGGCTTCCTCGCCTTCATGCCGATCGCCGTCCTGCTCAGCGGCTTCTGGGGCATCTTCCTGGCCTTCTTCGGCGTCCCGCTGTCGACCCAGTGGGACGGCCTCTGGTACCAGTTCATCCCGATCGACGGCCAGGCCACCGCGGTGCTGGCCGGCGTCCTCGGCGTCCTGCAACTGCCGCTGGCCCTGTGGATGGCCCCCCGCGCCATCCGCAAGCACGCCCGGTACACCCACTCCATGCTCGCCCCCAGCGAGCAGGAACTGATGGCCAGCCGGATCGAGCACCTCACCACCACCCGCAGCACCGCCGTCGACACGCAGATGGCCGAGATCCGGCGGATCGAACGCGACCTGCACGACGGCGCCCAGGCCCGCCTGGTCGCGATGGGCATGACCCTGGACGCCGCCGAACACCTGCTGGAGACCAACCCGGAGGCCGTCCGGGCCCTGCTCATCGAGGCCCGCCAGTCCTCCTCCAAGGCCCTGGAGGAGATCCGCAACCTGGTCCGCGGCATCCACCCGCCGGTCCTCGCCGACCGCGGACTCGCCGACGCGGTGCGGGCGCTGGCCATGGTCTGCCCGGTCCCCACCGAGGTCGTCGTGGACCTGCCCGGGCGCCCCGAGATGCCCGTCGAGTCCGCCGCCTACTTCGCGATCTCGGAGATCCTCACCAACGTCGCCAAGCACTCCGGCGCCGACCGGGCCTGGATCGACATCCGTTACGATCACGGCATGCTGCGCATCACCGTGACCGACAGCGGCCGCGGCGGCGCCGACGCCACCCGGGGCACCGGCCTGCGCGGCATCGAGCGACGACTCAGCACGTTCGACGGAGTCCTGGCCGTGAACAGCCCCGTCAACGGCCCGACCATGGTGACGATGGAGCTTCCGTGCGTATTGTCCTCGCCGAAGACCACTTCCTCCTGAGGGACGGCCTGATCCGCCTCCTCCAGGCCTACGGACACGAGGTGGTGGCCGCCGTCGACAACGGCGCCGACCTCCTCGCGGCCCTCACCGAGCAGCAGCCGGACGTCGCGGTCGTCGACGTCCGGCTTCCGCCGAACTTCACCGACGAGGGCCTGCGGGCCGTCCTCACCGCCCGCCGCACCATGCCCGACCTCCCGGTCCTGCTCCTCTCCCAGTACGTCGAACCGCTCTACGCCCGCGAACTTCTCGCCAGCGGCGGCCGCGGCGTCGGCTACATGCTCAAGGACCGCGTCACCAACGGCTCCCAGTTCCTCGACTCGATCCGCCGCGTCGCCGACGGCGGCACCGCGATGGACCCCGACGTCATCTCCCAGCTCCTCGTCCGCAAGGAACGCGACGAGAACGTCGGCAGCCTCACCGACCGCGAACGCGAAGTCCTCGAATGGCTCGCCCAGGGCCGCTCCAACGCCGGCATCGCCCAGGGCCTCTTCATCACCGAGAAGGCCGTCGCCAAGCACATCAGCAACATCTTCACCAAGCTCGGCCTCCTCCCCACCGACGGCGACAACCGCCGCGTCCTCGCCGTCCTCGCCTACCTCGACCAGTAACCCGCCCCACCCCGCCCGCCTCCGCCGGCCCGCGAGCGGCCGGTTCAGCCGTGGCGGGCGCCCGAGTCCCAGACCCAGGCCGCGATGCCGACCCGGTTGTTCACCTTCAGCTTCCGCTGCACGTGGGTCATGTGGGTCTTCACCGTGCCGGCCGAGATGAACAGCGCCTCCGCGATGTCGGAGTTGGTCAGGCCGTCCGCGACCAGCCGCGCGACCTCTAGCTCACGCGGCGTCAACTGCTCGACCTTGGGCGCCTTCTTCTGCTTCGGGCCGGCCAGGCTTCGCAGCAGCCGGGTGGTGATCTGCGGGCTGATCAGCGAGTCGCCCTCGACGGCCGCGCGCACCGCCTCGATCAGCAGCGGCGCACCGGAACGCTTCAGCAGGAAGCCGTACGCGCCCGCCTTCAGCGCCGAGTGGACGTACTCGTCGAGGTCGAAGGTGGTGACGATGACGACCCGTACGCCCGGGCTCTCCTCGGCCAGCCGGCGGGTCAGCTCCAGCCCGTCCATCCGCGGCATCCGGATGTCGGCGAGCAGGACGTCCGGCCGCAGCGTCCGCGCGATCTCGAGCGCCTCGTCACCGTCGCCCGCGACAGCGAGCACCTCCATGTCCGGTTGCAGGTCGAGGATGTGTCGAAAGCCTTCCCGCACGGTTGCCTGGTCGTCAGCGATCACGATGCGTGTCGTCATGGGCTGATCCTCGCACGGGGTAGCATCCGAGCACATGACAAATCAACTGGCCAGGATCGGACGCCCAGTTGGCGCGGCGTTCCTCGCGGCGGTCGCCATCTCGGTTGCGGTGTGGGCGGGTTCACCGGTTTCGACACTGATCCGGGGCTCGACGACGGCGGCAGTGTTGGCCGCCGCGGTCCTGATCGTGTGGCTGCCGGGGCAACCGCGGACCCGGAACCTGGTGACCGTCCCGGTGGCCTGCGCGATCTCGCTGTACGCGACGTTCCGCTACGAGGGCCCCGCCGACAACACCTCGGGGCTCTGGATCCTGGTCGAGTCGGTCGCCCTGCTGGTCACCGTCATGCCCGCGGTACGCGGGTCCGCTCCGGCGGTCGCCGCCCTGCTGGGGCTGCTCCTGCTGGTGACCGTGACCCTGCTGCCGCTGCGGATCGCGCTGACCCTCGACCCGCCGGCCGGGCCGCGCGAGACCATCGGGCTCTGCGTGGTCTGGGGCCTGGCCGCGGTGGCCGCGGTGGGGGCGTCCTGCTACCTGCGCTCACTGGACAGCCGGCGCAGGCTGGCGGTCACGGAGGAGCGGCGCGCCCAACGGCTGCACGTCGCCCGGGATCTGCACGACTTCGCCGCGCACGACGTGACCGGGGTGATGGTGCTGGCGCAGGCGGCCCAGATGCTGGCCAAGGAGTCGCCGGAGAAGGCGCTGGCGCTGCTCCCGCAGATCGAGAGCGCCGGCATCCAGGCACTGAAGTCGATGGACCGGACGATCCGGATCCTCAGCGAGCTGGAGGAGGACCGCCGGCCGGGCCGGGGCGGGGACGAACCGGCGGCGGACGATCCCGAGGAGAACGCGGCGGCCCGGCCACACTCGCTGGACGAGCTGCCGGACCTGATGAACCGGTTCGAGCGCACCGGGATGATCCCGGCCCGGCTCGAACTCTCCCCCGGCGCCGTGGACGGCCTGCCGGAGCAGGTCGGCGCGGTCGGCTACCGGGTGGTGATGGAGGCGCTCACCAACGTCCGCCGGCACGCCCCCGCCTCGCCCAGGGTGACGGTCACCGCCGAGCGGGTGGCCGACGGCGGCGCCCTGCGGGTCCTGATCTACAACGAGCCGGTTCCGGCCGGCGCCCGGGCGGACGCCGCGGCGGCGGTCGACCGCGAGGGCGGCGGCACCGGCATCCGGGAGCTGCGTCGGCGGGTCGCGGGGCTGGGCGGCGAGCTCGCCGCCGGGGCCTGCGCGAACGGCGGCTGGCAGGTCGCCGTCCTCCTGCCGCTGGACGGCGTCCCGGCCGCCCGCGACGTCGGCGACGGGGCGGGCGGCCCGGCCGGGCACGCTCGGGGCACTCTCACCCGTTCGGGCGATCAGTCCTCTCCGGGTTGACCGACGTCCCTCACCTGATCGGCGGACGGCAGCCGCAGCGAGCCCGCCGCCGCACCGGCCAGCCCGAGCATCGCCAGGCCGACGGCGCAGCCGAGCATCGCCTCGGTGCCGCTCAGCCACTGCGAGAGCAGCCCGCCCAGGGCCGCGCCGCCGGCCTGCGCGCCGCCGTTGAACAGGTTGGTCGCCGAACTCAGCCGGCCGCGCATGCCGTCCGGGGTGAGCAGGATCTGCTGCGTACCGACGACGGTGTACGCGGTCGGCGCGAGGAAGGCCATGGCGGCCAGGAAGCCGCCCCAGACCAGCGCGCCGCTCGTGACGGACATCAGCGGGACGAGCACCGCGAGCAGCCAGATGATCCCGACCACGGCCTGGTAGGGCGTGATCGAGCGGGAGATCCGCGGCGCCGCGAGCGCACCGATCAGGCCGCCGACGCCGAACATCGCGGCCATCGTGCCGACCTTCCCCGGCGAGGCCCCGTTCTGCTCGGCGGCCACGATGACGACCAGGTAGAGCGCCTGGAACAGCAGGTTGAGGCCGAGCAGCAGCAGGGTGGTCGAGCGCATGAACGGCTGGCGCACCAGGAAGGCGAAGCCGGCCACGATGTCACGCGGGATGGTCGAGATCGGGGAGGGCTTGCGCTCCTGCTTCGGCAGCCGGACGAACAGCAGCGTCAGGAAGGCCACCAGGTGGGCGACGGCGTCGGCGAGGAATGGAACGGCCCGCCCCAGGCCGAACAGGAACCCGCCGCCCGAGGTTCCGACCAGCTGCCCGAGGTGCATCCGCGCGGTGTTCACCGAGAGCGCCGTGGGCAGTTGCCCGCGGGTCACCACCAGTGGCAGCGAGGCCCGCTCGGCCGGGTCGAACAGGCTGGTGGCCGCCCCGGCGACGGCCGCGGTGAGCAGCAGCAACCAGGTGGTGACGTGCCCGGTGGCGGCGGCGAGCGCGAGCAGGCCGAGCATCACCGCCCGGACCAGCACGCAGACCACCATGATCTTCTTGCGGTCCCATCGGTCCACCAGCGCACCGGCCGGCAGCCCGACGGCCACCTGGGCCACCGCGTTGACCGCGCTCACCGCGCCGGCCACCCCGGGGGAGCCGGTCGTGGCGAGGGCGAGCAGCGGGAAGGCGATGGTGGAGACGTTGAGACCGGTCTCGGAGGCCGTGGTGCCGATCCACAGCAGGTGGTAGACCCGGTTGCGGCGGAGCGGGAGCTCCGGTTCCGTGACGGCCACCGGGCGGTCGGCGGCGGGTGCGAGCTCGCTCATCCCCGCACCTCCCGGCACTCGTCGGCGATCGCGCGCAGCACGCCGGTGAACTCCGCGGCCAGCCGCTCCACCGTCCCGTGGTGGTGGACGGCCGGGGAGTAGTACCAGGTGAACTCCAACCGTCCGTCGTGGATCCCGCCGACGATCTCCAACACGTGCTCCATCCGGTCGTCCGGGCCGAGGTCCTGGCCGATCGCGCCGTGCACGGTGTGCACGAGCCCGCTGCCGGGCCCGCCGTCGCTGCGGTGCCGGCCGAGGAAGTTGAACACCACGTCCGGGTCCGGCCCGGTGAGCGGGGTGTCCGGGTGCAGGTGGCGCAGCGGGCCGTGGCCCAGGCCCTTGCCGGGGACGGCACGCAGCTGCCGCCGCACGACGCGGGTGAGGGCCCGCCAGTCGTCGCCCTCGGGCACGGTGAGGCGGACGGGGTGCACCGCGGTGAACCAGCCGACCGTCCGGGACAGGTCGACGTCGTCGAGCAGCCGCTCGCGGCCGTGGCCCTCCAGGTCGACGGTGACCTCGTCCTCGCCGGTCCAGCGGGCCAGCACCCGGGCGAGCGCGGCGAGCGCGATCTCCTCGACCTTGGTGCGGTAGACGGTCGGCGCGTGCTCGGCCAGCTGGGCCGAGTCTTCGGCGCCGAGCCGCACCCGCACCTCCCGGCCGCCGCCCACGATGGCGACGCCGTCGAGGTCCCGGGGCACCGGCCGGACGGCGCCGACCCCGTTCCAGTGGTCGAGCTCGTGGTCCAGCCCGCCGGAGCGCACGTGCTCGACCAGGCGGGCGGACCACTCCTGGAAGGTGGTGCTCCGCGGGCCGAGGTCGACCGGCCGACCGGCCGCCGCCTGGGCGTGGGCCGCGTCCAGGTCGTCCAGCAGGATGTTCCAGGACACGGTGTCGACCACCAGGTGGTGGACCGTCAGGAACAGCCGGTCGCGGCGGCGTCCACCGGACTCGAAGAGGACGGCGGCGAGCAGCGGGCCGCGGCCCAGGTCGAATCCGGCCTGGGTGGCGCGGGCCTCCCGGTCCAGCAGCGCGCCCAGTTCGCCGTCGGGGGTGGCGGAGGTGTCCACCACCCGCAGCAGCGGCCCGCCGGCCCGGTAGGGCGGGTTCTCCTGGGCCCAGCCGTCGGCGGTGCGGGTGTAACGCATCCGCAGCGCGTCGTGGTGCTCGACCAGGGTCTCCAGCGCGGCCGTGAGCGCCGCGCGGCCGGCCGGCGCGCCGAGCTCCAGCAGCACCGACTGGTTGAAGTGGTGCGGGTGGTCGTGGGTGTCGAAGAACCAGCGCTGCACCGGGGTCAGCGGGACGGGCCCGACGGCCGGCGGCCGGCCCTCGGCCGCGCCGTCGCCGACCTCGGTGGCGGCGGCGGCGAGTTCGGCCACGGTCTGGTGCAGGAAGACGTCCTGGGCGTCCAGCCGCAGCCCGGCCCGGCGGGCCCGGGCGACCACCTGGATGCTGAGGATGGAGTCGCCGCCGAGGTCGAAGAAGCTGTCCTCGACGCCGACCCGCTCGACGCCGAGCGTCTGCGCCCAGATCCGGGCGAGCAGTTCCTCCTTCCGGCCGCGCGGCGCCACCCGGGCCGCCACGGCGGTGTCCGGTCCGGTCGGCGCCGGGAGCCGGCGCCGGTCCACCTTGCCGTTGGTGCCGACCGGGAGCTGGTCGAGCACCTGGACGGCGGCCGGCACCATGTAGCCGGGCAGGGCGCGGGCCACCGCGTCCCTGAGCACCGCGGGCGAGAGCTCGGAGGCGCCCGACCGGGCGCCCGGGGCCACGTACGCGGCCAGCAGCTCGCGGCCGCCCTCCGGTTTGAAGACCACCACGGCGGCGTCCCCGACGCCGGGCTCGCGCAGCAGCACGGCCTCGATCTCGGAGGGCTCGACCCGGTGGCCACGGACCTTGAACTGCGTGTCGGTGCGGCTGACGAACTCCAGCTCGCCGTCGGCCACCCGGCGGACCAGGTCGCCGGTGCGGTACATCCGGCTTCCGGACCCGCCGAACGGGTTGGCGACGAACCGCCCGGCGGTCAGGCCGGGCTGTCCGGCGTAGCCGCGGCCGAGCCCGGGGCCGTCGATGTAGAGCTCGCCGGGCACGCCGTCCGGCACCGGCCGCAGGTGGCGGTCGAGGATGTGCAGGCCGACGCCGTTGAGCTCGGTGCCGACCGGCACGGGGGCGCCCTCATGCAGCTCGCCCGGGCTCCACAGGGTCGAGACCAGCGTGGCCTCGCTCGGCCCGTACACGTTGAAGAACTCCCGGCCCTGTGACCAGGTGCGCACCAGGTCGGGCGGGCAGACGTCGCCGGCGGCGGCGACGGTGGGCAGCCGGCCGCGCAGCCGCTCGGCGTCCATCACCGCCAGCAGCGCCGGGGGCAGCACCGCGACGGTGGCGCCGGTCCGGATGATCTCCCCGGCCGGGTCGGGCGCGGGGCGCGGACTGGTGAGGCAGAGCGCGCCGCCTGCGGTGAGGGTGCAGAACAGGTCGCACACCCCGCCGTCGAAGCTGGCCGGCGCGTACTGCAGCACCCGGCTGTCGGCGGTTATGCCCCAGGCCTCGCGCAGCACCCGGGCGGTCCGGGCGATCGCGCCGTGGCTGATCACCACGGCCTTGGGGCGGCCGGTGGAACCGGAGGTGTGCACCACGTACGCGACGTGGTCGGCCTCCACCCGGTACGGGGAGCCCGGCTCGCCGGGCAGCGCGGTGCCGGCCGGGGCCGCATCGCCGTCCGACCCGTCCGACCCGTCCATCCGCAGGACGGTGAACGGCCCCTCGGGGAGCCGCTCGGCCAGGTGCGCCTGGGTGAGCAGCAGCGGGACCGCGGTGCCGCAGATCATCGCGCCGATCCGGTCGGCCGGGTACTGCGGGTCCAACGGCACGTAGCCGCCGCCGGCCTTGAGCACCGCGAGCGCCGCCACCACCATCTCCACCCCGCGGTCGGCGAACACGCCGACCAGGGTGTCCGGGGTGACGCCCCGGGCGACCAGGCGGCGGGCCAGGTCCCCGGCCCGGGCGTCGAGTTCACCGTACGAGACCTCGGTGCCGTCGTCGGCGACCACGGCCACCGCGTGCGGGTGCTCCTCGGCCCGCCGGCCCACCAGCTCGTGGGCGAGCACGCCGGCTTCCTCGTCCGGCTCCCGGTGCCAGCGCCGGGGCTCCAGCACGAGCTCCCCGGCCGGGACGTAGGGGAGTTCGCGCAGCGGGTCGCACGGGCGCTCGGAGATGCCGCCGAGCAGCAGGACCAGGGCGTCGGCCATCCGGCGGGCGGTGCTCCGGTCGAACAGGCCGACGCTGTACTGGAGGGCGGCGTCCAGGCCGCGGTCGGTCTCCTGGAACTGGAAGGTGAGGTCGAACGCGGCGCCGCCGGTGGGCAGGCCGAACTCCTCGGTGTGGGCGCCGTCGAGGCGCACCGGGCCGCCCGGGGCGTCCTGCAGGACCACCATGGCCTGGAACAGCGGGGTGCGGCTCGGGTCGCGCTCCGGCCGCAGCGCCTCGACCAGCCGGTCGAAGGGCACGTCGGCGTGGGCGAAGGCGCCGTTGACGGACTCCCGCACCCGGCCGAGGAAGCCGTCGAAGCCCTCCTCCCAGTCCACCTCGGAGCGCAGCACCAGGGTGTCCACGAAGAAGCCGACCACCTGCTCCAGTTCGGGCCGGTCGCGACCGGCCGAGACGGTGCCCACCGCGATGTCGTCCTGGCCCGACCAGTGCGCGAGCAGCAGCTGGGTCGCCGCGACCAGCACGGTGAACAGCGTCGCGCCGCGGTCCTGGGCGATCCGCTTGAGCCGCTTGGCGGTCTCCGCGTCCACGGCGAACTCCAACTGCGCCCCCTCGCGGCCGCGCACCGGCGGCCGGGGCCGGTCGGTGGGCAGCTCCAGCGGCTCCAGGCCGGCCAGCCGCTCCCGCCACCAGTCGAGCAGGCCGCTGCCCGCGCTCTCCCAACGGGCACGCTGCCAGGCCGCGAAGTCGGCGTACTGGACGGGGAGTTCCGGCAGGTCGACGGTACCGCCGTGCCGCCGGACGCGGTACAGCTCGGCGAGGTCGCGGACCAGCACGCCGGCCGAGCGGCCATCGGTGACGATGTGGTGCAGGACCAGGGTCAGCACGTGCTCGTCCTCGGCCAGCCGGACGAGGTGGGCCCGGAACAGCGGCCCGGTGCGCAGGTCGAAGGGGGTGGCGCCGTCGGCGCCGACGGCCTCCCGCAGCCGGTCCTCGCGCTCGTGCGCGGGGTGGCCGGACAGGTCGGTGCGGGCCAGCGCGAAGGGCCTCCCGGCCGGGGCGATCAACTGCCGCCCCTCGCCGTCGACCTGGCCGAAGAGCGTGCGCAGCGACTCGTGCCGGTCCACCAGGTCGGCCAGCGCCAGTTCCAGCGCGTCGGCGTCCAACGGGCCGTGCACCCGCAGGCCCAGCGGTGAGTTGTACTCGGCGCCGGCCCCGCCGAACTGCCCGAGGAACCAGAGCCGTTGCTGGCCGAAGGAGAGCGGCGGGGCACTTTCCCGGCCGACCGGCACCAGCGCGTCGGCGGGCGCCTCCCGCTCGGCGGCGAGCAGCGCGGCCAGCGACCGGACGGTCGGCGCGCTGAACAGGGCACGCGGGGAGATCCCGGAGTCCACGTGCTGCCGCAGCCGGGACACCACCCGGATGCTCAGCAGCGAATCACCGCCCAGCTCGAAGAAGTTGTCCTCGGCCCCGATCCGCTCGACGCCCAGCACCTCCGCCCAGATCCCGGCCAGCAGGGTCTCCGACGCGCCCTCGGGGGCCAGGTACTCGCCGCCGAGGGCGAGGTCCTCGGGCGGCTCGGGCAGCGCCCGGCGGTCGGTCTTGCCGTTGGGCAGCAGCGGGACGCGCTCCAGTCCGACGAAGGCCGAGGGCACCATCGCCTCGGTGAGGCCGACGGCCAGTCGGGCCCGCAGCCCGGCCGGGTCGATCCCGGTGCCGGGCACGGCGGGCACCACGTACGCCACCAGCCGGTCCCGGCCGCGGTCGCGGCGGGCCACCACGACCGCCTCGGCCACGTCGTCCAGCGCGGTGAGCGCCGCCTCGACCTCGGCGAGCTCGATCCGGAAGCCGCGGATCTTGACCTGGTGGTCGGCCCGGCCGAGGAACTCCAGGACGCCGTCGGCCGTCCAGCGGCCCAGGTCGCCCGGCCGGTACAGCCGGCCGCCCGGGGTGAACGGGTCGGGCAGGAAGTGCTCGGCGGTCAGCTCGGGACGCCGCCAGTAGCCGGCACTCACGCCGTCACCGCCGATGTGGATGTGGCCGGGCACGCCGACCGGCACCGGCTCGCCCCGCTCGTCGAGGACGTACACCCGGGTGTTGCCGATCGGGCTGCCGACCGGCACGTAGGCGGCGAGGCGGGCTAGCCGCTCGGGGGTGGGGACGAACACCGTGGAGTCGACGGTGGCCTCGGTCGCCCCGTAGGCGTTGACCACCACGGTGTCCGGGTGGGCGTGTTCCAGCAGCTCGCGGCAGTCGTCGACGCGCCAGCCCTCCGAGCCGACCGACATCACCTGGAAGGCCGGCAGCCGCTCGCCGCGCCCCCCGACCTCCTCGACCAGTGCCTTGGCGAGTGAGGGGACCAGTTCGATCGCGGTACCGCCGACCCGCTCGACCAGCGCGAGCAGCCGGGCGGGGTCGGTGACCAGGTCGGTCGGCACGACGAGCAGCGAACCGCCGAAGAAGACCGAGCGGAGCAGGTCGGCCAGGAAGAGGTCCACCGAGAGGCTGGTGATGGAGACGAAGCGCAACCCGCGTTCCGTCAGGTCGTACAGCTCGTCCCAGGCGCCGGCGATGTGGAGCAGGTTCCGGTGGGTCACCACCACGCCCTTGGGCCGGCCGGTGGAGCCGGAGGTGTACACCACGTACACCGGGTCGTCCGGCCCGGCGGCGACCTCCGGCGGGGTCTCCGGGCCGGTGTCGGCGACGGACTCGACGGACTCGACGGTGACCAGGGCACCGCCGTGGCCGGGCAGCCGGTCGGCGATCGCGGCGTGGCTCAGCACCACCGCCGGCTCGGCGTCCTCAAGCATGAACTCCAGCCGCTCGCGCGGGTACGCCGGGTCCAGCGGCACGTAGGCGGCGCCGGACTTCAGCACGGCGAGCACGGCGAGCACCATGTCGGTGGAGCGTTCCAGGTGCAGCGCCACCCGCTCGCCCGGCCGGGCGCCGGCGGCGACTAGTCGACGGGCGAGCCGGTTGGCCCGGCGGTCCAGCTCCCGGAAGGTCAGCGGAGCCCCGCCGTCCGCCTCCAGGACGGCCACCTCGTCCGGGCGGGCGGCGACCTGGGCGTCGAACAGCTCCTGGACCAGCGTCTCGGTGCGGCGCGGGCGCGCGGTGTCGTTCCACTCGACGAGCAGGGTGTGCCGCTCCCGCTCCGTGAGCCAGGGCAGCGCGGCCGGCCCGCGGTGCGGGTCCGCGGCCACGCCCTCCAGCAGGGTGCGCAGCCTGCCGCCGATCCGCTCCACGGTGGCGGCGTCGAACAGCTCGGGATCGTAGGTGAGTTCGATCCGCAGCGCGGTGTCGGCGTGGCTGCTGACGGTGAGCGGCACGGTGCTGCTGTCCGAGGAGCGCAGCACCTGGACGCCCACCCCGTCGCGGCCGGTGGCGCCCTCGGCGACCGGGTAGTTCTCGAAGACCACCACGCTGTCGAACAGCCGCTCCCCGGAGGCCAGTTCGGCGCAGCGCCGGATGTCGGAGAGGGCCAGGTAGTCGTGCGCGGTGCTCTCCGCCTGCGCCGCCTGCAGAGCGCGCAGCCAGGCCCCGAGGTCACCGTCCGCCTCCGGTCCGGCCACCCGGGCCCGGACCGGGACGGTGTTGACGAACATGCCGATGCCGCTCTCGATCCCCGGCACCTCGGGGGTACGCCCGGAGACGACGGCACCGAAAACCACGTCCGGCTCGCCGGCGTGCCGCGACAGCAGGATCGCCCAGGCGCCCTGCATCAGGGTGTTGAGGGTGATCCGGTTCTCCCGGCACCAGTCGGCCAGCACCCCGGTGACCGCCGGGTCCAGGGCGAGCTTGTGCGAGCCGACGGCCCGGGTGCGGTGGTCGGCGGCGGGCTGGCGGTCCACCGGCAGCGCGGTGGGCTCGGCGAAGCCGGCCAGCACCTGCCGCCAGTGCGCCACGGCGGCCTCGCGGTCCTGCCCGGCCAGCCACTCCAGGTACTCGCGGAACGACGGCCGGCTGACCGGGAGGGCGGCCCGCCCCTCGACGGCGGCAACGTAGTGCTCCAGCACCTCCTCGAACAGCTGGGCGGTACTCCAGCCGTCCAGCAGCAGGTGGCTGAACGTCCACAGCTGGTGGACGGTCCGGTCGTCGACCCGGGCCAGGACGATCCGCATCAGCGGCCCGGCGGCCAGGTCGATGCCGCGCTCGCGCTCGGCCCGGACCAGCTCGTCCAGCCGTCGGCCGGGGTCGGGGTCCCCGCGCCAGTCGAGCAGCTCGACCGGCAGCTCCAGGTCCGAGCGGATCAGCTGGACCGGCTCGGGCACGCCCTCCCAGCGGACGGTGGTGCGCAGCACGTCGGTGCGCCGGAACACCTCGCGCCAGGCCGCGGCCAGCGCCTCGGCGGTGGCCAGTCCCTCCAACCGCAGGGCCAGCTGGTCGACGTAGGCGCCGCCGTCCGGGTCGGTCAGGGTGTGGAAGAGCATGCCGCCCTGCAGCGGGGTGAGCGGCAGGACGTCGTCCACGCCCCGGCCGTCGCCGACCAGCCGGTCGAGGGCCGCCTGGTCGAGCCGGGCCAACGGGTGGTCGGACGGCGTGCGACCGCCGGCACCGGGCTCGGCGCAGTGCGCGATGACGGCCCGCAAGTGCGCCAGCAGCGACTCGCCAAGCCGCCGGACGGTCTGCGGCCGGTGCAGCGCCCGGGAGGTGAACCAGGACAGCGTGAGCACCCCGTCGGAGACGGCGCCGACCACCTCGATCTGCGCGCTCCGCTCGTGGTCGCCGTCCCACTGCGGCCCACCGTCGCCCAGGTGGGCGCGGTAGAGGGAGCGGGCGGCGAACGCGCCGTCCAGCTGCCCGTGGTAGTTGAAGGTCACGGCCGGCGCGGCGGCCGGGGTGAATCCCGCCCGGTGGGCGGCCAGCGCGCCGTGGCCGAAGCCCTTGGCGGGGACGGCACGCAGTTGCTCCTTCACCGACTTCAGTCGCGCGGCGACCCCGTCGCCGGCCGCCACCGTCAGCGCGACCGGGTGGACGGCGGTGAACCAGCCGACCGTGCGGGAGAGGTCGGCGCCGGGCAGGACGTCCTCACGCCCGTGCCCCTCCAGGCCGACCAGCACCCGCTCGCGGCCGGTCCACTCGGCGAGCACGCCGGCCAGGGCGGTGAGCAGCACGTCGTCCACCCTGGTCCGGTAGACCGGCGGGACGTCGCGCAGCAGCGCCTCGGTCTCCTCGGCGGTGAGGGCGAAGTCCGCGCGCTCCGACGAGGCCACCGTGTTGGGCCCCGTGCCGTCGGCGGGCAGCTCGAAGGACTCCTCGGCGATCCTTCGCCAGTACGGGAGTTCGACGTCCAGGCCACCGTCGCGGACGTATTCGGCGAGCCTGGCGGACCAGGCCGCGAACGGGGTGGTCGGGGTGCCGAGGTCGACCGGTCGGCCGGCCCGGGCCTGCTCGTAGCCGGTCGCGAGGTCGTCCAACAGGATGCGCCAGGAGACGCCGTCGACCACCAGGTGGTGCGCCGTCAGCAGCAGCCGGGGGCCGGCCCCGGCACCCTCGTCGAACAGCACGGCGCGCAGCACCGGGCCGTGCTCCGGGTCGAGGGCGCGGCGGGCCGACTCCGCCTCCTCGCGCAGCACCGCCGCGCGCTCCGGCCCGCCCAGGCCGGCGGTGTCCCGGCGGCTCAGCAGCGGGCCGTCCTGGTGCGCCGCGGCCTCCTGCAGCCAGCCGCCGTCCACGCGGCGCAACCGGGTGCGCAGCGCCGGGTGGTGGGCGACCAGGGCCTCCAGCGCCCGCGCCAGTGCGGCCGGGTCGGTGCCGGGAACCAGCTCCAGCAGCAGCGACATGGCGAACCGGGGGATGTCGGCCGCGCCGGCCAGCAGCCGGTGCTGCATCGGGGCCAGCGGTGCCGGTCCCCGGTGCTCGTACTGCTGGGCGGTGTCGGCCGCGGTGGTGACGCCGGGGGCGATCCGGGCGATGGTCTGCTTGACCAGGATGTCCCTGGACTGGAGCAGGAACCCGGCGGCCCGGGCCCGGGAGACGGCCTGGATGCTGAGGATGGAGTCGCCGCCGAGGGAGAAGAAGTTGTCCTCGGTGCCGACCAGGTCAACACCGAGCAGCTCGGCCCAGATCCCGGCCAGAGCCCGTTCGACCTCGGTTCGCGGCGGCACGTAGCCGGTGGCCGGCTCCGGCTCCACGGCGCTCTCCGGCAGGGCCCGGCGGTCGGTCTTGCCGCCGGCGGTGCGCGGCAGCGCCGTCAGGAAGGCGAAGGCGGCGGGGACGAGGTAGTCCGGCAGCAGGCCGTGCAGGTGGGCGCGGAGCGCGGCCGCGCCCGGCACCGCGGCGCTCGGCACCACGAAGGCCACCAGCCGCTGGACGCCGGCCCGGCCGACCCGGGGCACCACCGCGCAGTCGTCCACCGCGGGGTGGGAGCGCAGCGCCGCCTCGATCTCGCCCGGCTCCACCCGGACGCCGTTGATCTTGACCTGGTCGTCGCCGCGGCCGGCGAACTCCAGCCGCCCGTCCGGCGTGCGGCGGACCAGGTCGCCGGTGCGGTACATCCGGGTGCCCGCAGGGCCGAACGGGTCGGCGACGAAGCGCTCGGCGGTCAGCGCGGCCCGGTGCAGGTAGCCGCGCCCGACCGGCAGACCGGCCAGGTAGAGCTCGCCGCGCACGCCGACCGGGACGGGGCGCAGGTGCGCGTCCAGCACGTAGGCCCGGGTGCCGCGCACCGGCAGGCCGAGCTCCGGCGCGCGGGCGGTGTCCACCCGGGCGGCGAGGGTGTCGACGGTGCACTCGGCCGGCCCGTAGAAGTTGTGGGCGGTCAGCCCCGGGGTCGCGGCCAACTCGCGCCACAGCTCCTCGCCGACCGCCTCCCCGCCGAGCACCAGCACGGCGGGCCGGTGCGGCGCGGCGGGGGCGAGCAGGCCGGCGTCGAGCACCGGGCGGGCGAAGGACGGCGTGAGCTGGAACAGGTCCACCTGCTCGCGCCGCGCGTAGGCCACCAGGTCGTCGGCGTTCAGCCGCGTCTCGCTGTCCACCAGGTGCAGGGTGTGGCCGTCGGCCACCGCCATCAGTGGGTTCCAGGACGCGTCGAAGGTCGGCACCGTGGTCAGCGCGACCCTCAGCGGGCGGCCGAGCAGGGCCGCCGCGGGCCGGAACAGTTCGTCCCGCTGGCGGGCGAACAGGTTGGCCAGCGAGCGGTGTTCGACCACCACGCCCTTGGGCCGCCCGGTGGAGCCCGAGGTGTGGATGACGTACGCGGCGTCCCCGGGGGCCGGCGCTGCCGCGGGCTCGTCGTGCCCGTCCCGGGCGGCGACGGCGGCGACCACCGCGGGCTCGTCCAGCAGCAACCGGGGCAGTTCGGCGGGCACCGCGCCGGCGAGCTCCCCGGTGCCGAGCACCAGCGCGGGCCGGATGCCGCGCAGCAGGTCGGCGATCCGCTCGGCGGGCTCCTCGGAGTTCATCGGCACGTACACCGCGCCGGCCTTGAGCACCGCCCAGAGCGCGACCACGAAGTTGGTCGAGCGCGGCAGCACCAGTGCCACCAGGCTCTCCGCGCCGATCCCCAGGGCCCGCAGGTGGCGCGCCAACCGGTTGGCCCGGCCGTTGAGTTCGGCGAAGCCGAGCCGCTCGTCCCGGAACACCAGGGCGGGCGTGCCGGGGGTGGCGGCGGCCTGCCGTTCGAAGGCCTGGACCAGGGTGGCGGGGCCGTCGTCGGCGGTGGCGGCCGCCGCGTCCCAGTCTCGGCGCAGCTCGGCCGCCTCCTCGGCGGAGACCAGCGGCAGCGCGCGCAGCGGGGTGTCCGGCCGCTCGCCGACCGCCTCGAACAGGGCGACCAGCCGCTCGCCGAGCGCCCGGACGGTCCGCTCGTCGAACAGCGCGGTGCTGTACGACAGGCCGAAGTCCAGCTCGCCGTCGCACTCCTCGAACTCCAGCCCGAGGTCGACGGTGGCCTCCCAGCGCGGCAGCTCCAGCTGCTCGACGGCCACCCCGGGCAGAGCGAGCGGGGCTCCGAACGCGTTCTGCAGCACCATCATGGTCTGGAACACCGGGGTGCGGCTCGGGTCCCGGACCGGCTCCAGCAGCTCGACCAGCCGGTCGAACGGCACCTGGTCGTGCTCGAAGCCGTCCAGCACGCCGTCCCGCACCCGGGCGAGCAGCGCCGCGAACGGCTCCTCCTCGTCCACCGTGGTGCGCAGCGCGACGGTGTTGGCGTAGAAGCCGACGGCACGCTCCAGTTCGGGCCGGCCGCGGCCGGTGGTGACGGTGCCGACGGTGACGTCCGGCTGCCCGGAGAGCCGGGCGAGCAGCAGCTGGTAGCCGGCCAGCAACACCGGGAACAGCGTGGTGCCCTCGCGCCGGGCGAGGTCCTTGAGCCGCGCGGTCGTCGTGGCGGGCACGACCAGCCGCAGCACGGCGCCGGCCGTGTCGCGGACCGGCGGGCGGGGGCGGTCGGTGGGCAGGCCGAGCGGCTCGGCGCCGCGCAGCCTGCTCTCCCAGTAGTCGAGCCCGGCCTTCACCCCGGGCCCGGTCAGCCACTCGCGCTGCCGGAGCGCGTAGTCGGCGTACTGGACCGCGACCGGCTCCGGGCGCGGCGTCCGTCCGGCGGCGAACTCCGCGTACGCCGAGCCGAGTTCGTCGAAGAGCACGCCCGAGGACCAGCCGTCGATGACGCTGTGGTGGGCGGTGATCAGCAGCACGTGCCGCTCCGGCGCGGACCTCAGCAGCAGGGCACGCAGCAGCGGACCCCGCGCGAGGTCGAAGGGCGTCGCGAGCTCGGCCCGTACGACGGCCGCAACACCGGGCTCCTCGGCACCGGGCTCCCGGGCATCGGGCTCCCCGGCATCGGGCTCCCCGGCATCGGCGGCGGGCTCGGCGAGGCGCAGCACCCCGGGCGCCGCCGGGTGGACGACCTGGCGCACCCGGTCTCCCTCGACCCGGTAGCTGGTGCGCAGCACCTCGTGCCGCTCCACCACCAGGTCCACCGCCCGGGCCAGCGCGTCCCGGTCGAGCGGACCGGTCAGCCGCAGGCCGAAGGCGCTGGTGTACTCGCTGCCCTCGGGGGCGAGGCTGCTGAGGAACCAGAGCCGCTGCTGGCCGGAGGAGAGCGGGACCTCCTCCGGGCGCGGACCGGCGCCGATCGCGGCGTCCGCCGCGGCGGCGGGCACTCCGGGCGCGTCCGGGGCCGCTCCCCGGCCGGCCAGCCGCCGCAGCAGCTTCTCGCGCACCTCGGGCGGCAGCGCCGACAGTCGGTCGGGCCGGGACGTGGGACCGTTCATGCTCATGCTCCTCATGCCTCGCTGCTCGTGCCGGTGTCCGCCAGTCCCTCGGCGGCCAGGATGTCCGCCAGGACCTTGTCCTCGATGAGCGCCGCCAGCTCGGAGACGGTCCGGGCCGTCATGACCTCCCGCGGCGACAGGGAGATCCCGAACGCCCTGCGGACGCTCGCCATCACGCCCAGGCTCCGGATGGAGTCCCCGCCCAGGCCGATGAAGTCGTCGTCCGGGCCGACCTGCGCCACCTCCAGGACGTCCGACCAGATGTCCGCCAGGGCCTGCTCGGTGGGCGTCAGCAGCTCCCGCGGCTCCGGTGCCGCGGGCTCGGCGGGCCGTTCCGCGGGTCGGCCGAGCGCCGCCCGGTCGACCTTGCCGTTGGGGGTGAGGGGCAGCGCCGGGACGAAGGCGAAGCCCGCCGGGACCATGTGCTCGGGCAGCAGCCCGGCCAGGAAGCGGCGCAGCTCGGCCGCGTCCGGCGCGTCCGGGCCGCCGGTGGTCACCACGTGCCCGCCGAGCACCCCGTCGGCGACCGTGGCAGCGGCCGCGGCGACGCCCGGGTGGCGGGTCAACGCGCTCTCCACCTCGCCGAGTTCGATCCGGAAGCCCCGCACCTTCACCTGGTCGTCGACCCTGCCCAGGTACTCGATCACGCCGTCGGCGCGGCGCCGGGCCAGGTCGCCGGTGCGGTAGAGCCGTCCGCCGGGCGCACCGAACGGGGCGGCGACGAACCGCTCGGCGGTCAGCGCCGGACGGCCCCGGTAGCCGCGGGCCAGGCCGTCGCCGCCGAGGTACAGCTCGCCGGTGACGCCGTCGGGCACCGGGCGCAGCGTGCCGTCGAGCAGGTGGACCCGGGTGTTGCGGATCGGCCGGCCGATCGGGACGGCGCCCGGGGCGAGCGGCTGCCCGGGCTCGGCCCGGTACACGATGCAGCCCACGGTCGCCTCGGTCGGCCCGTACTCGTTGATCACCGCGCTGCCGGGGTGCCGGGCCCGCCAGCCGGCGAGGCTCTCGCCGGGCAACTGCTCGCCGCCGACCACCAGGTCGGCCGAGCCGGCCGCCACGTCGGGCAGGCGCTCCAGCAGCGGAAGGTGGCTGGGCGTCGCCTTGACGAAGCCCACCGCGGTGCCGGCGGCGGCCAGTTCGGCGAGCGCGTCCGGCTCCAGCGGGGACACCACGACCGTGCCGCCCTGGGTCAGCGGGGTCCACAGCGCGGTGACGGTGAGGTCGAAGGCGATCGAGGAGTGCAGCAGGGCCGAGGTGCGCAGGCCCGGATACGCGTCGGCGGCGTGGGCCAGGTAGTGCGCCAGCGAGGCGTGCTCGACGACCACGCCCTTGGGGGTGCCGGTCGAACCGGAGGTGTAGAGCACGTACGCGGTGTCCGCCGGGGCGGGTCGGACGACCCCGGTGTGGTCGTACGGGCCGGCCAGGCCCGCCAGGTCCACCAGGTCGACCGGGCAGCCGGCCGGCGCCTCGCCGTCCAGAGCCGCCGCGCCCTCGGCGTCCGCCAGCAGCCGCACCGGACCGCACTCGGCGAGCAGGGCGCCGAGCCGCCGGGCCGGGTGCTGGAGGTCCAGCGGCACGTATCCGGCGCCGGCCTTCCACACCGCGAGCAGGGTCACCACCAGCAGCGCGGAGGGCCGCATGGCGACGGCCACCACGTCCTCGGTGCCGACCCCGGCGGCGCGCAGCCGGGCGGCCAGCGCGTCGGAGCGCGCGGCCAGGTCGGCGTAGTCGAGGCGGCCGTCGGGGCCGGTCAGCGCGAGCGCCGCGGGAGTGCGCCGGGCCTGGGTGGCGATCCGCTCCGGCACGGTGGTGCGGTCCACGGCGACCGCGGTGTCGTCGTGGCCGGTCAGGTGCCGCCGCAGCTCGTCCTCGGTCAGCCAGGGCAGGTCCACCAGCCGGGTCGGCACGTCCCGCTCCGGCTCGGCCATGCCGCCCAGCAGCAGACCGAGCCGGTCGGCGAAGGTCCGCACCGTCCGCTCGTCGAACAGGGCGGGGTCGTAGGCGAACGAGAAGGTCAGCCGCTCGGTCGGGTAGACGCCCACCGCCACGGGATAGTTGGTGGTCTCGGCGTCGGCGCTCACGTCGCGCAGGGCGAGGCCGCCGACGGTGAGCGCGGCGTCGTCCACCGGGTAGTTCTCGAAGACCAGCACGCTGTCGAAGAGCCTGGCCGGGGCAGCGATCCCGCTGCGGGCCTGGATCGCGGTGAGCGGCAGGTGCTCGTGGACGCGGGCCCGCACCTGCTCCTGCTGGAGCTCGCGCAGCCAGGGCCCGAGCTCGGCCCGCGGGTCCGCGAGGGCGCGGACCGGCAGGGTGCCGATGAACAGCCCGACCATGTCCGGCGCGCCGTCGAGGTCGTTGGGGCGGCCGGAGACGGTCGCGCCGAAGCAGACGTCGCCCTGCCCGGACAGCCGGGACAGCAGCAGCGCCCAGGCGCCCTGGACCACCGTGTTCACGGTGACCTGCCGGTCCCGCGCGGCCCGGTAGACCCGGGCGGACAGCTCGGCCGGCAGTTCCACCCGCAGCCGCGCGGAGGACCTGACCCGGTGCTCGCCGGTCGGCCTGCGGTCGAAGGGCAGCGGGGTGGCGGTGGTCAGGCTCGCCAGCCGCTCGGTGAAGTACCGCTGCGCCTCGTCGGTGTCCCGAGCAAGCTGCCAGGCCACGTAGTCGCGGAACGGCGGCCGCTCGACGGCGGCGGACGGCCGGCCGGCGCGCAGCGCCGCGTACTCGGCGAACAGGTCGGAGAGCACCTGGTAGAGGCTCCAGCCGTCCAGCAGCGCGTGGTGGAAGGTCCACAGCAGGTGGAACGAGCCGCTGTCCAGCCGGGCCGCGGTGAGCCGGGTGAGCGGGCCGTCGGCCAGGTCCACGCCGAGCGCGCGGTCGGCGGCGAAGAGCCGTTCCAACGCCTCGGCCCGTCCGGCCTCGTCCAGTCCGCTCCAGTCCAGCACGGTCAGCGGGGTGGGGACGGTCCGCAGCACCCGCTGGACGAACCCGCCGGCCCCGGTGTCGGCGACCGTGGTGCGCAGCACCGGGGTTCGGTCGACGGTGCTGCGCCAGGCGCGTTCCAGCAGGTCGACGCGGTCCACACCGTCCAGCACGAAGGCGAACTGGGCGAAGTAGGCGTCCTGACCGCCGGTCTCGGCGGCGGCCTCCAACGAGTGGAAGAGCATGCCGGCCTGCATCGCGGTGAGCGGGTAGAGGTCCGCCACCGCTCGGCCGTCACCGGCCAGCCGGTCCACCGCGGCCTGGTCCAGCCGCAGCAGCGGGAAGTCCGAGGGGGTCCGGCCGCCGGCTCCGGGTTCGCCCGCGTGCGCGGCCAGCGCGCGCAGCGCGTCGGCGGTCGCCTCGGCGAGGCGCCGTACGGTGGCCTCCTCGTGCACCTGGTCGGAGTACTGCCAGAGCAGCTCCAGGGCGCCGCCGTCGCCGAGGACGGCGATGACGTCGAGCAGGTGGGGACGGACCGACTCCGGGGACTGCCGCAGCCACATCCGTGGCCGGGTGCCCGCCTCGAACGGGCCGCCCTCGGGCAGTTCCTCGAAGCGCCCGAGGTAGTTGAAGCTCACCTCGGGCGCGCGGTCGCGCTCGGTGCGGTGGGCGGCCGCGTCGCGCAGCGCGCCGTGGCCGAGGCCACCGCCGGGGACGTCCCGCAGTCGCTGCTTGACGGACTTGAGCACGGCCGGCCAGCCGGCGGCCGGGTCGGGCAGGTCGAGGGCGACGGGGTACACGGCGGTGAACCAGCCGACGGTGCGGGACAGGTCGGTGCCGTCCCGTTCGGTCCGGCCGTGGCCCTCCAGGTCCACCAGCACCTTCGGCAGGCCGGTCCAGGCGGCCAGCGCGGTGCCGAGCGCGCTCAGCAGGACGTCGTCCGGGCCGCCCCGGTAGCGGGCCGGGAGCTCCCGGAGCACCGCGTCCGTCTCGGCGGCGGTCAGCCGGACGGTCAGCGTGCGGGTCGAAGCCGCGGTGTTGGAGCCTGCCCGGTCGCGCGGCAGCCGGGGCGTCGCCGGGTCCGGCACGCCGTCCCAGTACGCCCGCTCGGGCTCGAACTCTCCGGCGGCGGTGCGGGTTTCGAGGTCGAGCGCCCAGGCCCGGAACGAGGTGGTCTTGGCGCCGAGCCGCACCTCCCGGCCGACCGCGGCCTGCCGGTAGGCGTCGGCGAGGTCCTCCAGCAGGATGCGCCAGGAGACGCCGTCGACCACCAGGTGGTGGGCCGCCAGCACCAGCACGTCCGGGCGCCCGGTGTCGCCGCGCAGCAGGGTGGCACCGAACAGCGGGCCCTCCGCGAGGTCGAACTCCTCGGCCCGCTCGGCCATGTCGTCGATCCGGCGGTCCTGCTCGTCGACCGGCAGGCCGGCCAGGTCGACGACGTGCAGCAGGGGGCCGCCCGGGCCGGGCGCGTGGTGGCCGACGGCCCCGGCGAAGCGCAGCCGCAGCGCGTCGTGCTGCGCGAACAGGGCGCGCAGCGCCCGCTCCAGGGCCGACTCGTCGACTCCGGGGGCCAGTTCGACCCGGACGGTCTGGTCGAAGTGCCCGGGCCGGGCCGGGTCGGTGCCGTGGAACCAGCGCTGGATCGGGGTGAGCGGCAGCTCGCCCTCGACCGGGCCCTGTTCGGCGGCGGGCGCCTCGTCGCGGGCCCAGACCGCCACGGCGGCGAGTGCGGCGACGGTCTGATGCCGCATCACGTCGCCGGAGCGCAGGGAGAGCCCCTCGGCGCGGGCCCGGGCGGCGACCCGCATGGTGAGAATGGAGTCCCCGCCCAGCTCGAAGAAGTTGTCCTCGACACCGACCTGTTCCACGCCGAGCAGCCGGGCCCAGGTCTCCGCGAGCAGCCGCTCCTTCTCGTCGCGCGGCGCCAGGTAGGCCCGCCCGGCGTCGGCCTCGGGCACCGGCAGGGCGGCCCGGTCGAGCTTCCCGGCGGCGTTCAGCGGCAGCGCCGGCAGCGTGACGAAGGCGGACGGCACCATGTACGAGGGCAGGTGCTGCGCCAACGCGGCGCGCACCACAGCGATGTCCGGGCGCTGCTCGGCGTCCCGGGGCACCAGGTAGCCGACCAGGCGCTTGGAGCCCGCGCCGTCCGGCAGTGCCAGGACGGCGGCGTCGGCCAGCTCCGGCAGCCGCAGCAGGGCGGCGACGATCTCGCCGGGCTCGATCCGGAAGCCGCGCACCTTGACCTGGTCGTCGGCCCGGCCGAGGAACTCCAGCACGCCCTCGGGCAGCATCCGGGCCAGGTCGCCGGTGCGGTAGAGCCGCTCGGCCGGGTCGAAGACCGCGGGGCCGAACCGCTCGGCGGTCAGCTCGGACCGGCCGAGGTAGCCGATCGCCAGACCGTCGCCGGCCAGGTACAGCTCGCCGGGCACGCCGTCCGCCACCGGCCGTCCGTCCTGGTCCAGCAGGTGGACCCGGGTGTTGGCCAGCGGGCGGCCGATCGGCACCGAGGCCCGCTCCAGGTCCCGCTCGGTGATCCGGTGGGTGGTGGCGAACACCATGGACTCCACCGGTCCGTAGCCGTTGACCAGGCGCAGCCCGGGGTGGCGGCGCAGCACCCGGCCGACGTGCTCGACCGAGACCGCCTCGCCGCCGGTCAGCACCTGGCGGAGCGTCCCGAAGACGCCCGGGTACTCCTCGGCCATCACGTTGAACAGGCTGGAGGACAGCCACAGGGTGGTGACGCCGTGCCGCTCGACGAGCTCGGCGATCGCCTCCGGCTCGGGCGTGGGGGCCGGCTGGAGGACGCAGCGGGCGCCGTGCAGCAGCGCGCCGAACAGCTCCAGGGAGAACGCGTCCCAGGAGATCGGCGCCGACTGCAGAACCACCTCGTCCGGCCCGAACCGGGCGTAGTCGGTGCCGACGAAGGTGCGCACGGTGGCGCGGTGGGCCGCCAGCACACCCTTGGGCCGACCGGTGGAGCCGGAGGTGAACATCACCGTCGCCGGGTCCTCGGCGCTGCCCGGGACGGCCGGGTCGGAGTCGTCCTCGGCGTCGGTGGCCGGGTCGGTGAGCGACAGCAGGACCGGGTCGCCCGCGGCGGGCCAGGCCGCCCGGACGGTCGCCTCGGCGTCGGCCCCGACGAGTGCGACCGGCGCGGCCAGGTCCTCGATCATCAGCCGCAGCCGCTCGACCGGCAGGCCGGTGTCGAGCAGCGCGTAGGCGCCGCCGGCCTTGAGCACCGCCAGCAGCCCGACGACCATCCCTGGCGAGCGCCGGGCGCAGACCGGGACGAGCGTGCCGCGCCCGACCCCGGCGGCTGCCAGTCGGCGGGCCAGCCGGTTGGCCCGGGTGTTGAGCTCGCCGTAGCGGACGGCGGTCTCCTCGTGCACCAGGGCGACGGCATCCGGGCGGAGCCGGGCGACGTACTCGAACAGCTCGTGGACCCGGGCATCGCGCGGGTAGGTGGTCTCGGTGTCGTGCCAGTCGGCCCGGGCCCGCCGGGCCCCGGCGTCCTCCGCGCCGACCAGGGCGAGCTCCCCGGCGGGCGCGCCGGCGTCGGCGACGGCCGACCGGAGCAGGCCGAGCAGGTGGTCCGCCAGCCGGGCGACCGTGGCAGCGGTGAACAGGTCGGTGCTGTACTCGATGTCGGCGCCGAGCGTGTCGCCGTGGTTCCAGAACTCGAAGAGCAGGTCGAACCGCGAGGAGGATCGCGGGAGTTCGGCCTCGGCCAGGTCGAGCCCGGCGGCCGCCGCCCCGGGGCGCAGCAGCGGTTCCTGGTAGGTGACGGCGGCCTGCACCAGCGGCATCCGGCCCGGTTCGCGGACCGGACGCAGCGCCTCGACCAGCCGGTCGAACGGCACCTCTCCGTGCTCGACCGCGACCAGGGTGGACTCCCTTACGGCGTCGACGAGTTCGCCGAACGGCCGGGCGGGGTCGAGCGCGGTGCGCAGCGGCACCAGGTTGGCGAAGAAGCCCTGGGTGTCGTCGTCCACGCCGTCGCGGCGGCCGGCGGTGGCGATGCCGAGCGCGAAGTCGCGCTGGCCGCTGTGCCGGGCCAGCAGGACGTGCACGGCGGCGGTCAGCGTCATGAAGACGGTGGCCCGACGGGCCCGGGACAGGGCGCGCAGCCCGGCGGCCAGCTCGGCCGGGACACGGAACCGGTGCAGGGCGCCGGCGCCGGTGCGGGCCGCCGAGCGCGGCCGGTCGGCGGGCAGGTCGAGCGGCGGCAGGTCCGCGAGCCGCTCGCGCCAGTACGCGATGTCGGCGTCCCAGGCGCCGGCCCGGGCCCGTTCGCGCTGGTCGGCGGCGTGGCGGGCGAACTGGTCGGGCGCCGGCGCCACCGGGCCGAGCGGCCCGTGCACGGCCCGGCCGTAGAGCTCGAAGAGCTCTCGGAGCAGGGCGCGGGTGGACCAGCCGTCGGTGACGATGTGGTGCTGGTCCAGCACCAGCACGTGCCGCTGCCCGGGCAGATGGATCAGCAGGGCGCGCAGCAGCGGCCCGGCCACCAGGTCGAACGGACGGGCCGTCGCCTCGGCGAGCAGTCGCTCGTGCTCGTCCGCCGCCTTCCCGGCCGACAGCGCGGTGAGATCGACCACGTCGAGCGCGGGCTCGCCGGGCTCGTGCACCACCTGCACGCCGCCGTGCTCGCCGGCCCGGAAGGTGGTGCGGAGCACCTCGTGCCGGGCGAGCACCGCGCCCAAGGCGGCGCGCAGCGCCTCGTCGTCCAGTTCGCCGGCCAGCTCGATGCCGACCGCGGCGCCGTACCCGGCCAGGGCCGGGGCGGCGTCGTGGAGGAACCAGAGGCTCTCCTGGGCGAAGGACATCGGCACGGCGCCGCCGCGGCCACGCGGCGCGCCGTCGCGCGCGACGGCCCCGACCGGGGCGGGGATGTGCCCGGCCGGTCCGACCAGGGCGGCGACCGCGCCCGCGGTCGGCGCGGCGAACAGCTCGCGCAGGCTCGGTGCGGTGCCGAACTCCGCCTTCAGCCGGGCCAGGACGCGGGCGCCCAGCAGCGAGTCGCCGCCGAGGTCGAAGAAGTCGTCGGTGGTCCCGACACCGGTGGTGCCGAGGGCCTCCTCCCAGATCCGGACCACGGCCTCCTCGACCGGGCCGTCCGCCGGCACGTGGGCGACCCCGCGGCCGGTCCAGTCCGGCGCGGGCAGTTCGGCGCGGTCCACCTTTCCGGAGGGGTTGAGCGGGAAGTGCCCGACCGGAACCACCGCGGAGGGCAGCAGGTGCTCGGGCAGGGTGCGGCGCAGGTGGGCGGCGAGCTCGGCCCGGGTGGGCGCGGCCAGGCCCGCCTCCGCGCGAACGTGGACGACCAGTCGGCGGTGGCCGCGCTCGTCCTCGGGTGCTCCGGCGGCGGCCTCGGCGACGGCCGGGTGGGTCAGCACGGCGGCCTCGACCTCGCCCAGCTCGACCCGGAAGCCCCGGATCTTGACCTGGTCGTCGGTCCGGCCGCGGTAGCGCAGCACGCCGTCCGCGGTCCACTCGGCGAGGTCGCCGGTGCGGTAGAGGCGGCCGCCGGCCGGTCCGTACGGGTCGGCGACGAAGCGCTCGGCGGTCAGACCGGGGCGGCCCAGGTAGCCGAGCGCCAGCCCGTCCCCGGCCACGTACAGCTCGCCGACGGCGCCGGGGGCGACCGGCCGCAGCCGCTCGTCGAGGACGTGCACCCGGGTGCCGGTCACCGGGCGTCCGATGTCGGGGGCGGTGCCGTCCCCGGGGATCGGGTCGCTCATGGTGGCGCAGACGGTGGACTCGGTCGGCCCGTACCCGTTGACCATCAGCCGGCCGGGCGCCCAACGGGCCGCGACCGCGGCGGAGCAGGCCTCGCCGGCCGTGACGACGGTGACGCCGGCCGGGACCGCCCCGTCCGGCAGGGTGGCGAGCACCGCCGGCGGCAGGGTGACGTGGGTGATCCGCAGTTCGGCCAGCAGGTCGGCGAAGGCCGGACCGGGTACCAGCCGCGCGGCATCGGCCAGGACCAGCGTGCCGCCGGTGAGCAGCGCCATGGAGAGCTCGAACACCGAGGCGTCGAAACTGGGGCTGGCGAACTGCAGCACCCGGGAACCGGGGCCGGCCGCCAGCTGGGCGACGTGCTGGGCGGTGAGGGCGGCGAGGCCGTGGTGGGGCACGGCCACGCCCTTGGGGCGCCCGGTGGATCCGGAGGTGTAGATGACGTACGCGGCGTCCAGCGGGTGTCCCGGCCCGACCTTCCCGGCCGCGGCCGGGTCGGTGTCCGGGCAGCCCGCCAGCGCCTCGGCGACGGCCGGGTCGGCGAGGTCCAGCACGGCCGGCGGGCCGTCGACGGCCCGGACCGAACCGGCGCCGTTGGTGAGCAGCAGCCGCGGCGAGGCGTCGGCGAGGACGTAGGCGACCCGCTCGGCCGGGTAGGCCGGATCGACCGGCAGGTAGGCGGCGCCGGCCTTGGTGGTGGCGATGGCCGCCAGCACGAGATCCGCGCCGCGGGCCATGCCGAGCGCCACGATGCTGCCGGGGCCGACGCCCCGGTCGATCAGCAGGTGCGCCAGCCGGTTGGTCCGGCTGTCCAGCTCGGCGTACGAGAGGGTGCCGACCCCGGACACCAGAGCGGGCGCCCTCGGGGCCCGCTCGACCTGCCGGCGCAGCAGCTCGGGCAGGGTGCCGGCGGCGGGCGCCGGCGGTCCCGCGTGCCACCCCGCCGCCTCCGCCGACGCCGGGTCGGTGCCAGTGATGAGCCGTGCGTCCGGGGAAGCCGCCTCGTGCGACATGGTCGTGTCTCCTGCCCTTCGGTCTGCTCTGCCCGTTCAGCCGCCCGGCCGTCCGGTCCGACGACGGCTTCGGACTCCCGCGGGTCGCGGGAGTCCGGAACACGCTGGTTACTGCCGTGCGCCGCCGCTCACCACCGGGCCGCCAAGCGCCCGCCGACCTGCATGCGGTCGATCCGCCCGGTGTCCGGGTCCCGGTGGAAGCGGCCGGTGTAGCCGGTCCGCTCGGTGGTCAGCTCGACGACCGAGAACGCCAGGTCCGACCGGACGGCGAGCCGGGCGAACGGTCGGCCTCCCTGGTCGAGCCGCAGGCCGTCCGGGTCATGGACCAGGCGGTACTCGGTGGCGCCGTTGCGGTAGGTCCCCGCGCAGTCGGCGAGGAGGTGGTCGGGGGCCGGCGGCGCGTCGCCGCGCAGCCGGGTGAACGGGTGACTGCCGACCTCGATCCCGGCCCCGCCCAGTTCGGCCAGCAGGTCGTCCCAGAGCGCGAGCCCGGTGCCCGCGTTGGTGGTCAGCGCGACGACCGTGCCCTCCTGCGGGTCGACCCGCAGGTGGCAGGAGGTGCCGTCGCCGGTGCCGTCGTGACCGACCCAGGTCCGGCCGTCCGGGGCCAGGTAGTGCGCGAGGCCGAGGCCCCAAGCGTCGGCCAGGCCGAACGCGTCGGTGTTCGGCTCGATCCGGCGCATCGTCTCGGTGACCCGGGGCGGCGGCAGCAGCGGCCCTCGCGGGCGCACCGGTTCGTCCGCGAGCAGGGTGCCGAACCGCAGCAGGTCCGCGGCGGCGAGCGCGAGCGCGCCGGCCGGCGCCTCCACCGGCGGCAGCAGCTGGGCCACCGGGCGGGCGGTATCGTACGCCGGCTGCGCGGCGTGCCCGGGGACGTGCCCGGCGGCGGCGGCCGAGCCGGTGACGAAGGCCGCGCGGATGCCGAGCGGACGCAGCAGGACCGAGGTGACGGCCTCCTCCCACGGCATGCCGAGGGCCAGTTCGGCGACCCGGCCGGCCGCCACCAGCCCGACGTTGGAGTAGGAGAAGGCCGTGCCCGGCGGGCAGACCACGGCCGCCGCGGCCTCCCTGAGGTACTGGTCGCGGTCGGCCGGCGGCTGCTCGGCGGGGTGGCTCCCGGGCAGTCCGCCGGTGTGGGTGAGCAGGTGCCGCAGCGTCAGTTCGCTGCCGAGCGACCCGGGCAGCGCCGCGAACTCGCGGAACTGCCCGCCGAGCGGGGCGTCCGGGTCCACCTCGCCCTCGTCCGCCAGGGTCGTCAGCAGCGCGGCGGTGAACGGCTTGGTGAGCGAGCCGACCGGGAACCGGGACCCCGCGGTGACCGGCCGGCCGCTGTCGTAGCACTCCTCCCCGGCCGTCACGACCGAGGTCACGCCCCGGTGCAGGAGGGCGAGTTGGGCTCCGGGGACGGTGTGCCGGCGGATCAGTCGGTGCAGCAGCCGGCCGAGCCCGCCGGCGCTGGCCGGGTCGACGCTCCTGGTGGGGGGTGCCGAGGTGGTCGTCATGGTGTCGGGGTCACTCCAGCTCGAAGACGACGGAGGCGGCGGGCGACTCGATCCGCTGCTCGCCGGCCAGCTTCCAGCCGGTCTCCTCGAAGACCCCGTACCACTCGTCCAGGGTGGGCACGTACACCCCCATCAGGTCGTGGGCGGACTCGAAGCCGAGGTTGAACAGCGGGATCCCGCGGTCCGGGTAGCCGACCGTGCGGGTGGTGTCGCCCAGCAGGAAGCGGCGCACGTTGGGGAACCGCTCGCGCAGGGTGCGCATCGACTTGACGGCGTTCTCGCGGGGCCAGAAGTCGTGGCCCATCATGAAGCAGGTGAGCAGCTCGACCTCCGCGAAGACGGGATGCGGGGCCAGGTCGCGAGCGTCCGCCTGGAGAGCGGTGATGCGGTCGGACAGGCCGGCCCTGGCCACCTCACGGGTGGTCATCTCGACGGCCGGGAGGCCGATGTCGAGGCCGAGGCCGCGGGTGCCCGGGTAGCGGTTGGCGATCTGGATGAGCCGCTCGCCGCTGCCGCAGCCGAGGTCGGCGGCGACCTTGAAGTCGAACGGCAGCCGGTCCATCGCGGCCCAGAACGCCGGGTCGAACGAGAACGAGGACAGCTCGCGGCAGGCGTAGCCGATGGCCGCGCCGTCCCGGTGGTAGAAGGAGCCGACCCGGTTCTCTTTTCGGAGCACCGAGGGCATTTCGGTGTAAAGACCGGAGCAGCCCCGGCTGAGCCAGTGGAAGTACGACCGGTAGGTGTTCACCTCGTCGAAGATCGGGCCGGGGCTGATCGTGCCGCCATCACGGGTGACGACTCCGACCGAGGCGAGCGCCTGGAACATCCCGCGGGACGCGACCGGGTCCAGCCCGAGCTTTTCCGCCAGTTCCTCCGCATCCAGAGAGGCGGCGCCGTTCAGCTCGTCGAGCGCGCCCACCTCCCAGGCTGCGGCAATTGCCCAGGATGCCACCGCCGAGTTGTAGATGTCGGCCGATGTCAGTTTTGCTCCGGGTATCGCCACTTCAGTGATCGACATGGATGCCTCCTGTTCGGTTTCCGGCAGGTGACATCAGTTTCGACCGGAACCAACAGCAGGCTCCAGCTCCTTAAGCAGGGCACGATAACCGCAGGTCAGCGCGATTTACCGGTCCGCCGCAGGCATTCGACGAAGCGAAGTCGAAGGGTCCGTTTTCCGATTTAAGGCCTGGCTTAACGAGCTTGTCAGCACGCCGAACCTCTTCCCAGCATGAGCGGTGCCAGTGCCGGCCCCACACCAGTTCAGGGAGAGACGAATGGGAAACCCGTTCGAGAATGCCGACGGCACCTTCCGGGTTTTGGTCAACCAGGCGAACCAGCACAGCCTCTGGCCGGATTTCCTCGACGTTCCAGACGGTTGGTCGTCGACGTACGGACCGGACTCCAGGGAGGACTGCCTGCATTACATCGAGAGCAACTGGAACGATCTCCGCCCACGCTCCACCGCGTCCTGACCGGAAACCCTCAGGGCGCACCGACGCGAAAGAAAGGAAAGCGGTGTCCACGCTGCGGTTGCACGATGAAGAGCGCGACGAGATCGCGGTTCTCGCCGATGAATTCCTGGAGTCCCTGAACGGCGACCAGGACCCCTCGCGGATGTCCGCGGCTGCCACCGGCGCCGCCCAGCGGCTGCCGGAGCGGCTGCGGACCTTCCTCGCCGCGACCCGCACCGGCGGGGAGGCCATCACCGTGGTCTCCAACCTTCCGGTCCGGGCCGACCTGGAGCCCACCCCGCTCGGCTGGGAACCGGCCGCCAAGCTCGGCGCGGGCTGGCACGAGGAAGGCGTGCTGGCCCTGGTCGGCGCCGGGCTCGCCGAGCCGTTCGGCTGGACCAGCCAGCAGGCCGGCCGGCTGGTCCACGACGTCTGCCCCACCCCCGAGGACGACAACTCGCTGACCAGCGCCAGCAGCACCAGGGAACTCAACTTCCACACCGAGGACGTCTTCCACCCCTGCCGCAGCGACTACGTGGCCCTGCTGTGCCTGCGCAACCCCACCCAGGTGGGCACCACCTACGTCCGCGCCGAGGCACTCGACCTGCCCCAGGACGTCCGCGAGGTGCTGTTCCAGGAGCGCTTCCTGTTCCTCCCGGACGACTCCCACAACCTCGGCTCGCTGCCCGACAGCGCCGGCGACGGCTCGCAGCTCGGCGCCGTGCTGTTCGGCCCCCCGAACGCCCCCTACCTGCGCTTCGACATCGACTTCATGCGCCCGCTGCCCGGCGACGACGCGGCCGCCGCAGCCGTGGAGACCGTCCAGGCCGTCCTCGGCGAGCACGTGGAACGGATCTCGCTCGCCCCCGGCGACCTGGTCTTCGTCGACAACTTCCGGGTGGTGCACGGCCGGGAGTCCTTCCGCTGCCGCTTCGACGGCACCGACCGCTGGCTCAAGCGGGTCAATCTCACCCGCGACGCCCGGCGAATCAGCGCCGTCACCGGAAAGCGGACCGTGCTGATCTGAGGTCGGAGCCGACGGCCCGCGACAACCACTTCCGAACACCCCTTCCCCGCCCGCCCGGCACGCCTTCACCGGCCCGTGCCGGGCGGGCGCTCTTTCCCCGGGGAATTCGTATAGTGAACCCCCGGTCCACCCCCGTCCGTTCATCCGTGCCGCCCCGGCCGAAAGAACGAGAGCGCGTCCTCGGCCAAAGGAACGAGACGCCCCGCCGATCTCTCCCGAAAGGCGGATGTCGCCGCCCCGGCCCCGCCGGGAGCATGACGGGTATGAAAATGTCGACCGCCAAGCTGGCCTGGGTGGCCCCGATCTCCGCACTGGCCATCGCACTCACGGGCTGCGGTGTGAGCGACGACCTGGACGCCCAACCCCGCAACGATTCCAAGGACTTCGGCTTCCAGGACACGCACCTCACCGTGGACACCGACAAGGATGTGACCCTGGTGCCCGCCGACGGCACCACCCTCAGGGCCGACCGCAGGCTCGCCGGCCAGGCCGCGAAGGACGGCAACGCCGCCTGGACGCTGGAGGGCGAGACCCTCAAGCTGTCCGGCAAGTGCAGCGGCATCGTCCTCAACTGCAAGGCCCAGTACACCGTGCACGTCCCCAAGGGCGTGGCCGTGACCGTCCAGGGCAGCGGATCGGCCGGCATCACCGCCAAGGGCATCGACGGCAAGCTCGACGTGAAGACCGAGCAGGGCTCGGTGGACCTCGACGGCCTCGCCGCGCCGCTCACCGTCCGCACCGACAAGGGCAAGGTCGACGCGAGCGGCCTCTCCTCCGCCGACGTGGACGTCGCCAACGAGAACGGCAGCGTGAAGCTGACCTTCGTCAAGGCGCCCGACAAGGTCAAGGCCGAGTCCGACACCGGCAGCATCACCGTGCGGGTCCCCGAGGACGGCACCCGCTACCACGTCGAGGCCAAGGCCGGCTCGTCCAACCCCCACGTGGAGGTCGGCGAGGACCCGAACTCCGCCCACGCCATCACCGTCGCCTCCAAGGTCGGTGTCGTCCGCGTCAACACGAAGGACTGAGCGATGGAACTCCAGATCACCGATCTGACCAAGGAGTACCGCGGCGGCAAGCGCGCGGTGGACTCCTTCTCGCTGACCCTGCGCCCCGGTGTGCTCGGCCTGCTCGGCTCCAACGGCGCCGGCAAGTCCAGCCTGATGCGAATCCTGGCCACCGTCACCAAGCCGACCTCCGGCCGGGTGTTCTGGAACGGCACCGACATCGCCGAGAACCCCGGCCCGCTGCGCCGCACCATCGGCTACCTGCCACAGGACTTCGGCGTCTACCCGCAGCTGACCGCCCGCGAGTTCCTCTCCTACCTGGCCTCGGCCAAGGGGCTGCAGGGCCGTTCCGCGAACGCCCGGATCACCGAGCTGCTCGACCTGGTCAACCTCTCCGGAGCCGCCAAGCAGCGGCTCGGTTCGATGTCCGGAGGCATGCGCCAGCGGGTCGGCATCGCCCAGGCGCTGCTCAACGACCCCCAGCTGCTGATCGTCGACGAGCCGACCGTCGGCCTCGACCCGGAGGAGCGGATGCGGTTCAGCAACCTGCTCACCGGCCTCGGCTCCGAGCGGATCGTGATCCTCTCCACCCACATCGTCTCCGACGTGGCGGCCACCGCCGACCGGATCGCCATCATGGGCAAGGGCCGGCTGATCCACCACGGCACCCCGGAGGAGCTCCTGCGGCTCGCCGAGGGCTCGGTCTGGGAGCTCACCGTGGCCTCCGACCAGATCCCGGCCCTGCGCTCGCGGTTCGTCCTCGGCGGCACCACCCGCACCCCGCAGGGCGTTCGCGCCCGGGTGATCTCCCCGCACGCGCCCGCCCAGCACGCCGAGCCGGTCCCGCCGGGGCTCGACGACGCCTACCTGCTGCTGACCTCCGCCCCGGCTCCGGCCGTCCCGCAGGCGGTGGTGCGCTGATGGCGGGCACCGTCACCGCGCTCGCCCTCGCCGACTTCCGGGAGCGCCGACGCCGTCCCGCCTACCTGGTGGTCCTGCTCGGCACGCTCGCCCTGGGCCTGCTGGCCGCCCCGGTCGGCTCCTCGACCTGGCAGGTCTTCCAGATCAGCGGCTACCGGGGCCTGTACACCAGCGGCTACGTCGGCACCGTCACCGCGCTCGGCGGCGCTGTCTGGTTGGCGCTGGCCGGCTTCAACATCACCCGCGGCACCGTCCCCAAGGACGAGCGCAACGGCGTCGGCCAGATCCTCGCGGCCACGCCGATGACCCGCCCCTCGTACCTGTTCGGCAAGTTCTGCAGCAACCTGCTGGTGCTCGGCTCGATGCTGCTCGCCCTCGCGGTGACCGCGTTCGGCGTGCAGCTGGTCAAGGGCGAGTCGTACCACGTCGACGTCGTGCGCCTGCTGCTGCCCTTCGTCCTGATCACGCTCCCGCTGCTGGCCCTCGTCGCGGCCTGCGCGGTGCTCTTCGACACCCTGCCGGGCCTGCGCGGCGGCGTCGGCGCGCTGATCTGGTTCGTGGTCTGGCTGGTCGGCATCATGGCCTCCCAGGCCTCCGGCGCGTACGACCTGCTGAGCATGGAACGGATCAGCGAGTCGATGCGCCGGGCGATCTCGGCGGCCGGGCACCCGGCCGAGGCGGTGCGCTTCGGCGTCGGCCTCACCTCCGACGACAAGACCCCGGTCACCTTCGACTGGCAGGGCCTCGGTCTCGGCGATCTGGGCGGCGGCCTGCTGGCCAACGCCGCGCTGTTGGTGGCCGGTTCGCTGGTGGCCGCGCTGCTGTCGGTGCTCTGGTTCCGCCGCTTCGACCCGTCCGCCGCCATCGGCGCGGTCGGCGCGCTGGTCACGGGCGCCAAGGGCGCGGCCGACCGGACCGGTGCCGAGCACGCCGACCACGCCGAGGAGCCGGCCGCCGGCGCGGGCACCTCCTTCGGCCTCGACCCGTCCCTGTTGACGCCGCCCCGGATGGGCTCGTCCTTCCTGCCCACACTGGTCGGCGAGGTGCGCGTCCTGCTCCAGGGCATGCGCTGGTGGTGGCTGGGCACGCTGGCCCTGGCCGTGCTCGCCGCGTTCGTCCCGAGCGGGAACGTCCTCCACCCGGTGCTGCCGCTCACCGTGCTCTGGCCGGTGCTCATCTGGTCCCGGATGGGCAACCACGCCGGCGCCGGGAGCATCGACGACCTGCTCGCCGCCTGCCCGGCCGCAGGCCGCCGGCTGCTGGCAGGACTGCTCGCCGGGATCGCCGTGGCGCTGGCCGTCACCGCGGTGCCGATCGTCCGGCTGATCGCCTCCGGCGACACCGGCGCGGCGGTCGCCGCCCTGGTCGGCGCCCTGGTGGTGCCCGCCCTGGCGATGCTCTGCGGGATCGTCAGCCGCGGTCCCCGGCTGTTCCAGGCGCTCTACCCGCTGCTCTGGTACGCGATGTTCAACCGCATCCCCGAGGTCGACTTCCTCGGCGTGGCGGAGGGCAAGGGCCCGGGCACGGCCGCGGTGGCCGCCGCCGCGGTGCTACTGGCCGCCCTGGCTCTCGGCGTGGACTCCGTACGGCGCGCCAACCGCTGAACCACCGCCCTCCGGGACAGGCCCGGCCAGCCCCGGCCCCAGGCCCGAGCGGCGCCCGGCACCCCCGTCCGGGCGCCGCTCCGACCCGTCCCCGTCCAGCCGACGGCACCGACCGCCCGGCCTACCCGCTCCCCCGCGACCTTCCGGCCTCCCGTTCCCTGATCGACCGTCCGACTCCACCGACCCGAAAGGCCGGCCCGTGCGGCTCCCCAGCCTCCGAGACCTCCTCGCCCAACCGGCCCCGGACGAGGCGTCCCCGGCGACGCCGGTGTCCACCCTGCCGCGCGCCGCCCGGGCCGCCCTGGCGGTCGGGTTCGGCGTGCTGTGGCTGCTGGACCTGGCCATGAGTCTGGACACCGCCGGACCACTGCTGCCGCTCGCCGGGCTGGTCCCGGCCGCCCTGGTGCTGTTCGGCCCGCGCGGCCGGCCCGAGCTGCGCGCCGGGGCGGCCGCGCTCTGGTCGCTGGTCTGGTCCGCCGTGGGCTTCGTCCGCGGCACCGAGCAGGACTCCCCCGGGCTGATGGAGCTGCTCGCGCTCAGCCTCCTGCTGATCACCACCGCCCGGCACATCCGCGCCCGCGCCGCCGTCCTCGGCACCTGCGCCGCCCTGGTGATCGCCCTGCTGGGGCTGGCCGCACGGGTGTCCCGCAGCGCCTCCGGGACGGTGCTGACCGTCGTGCTGCTGGCCATCGTCGCCGGCGTCGCGATCGCCCTCGGCTGCTACCTGCGCGCGGCCGACACCCGCCGGCTCCGGGCCGTGGAACAGGTTCGCCGCGACGAACTGATCGACCTCGCCAACGACCTCAACGACTTCGTCGCCCACCACGTCACCGGCATCATCGTGCTGGCTCAGGCCGGCCGGGCGATCTGGCAGACCGCGCCGCAGGAAGTCGTCCCGATCTTCGACGACATCGAGCAGGCCGGCAGCGAATCCCTGGAGTCGATGCGGCAGTTGGTCGCCATGTTGCGGGAGGGCACCGACCTGGCCGCCGCCTCGCCGCTCTCGGGGCAGGGCATCGCGCACATACCCGTCATGGTGGAGTCCTTCCGCCGGGGCGGCGCCTCGGTGGACCTGCAACTGGACGAGGCCGCGCTCACCGCCCGGCTCGCCCCCGAGATCGCCACCACCGCGCACCGGGTGATCACCGAGGGCCTGAGCAACGTGCGCCGGCACGCCCCGGACGCCACCGGGGTCACCGTACGGATAGGCCTCGGCCCGTCCACCCTGGAGGCCACCGTACGCAGCGGACCGCCGCGCGGGGGAACGGCCCGCAAGGGTCTGCGTGTCCCCCACCTCGGACAGCAGGACCTAGGCCTCCTCGGGCTCCAGGAGCGCGTCCGGGCGGTCGGAGGAACGCTCACCGAGCGCCCGGACGATGCGGGAGGATGGGAGCTGACGGCCCTGCTCCCCGTGAGGAACACGGACCCCAGCACTCGGAGGATGCCGGCATGACCATCAAGGTGCTCATCGCGGACGACCAGGACATGGTCCGCACCGGCTTCCGGCTGATCCTCGACAGCCAGCCCGACATCGAGGTGCTCGGCGAGGCCGCCGACGGCGCCACCTGCGTCGAACTCGCCCGCCGGCTGAGGCCCGACGTCTGCCTGGTCGACATCAGCATGCCCCGGCTGAACGGCCTGCAGGTCACCCGGCTGCTGGCCGGCCCCGGGGTGAGCGACCCGCTGCGGGTGGTCGTGGTCACCACCTTCGACCTGGACGAGTACGTCTACGGCGCGCTGCGCGGCGGCGCCCAGGGCTTCCTGCTCAAGGACAGCGGATCGACCCTGCTGATCGAGGCGGTCCGCGCGGTCGCCGCCGGCGACGCGATGGTCTCCCCCGCCGTCACCGTGCGGCTGCTCAAGCGGCTCTCCGCCGCCGGGCCCGGGGCGGCCCAGGCCGCCGCGACGACGCTCTCCCCGACCGTCCTGACCGACCGGGAACTGGACGTGGCACGGCTGGTCGCCCGCGGCCGCACCAACCAGGAGATCGGCGAGACGCTGGCCATCTCCCTCTCCACCGTCAAGTCCCATCTGGCCAGCGTCCAGACGAAGTTGAAGGTTCGCAACCGGGTCGAGATCGCCGCCTGGGCCTGGGAGGGCGGCACCATGCAGCGGGGTGAGGGATAGGGACGACACCCAGGTAGAACACCCTCTGTTCGCCGCACCTCCACCGCCCCCACCCTTCCTGTCACCGAGTGCGACCCCCTGGCCCGATCCTGCGGATCTCCCGAACGGGGGATACCCCGGCACGCCGGCGAACGGCGATGATTGCCCCCAGTCGAATGAGGGGGAACTTCGGCCGAACGTCCGCGTGGCCGAGTTCTCTTCGGGGGAAGGGGAACACGTTCGTGAGCCGCATCGTCTTTTCCATGGAGGACCTCGTCCGCGTCCGGGTCGCCGGACCACCGACAGCCGAGGCCGAGGCGGCGTTCGCCTTGGACAACTGGTCGAAGAACTCGGGTGGTTACTTCCGAAGATGGCATCAGACAGTCACCAACAGCGTACGGAGCCGAGAAGAGCTCCAGCGTCTGATACACCGCTTCGACCTTTCCGGACGGACCATCTGGGATCTGCTCGGCGCTCCGCCACCGCAGGTGGACGATCCGTCCGACCCGTTACCGCGGCTTCCGGAACGAACCACCGGTGAGGACCTCTCCTCCGGACCGGACGGCCTGGTCCAGGAGTTCGGCACGATCGCCGTCCTCCCGTACTGGCAGGCCATCCACGCCCGGCTGGTCCGCGACACCGACGCCTACCGGCAGATCATGAGCGCCTCCGGAGTTGAGACGCTGCTCCAGGCCCTGCACCCGCGCGTCCACTGGCGGGCACCGGTTCTGGAGGTCGAGGACGACCGGGACGAGACCATCGAGCTCAGCGGCCGCGGCCTGCTCATCACGCCGTCGCTGTTCCTGACCGCGCCCGCCGTGGTCCCGCCGCACGCCACCGTGGTCAAGGCCGAACCGGCCCCGGCCCTGGTCTTCCCGATACGCCCGGACTCCCGCGGGGACGCCGTGCTCGGCACCCGTGAGGCCGAGCGGCCGCTCGACCCCGCCCAGGGCGAGGCCCTCGCCAGCCTCGTCGGCAGGACCCGGGCCGCCCTGCTGGAGGCCCTGCTCAACGGCAGCACCAACGGCGAACTCGCCGACCGCGTCGGCGTCTCCAACGCCGCCGTCAGCCAGCACACCTCGGTCCTGCGGGCGGCCGGCCTGATCGCCACCCGTCGCACCCGCAACCTCGTCCTGCACACCGTGACTCCCCTGGGCCGTTCCCTGCTGAACGGCGGCACCCGTCTCCTGGCCCACCCCCCGGGCACGGCGCCGCACCGGAACGCGCCCCACGGCCGGTCCGTCCTGGCCGGCCGGTAGCCCTCGGCCCACCGCCGGGTCCGCGGCCCCACCGCGGCCCCGGCCCCGCGTTCGCCAGACGTTTTCGGGCCTCTCTTAATCGCCTGTCCCCGGCAGCGGCCACGCGGCGAAGATGACAGCGTTCCCGATCCCCGACACCACCGCACAGACGAGGTGAAGCCGCCGTGACGAGATCGCGTACGGACCTTGAAGTGTCCTTCCTCGAAGAGAGCGGGACGGTGCAGCCCGTCGCCACCGTTCCCGACCGGACGGAGCGCGGCGAGTGGCTGCTCGCCCACCGCCCCGAACTACGCCGGCTGACCCTGCGCCACGGCTCGCTGAGGCTCATCGGCGCCGCGGTCGCCTCCACCGACGAGCTGGCCGACGTGGCCGCCGTCCTCGGCGGCGGCGCCCTGGAGTACACCGAGCGCTCCACCCCGCGCTCGCGGGTCGCCGGCAGCGTCTACACCTCCACCGAGTACCCGGCCGACCAGCGCATCCCCCAGCACAACGAGAGCTCCTACTCCTCGCGCTGGCCGGACCACCTCTTCTTCCTCGCCACCCGCACCCCGAGCACCGGCGGCCAGACCCCGGTCGCGGACAGCCGCACCGTCCTCACCGAGCTCCCGGCCGAGCTGGTCGAGAAGTTCTCCGCCCTCGGCGTGCGCTACACCCGTGCCTACCACGACGGCATCGGCCTCTCCTGGCAGGAGGCCTTCCAGACCGAGGACCGCGGGCACATCGAGGCCTACTGCCGCGACAACGGCATCGCCTGGGAGTGGGAGGGCGACCTGCTGCGCACCAGCCAGGTCCGCCCGGCGCTCACCCGGCACCCGGTGACCGGCGAGACCGTCTGGTTCAACCAGGCCCACCTCTTCCACATCGGCTCACTGCCCGCGAAGACCACCGAGGCCCTCCTCGCCGTCTTCCCCGAGCAGAACCTGCCGCGCAACGCCTACTTCGGCGACGGCAGCCCCATCGACGCCGACACCCTGGCCGAGATCCACGCCGCCTTCGACCGCACCACCCTCGCCCCCGACTGGACACAGGGCGACGTCATGGTCGTCGACAACATCCTCGCCAGCCACGGCCGAGCCCCCTACAAGGGCGACCGCACCGTCCTGGTCACCATGACCTCCGCCACCTGGGCCGACTGGCCCGCCCCCTGATCCCCGCCCCACGCCACCCCACGCACGCAAAAGCCCCAGGTCACGGCGAGTGAGTCCTGGGGCTTCTACAGAGCCGCCTGCGGGATTCGAACCCGCGACCTACGCATTACGAGTGCGTTGCTCTGGCCAGCTGAGCTAAGGCGGCGCCGTTGTCACGCGTGGTGGCAACGCGGGCCAGTCTACACAGGTTTCGCGGGTGATCCACACCCGGTTGGCGGGGGTGGGGGTCAGGCGGAGGAGACGGCGAGTTTGGCGGCGAAGCCGGCGAAGAGGACGGCGACGCCGCTGGTGAGGGTGGCGGAGAGGCGACGGCGGCGGCGGAAGGCGGTGGCGAGGGTGGTGCCGGCGAAGATCAGCAGGGAGAGGTAGAGCACGCTGAAGGTCTGCAGGATGCCGCCGAGCAGGCCGAAGGAGAGGGCCGGCTGTCCGTAGGCCGGGTCGACGAACTGGGTGAAGAAGGAGAGCAGGAAGAGGATCGCCTTCGGGTTCAGCAGGCTGATCACCAGGGCGCGGCGGAACGGGCGCTCGACGGGTTCGGCGGCCGGTTCGGCGGTGGCGGCGGGGTTGTCGGCGGTCCGGCGTTCGCGCCAGAGCTGGCGGGCGGCGCGGAGCATGCCGTAGCCGATCCAGAGCAGGTAGGCGGCGCCGCCGAGCTTGACCACGGCGAAGACGGCCGGGTTGGCCTTGAGGAGGGAGGCGGCGCCCAGCGAGGTGAGGCTGATCAGGGTGAGGTCGCCGACGAAGACGCCGGCGGCGGCCTGGTAGCCGGTCCGGATGCCCTTGCGGGCGGCGACGGACAGCACGTACAGGGAGTTGGGGCCGGGCAGTAGGACGATGACGAGGGCGCCGAGGACGTACGTCGCCAGGTCGTTGACTCCGAGCACGGTGCGCTCCGGGGAGGGGAGGGGATGAGGGCGGGGGGCGCTCATCGTAACGTCGCACCGGCGGTCGGTTGAAGCGGAAACCATCCCGCCTACCGGGTGCAGCGCGCGCCCGGCTCCGGTGCCTCGCCCGCCAGCAGGTAGCGGTTGACCGCGCCGTCCACGCAGGCGTCGTGGTGCGCGTACGCGGTGTGGCCGTCCCCGTCGTAGGTGAGCAGGCGTCCGGACTCCAGTTGCCCGGCCAGCGCCTGGGCCCACGCGTACGGGGTGGCCGGGTCGCGGGTGGTGCCGACGACGACGATGGGGGCGGCGCCGGCGGCCCGGATGGTGTGCGCCGTGCCGGTGGCCCGGACCGGCCAGTAGGTGCAGGCCAGCGCCATCCACGCCATGTCGCGGCCGAAGTGCGGCGAGGCCTGTTCGAAGTCCGGCACGGCGCGCTGGACGTCCTCCGGCCCGGCGAACGGGGCGGGCAGGTCGAGGCAGTTCACCGCCGTGTTGGCGAACATCAGGTTGGGGTACGAGCCGTCCGCCTCGCGCCCGTAGTAGGAGTCGGAGAGCCTCAGCAGGCTGGTGCCGTCGCCGGCCTTGGCGTCGGTGAGCGCGGTGCGCAGTTTGGGCCAGAGGAAGTCGGCGTACATGGCCTGGATGACGCCGGTGGCCGCCTGGGCCTCGGTGAGTCGCCGGCCGTGGTCGGTGCTGGGCAGCGGGTTGGCCTGGACGGTGGCGAGCAGGGCGGTGAGCTGCTCGCCGATCTGCTGTTCGGTGCGGCCGAGCGGGCAGTCCTCGTGCTTGGCGCAGTCCTTGGCGAAGGCGGCCCAGGCCGTCTCGAAGCCGCCGGCCTGGGTGCGGTTGCCGGTGACCGAGTCGAGCGACGGGTCCACCGCGCCGTCCAGCACCAGCCGCCCGACCCGGCCGGGGAAGAGCCCGGCGTAGGTGGCGCCGAGGAAGGTGCCGTAGGACTTGCCGACGTAGTTCAGCCGCTCGTCGCCGAGCAGGGCGCGCAGCACGTCCATGTCGCGGGCGGCCTCGACGGTGCCGAGGTGGCCGAGCGCCGCCCCGGCGCGCTGGCGGCAGCCCTCGGCGAACTCCTTGTCGGCGGCGACCAGGGCGTCGATTCCGTGCTGGTCGCCGGGGGTGAGGTCGACGGCGGTGTAGGCGTCCATCCGGTCGCCGCTCAGGCAGGTGACCGGGTTGCTGCGGCCGACCCCGCGCGGGTCGAGGCCGACCAGGTCGTACCGGGCGCGCACGCCGCTGTCGTACGTCCGCGCGGTGGCCTCCAGGTACTCGACCGCCGAGCCGCCGGGCCCGCCGGGGTTGAGCAGCAGCGAGCCGAGCCGGCCTCCCCCGGCCCCCTCCTCGGAGCCCGAGCCCGAGCTCGCCGGGACGGCGGTGGCGCGGGCCGCCACCAGGGTGAGGTCACCGTCGCCGGGGCGGTCGTAGTCCAGCGGCACCCGGAAGGCGGTGCACTCGAATCCGCCGTCGCACGGCTGCCAGTCGAGCCGCTGCGCGTAGTACGGGGCCAGCCCGGCCGGGACGGCGGCGGGCAGCGGCTCCAGCGGCGTGACCCCGGGCGCGGCCGGGCTGGACGGCCCGGCGCCCCCCGCCCCGGACGAACCCGCTGAACCCGCTGAACCCGAGGAACCCGAGGAACCCGACGAGCTCGTCGAACCAGACGAACCCGAGGAACCCGACGAACCCGCACCGCACCCGCCCGCCAGCAGCCCGACGGCGAGCGCCGCCGCCAGTACCCGCCCGGTGGCCCTCATCCGACCCCTCGCGATCATCCGAGCCCTCTCGATCGTCACCCAGGGTCGTCGCCCGGCGACCCGACTCGCATTGCACCACAGCACGCCGCCCGGCACCCGCCACGGGCACCGGGCGGCGACGCCCCGTCCGGGACGGCGACTCAGGACGCCTTGGCCAGCGCGTCGGCCAGGTACTGCGCCGCCTGCCGGACGAGCCGCATCCGCTCCCGGTCGGGGGTGTAGTCCTGCACGTTGTCGGAGATCTTCACCTCGGCCTTGGCCGCCGGTCCGGCCCCGGCCGTGAGCGCGGCCTGGAGCTTGCGGGCCGCGTCCAGCCCGGCCGTGTCGGCCTTGGCGGCGGCCAGCAGGAGCTTCGCCGCGCTGCCGGCCGGGGCCTCGGCTCCGGCCTGGGTGAGCGCGGCGGCGTCGTAGCGGCCGGACACCGCGGCGGCGGCGCCGTACAGGTCGGGGCGGGACAGCCCGGCGGCGGCGGCGCACGGCGCACCGCCCTCGACGCCGAGGGTGCCCCAGGAGGCCGGGCCGGGCGCCAGGATGCGGAACGAGGCGGCGATGGCGGCGCGCAGCGTCTCGTCGTCGGCGACGGCGGCCGGCGCGGCGGCGACCAGGTCGCAGGGGTGCGCGGTGCCGTTCGGCGCCTCGGGGGCGACCAGGATGAAGGGGCGGGCGCGGCCGGTCTGCAGGGCCGCGGTGAGGCCCTCGAAGACGTCCGGGACCTCGGCGTCGGCGGTCTTGCGCGGGGTGGCCGCCTGCATCACGACGACGGGGAAGCGCGCGTTCGGCTCCTTGGCGTACTGCGGCGGGAGCCAGACCCGGACGGTGCGCGGCTGCCCGTCCGGACCGGGCACGGCGGACTGCAGCAGCTCGCCGCCGCCCGGCTGGCCGACACCGTCGAAGTGGCTCACGGCGGCCGACGGGGCGGCGGAGGCCGCGGCCGGCTCCGCCACGACGGGCGGCGCCGGCTGCTGCCGGACCGCCGGTCCCCCGCCCTGGCCCGTACCCGCCGCGTCGACCACCGGCTCGGCCCGGTCCGATTCCTGGCCGCGGGGGGCCAGGCCGCCGAACGCCCCGAGCGCCGTGAGCAGCGTCAACGCGGTGACGCAGACCCCGCAGATCATCGCTCCGGCCGCCCGCACCAGCATCGGCCAACGTTCACCGGCCAGTTCGTAGGTCGCGGCGGCGCGCAGGTCGCGCCAGCGCTGGAGCGCGCCGCGGGCCAGCCAGATCCCGCCCAGCGCGGCCATCAGCAGAGGGATGACGAGGAGCGAACGAACCATGGGACGCACCGCCTCGGGAGGAGGGCCGGCGCCGGACGGGACCCGGTGCCGTACGGGGGCGACGGCCCCGGCACCGGGGCACAGTCGGCCCCCAGCGTGCACAACGGGCGGACGGTCACACGCGGGTGTGCCCGGCGCGTATCGATCATTCACTCGAAGGTGGGACAACGGGACGGCTCCGGGAGGCCTACGCCGGTCCTACGCCGGGCGTTCAGCCCGACGGGCCCACCCCGAACGGCCCGGCGGCCCGACGGCCCGACGGCCCGGCAGCGCGGCAGCGCGGCAGCGCGGTTCAGCTCAGCCCGCGCGCAGCGCCACCGTCATCGCCTCGACGGCGAGCAGCGGATCCACGTTGCGGTCCAGCGCCTGCCGACAGGCGAGCACCGCCTCGATCCGGCGCAGCGTGCTCTCCGGCGGGCCCTCCTGCGCGACCCGGTTCAGGGCCTGCCGCTGGTCCTCGTTGGCGAGGGTGCCGCTGGAGCCGAGCTGCAGCGCGAGCACGTCCCGGTAGAAGCCGAGCAGGTCGAGCAGTGCGACGCCGAGGGTCTCCCGGCGGGTGCGGGTGGCCCGGCTCTTCTGCCGCTTCTCCAGTTCCTTGACCGCCCCGGCCATGCCGCGCGGCGCCTTGCTGCCCTCGGTGGCGCCGTAGGCGGCCTTCAGGTCGTCGGTCTCCTTGGCGTCCTGGGTCTCGGCGAGCGCCTCGGCGTCGGCCTTGGCGGTGTCGACGAGGCGCTGGGCGGCGGCCAGGCAGCCGCCGATGTCGGCGACCTCCAGCGGGATCCGCAGCACCTCGGCGCGGCGGGTGCGGGCCTGGTCGTCGACGGCGAGGCGGCGCGCGCGCCCGACGTCGCCCTGCCCGGCGAGCGCGGCCAGCCGGGCCGTCTCCGGGTCGACGCCGTCGCGGCGGACCAGCATGTCGGCGACGGCCTCGGCGGCGGGCGTGCGCAGGACGAGCAGGCGGCAGCGCGAACGGATGGTCGGCAGCACGTCCTGGACGGAGGGAGCGCAGAGCAGCCAGACGGTGCGCGGGGAGGGCTCCTCCACGCCCTTGAGCAGCGCGTTCGCGGCGGCCTCGGTGAGCCGGTGGGCGGCGTCGACCAGGATCACCGACCAGCGGCCGCCGGTCGGGTAGCTGGAGGCACGCAGCACGAGCTCGCGCATGTCGCCGACGCCGATGGACAGGCCGTCGGTCCGGACGTACTTGACGTCGGCGTGGCTGCCGGCCAGCACGGTGTGGCAGCCGTCGCAGAACCCGCAGCCGGGCGTACCGCCGAGCGCGAGGTCCGGGCTGGTGCACTGGAGGGCCGCGGCGAACGCGCGCGCAGCGGTGACCTGCCCGGCCCCGGGCGGGCCGGTGAACAGCCAGGCGTGCGTCATCAGGGAGGCGTTCCCGCCCGGCTGCGGGCCGGCTCCGCGGCCGGCCGCGATCGTCGCCCCGGCCGACCGGGCGGCGGCGGTCAGCTGCTCGACCACCCGCTCCTGGCCCACCAGGTCGTCCCAGACGGCCACTGCTGCTCCCAAGCTCCGTACGGCAGCGCTCCCGGCGCCTCTTCCCCGCCGTCGAGCATACGTGTCCGCTCCGACAGCCACGGCGCCCTCCGGGGCGCCCGACGCCGAAGGAGGCGCCCCGACGCCGAAGGCGACGGGCGGCGCCGCCGGGGCTCTCCACCCCGACGACGCCGCCCGTCGTCCGTACCGCTGTCCTTGCCGTCGTCCGTACCGCCGCAGCCCGAGGTCAGCCCCGACGGCCCCAGCGACGGCCCTTGCCCTTGCCGCCGCCCTCGCCCTGGTCGCCCCCGGGGGCGGGCCGGTCCTGGCCGCCACGCGGGCCCTGCGGGGCCGGGCCGCCGTGATTCCAGCGCGCCCACTCGTCACGCGAGCCGAGCAGGGTGTCGGTGAGGCTCGGCAGGTCGTCCATCGGCGTCTCCTCGGCCCACTCCGGCCGGGGTCGCTCGGCGGTGGCCTGCGACTCGTCGGCGGGCTGCGGCTCGTCGCCGACCACCGGCAGCTCGCGGGTGCTGTCCACCGGCTCCTCGCGCCACAGCCCCGGCGGCACCCGGTCCTCGGTACGGCCCGCCTCGGTACGACCCGCCCCCGCACGGCTCGGCTCCACCCGGCCCGGTGCCGGGCGCTCCGGGGCAGAACGCTCCGGCACAGGACGCTCCGGCGCCGGACGCCCCGGCTCGATCCGCGGCAGCACAGCGGTCCGGTCCGCCTCCTCCGTGATCTTCGGCAGCACGGCCGTCTCGTCCACGGCGGTCGGCGGGACGACCGGCAACTGGGCGGTCTCGTCGGCGGCCTCCGCCGCCCGGACGGCCGCCCGGCTGTCCCGCAGCGACAGCTCCCGCGTCGCCTCGTCGGTCCCACCGGGCCCGGGAGTGCCCACGGACCCCGCCCCCGGGACGTCCCGGACGGCCCGCAGCTCGGTGGTCACGGCATCCCCAGGAACCGAACCAGCAGCCTGACCAGCAGCCGAGCCTGAGGCCGAACCCGCCAAACCCGCCGAACCCGCCGGACCGGCCGAACCCGCCAGGCCCGCCGAACCCGCCGCCGCCCGATCCGCCGCCGTCTGCGCCGCCGCAGCCGCGGCCGCGAGCGCGGCGGCCTGCGCCAGCCGGGCCTCCTCGGCCCGCTGCAGCGCCTCCTCCGCCCGGCGGCGCTGCTCCTCGCGCTGGAGTTCGCGCTGCCGCTGGAGCTCCGCCTGGGCGGCCGCCTCGTCGGCGAGGCGCTTGCGTTCGGCGGCCTCCGCCGCCAGCCGGGCGTCCTCCTCGGCCTTCCGCTCGGCCTCCTCCTCGGCGCGGCGGCGGGCTTCCTCCTCCGCCCGGCGGCGGGCCTCCTCCTCGGCCTTGCGCCGGGCCTCGGCGGCGGCCCGCTCGGCCTCCTCCTTGGCCAGCCGCTCCTGCTCGGCCTGTTCGGCCCGCAGCTGCGCCAGCACTTCCTGCCGCTTGCGCTCGGCGGCCTCGGCCTCGGCCTTCTTGCGGGCCTCCTCGGCGGCGCGGCGCTCGGCCTCTTCGCGGGCGAGCCGCTCCTGCTCCGCGCGAGCGGCCTTCTCCTGCTCGGAGAGCGGCAGCTCGCGGTCGAGCCGGTGCCGGATCGCGGTGGTGACGAAGCCGGGGGCCTGGCTGCCGTCGACGACCAGGTAGCGCGCCGGGTCGGCGGCCGCGAGGGCGAGGAAGCCGGCCCGGACCCGCTGGTGGAACTCGGTGGGCTCGGACTCCAGCCGGTCGAGCGCCTCGGTGAAGCGCTCCCGGGCCCTGGTCGGGTCGACGTCCAGGACGACGGTCAGGTCGGGCAGCAGCCCGCCGGTCGCCCAGCGGGAGATCCTGGCGACCTCGGTGGCGGCCAGGTCGCGCCCGGCGCCCTGGTAGGCGATGGAGGAGTCCATGTACCGGTCGGTGATCACCACGGCGCCGCGGGCGAGGGCCGGCCGGATGACGTTCTCGACGTGCTCGGCCCGGTCGGCGGCGTAGATCAGCGCCTCGGCGCGGTGCGACAGGCCGGTGTTGCCGACGTCCAGGACGAGGCCGCGCAGCCGCTGGCCGACCGGGCTGCCGCCGGGCTCGCGGGTGAGCACGACCTCGTGCCCCTTGCCGCGGATCCACTCGGCGAGCGCCTGGGCCTGGGTGGACTTGCCTGCGCCGTCGCCGCCCTCCAGGGCGATGAAGAAGCCGGTGCCGGCGCCCTGGCGCGGGGCCGGGCCGACGGCGCCGCGCACCGCGTCGACCAGGTCCCGGCCGAAGGGCGCGGTGCCGCGCCGGTCGTCGGTCCGCAGCAGGACGACGGCGGCGAGGACGAGCGTGAGCAGCCCCGAGGTGGCGACGGCGAGAGCCGCGCCGCCGTGGATGAAGGTGAACGAGCCGGGCTCGACCGTGCCGTACTCGACGTCCCCGTACGCCGCGGCGATCAGCGGGACGACGACCAGCGCGGCGCCGACCACGACCCGCAGCACCGCGTACAGGTGCTCGGTGACCTTCGGCAGCCGGGCCTCCTCGACCTCCTGGCCGAGTAGGGTGCGCCCGGCGGAGACGACGATCCCGGCGGTGAGGCCGGCCAGCACGGTGAGGGCCAGGACGAGGACGAAGTCCAGCACCAGCCCGGCCAGGATCAGCGCCACGCCCTCGGTGAGCAGCGCCAGCGCGAGCAGGCGGCGGCGCGAGAGCGCGGGCAGCGTGGCCCGGGTGAGCCGGGAGCCGAGGGCGGGCGCCGCGGTGGCGGCGAGGACCAGCAGGCCGTAGCCGATCGGCCCGGCCCGGTGCTCGGCGGCGGTGAGCAGCGCGAGCGCGGCGACGCCGGCCATCGAGGCGTACCCGGCGGCGACGGCGAAGGTGAAGTACGGGGCGCTGCCGGTTCGGCCCTTGCTCAGCGCGGGGCCGGGGGTGGCGTCGGTGGGGGCGCGCAGGCCCTGCAGCGGCGAGTGCGGGGCGACGGCCACCAGGCCGACGGGCAGCTGCTGGAGGTAGTCGCGGGCGGCCGAGGCGGCGAACAGGCTGGCCGCGCCGAGCGCGGCGAGGGTGAGCTGGTGGGCCCGGAGCCAGTCCGAGCCGAGCGCCGCGCCGATGTTGTTCAGCAGGGTGAGGGCGACCAGGCCGGCGGCCGCGAGCGGCAGGGTGGCCCAGCCGGTGAAGCGGTCGAGGCTCCGGACGGTGTCCAGGTGGGCGGCGGCGGGCCGCTGCTCGGCGGCGGGGGCGTACGGATCGGCGGGCGGCAGCAGGCCCGGGACGGCGGCGTCCTTGGCGATCCCCCGGACCCGCTCGGCGGCACCGGTGACGAACACCGTGGCGAGCAGGACGTAGGCGGCGGCGCCGGAGGGCTTCGGGCCGGAGCCCAGCCAGACGGTCCACCAGGGTGCGAGGCCGATCAGCAGGGCGCACAGCGCGTCGGCGCCGAACAGCGTCCAGCGCCGGTCCAGCCGGCCGGCGACCAGCCGGTGCACCGGCCCGAGCAGCGCGACGCCGACCAGCCCGGTGGCCGCCAGCCGGAGGGCGAGGACCGCCGTGACGGCGAAGGCGAGGCTGCGCGGCAGGTCGCCGAACCGGCCGCCGAGGGCGACGGCGATCACGGTGAGCGCGAGCAGCACCAGCAGGCCGAGCCGGTCGGCGGTGCCGCCGATCAGCTGGGTGGTCCACAGGCGCCGGTAGGGGCGCGTCCGCAGCAGCGCGCGAGCCCGGTCGACCGGGGTCCCGGCTGGCGCGACCTCGGGCAGCCCGGACGTGGCGTCGCGGGCGGCCGGGGCGGCGCTGGGGGTGGGCTGCTCCTCGCTCGTCATACGGTCAGCGTAGCGGGCTGAGGTTGACCGGAATGAGATGAACGGGGTTCCGGATCCCGCTCATCACCGGGTTGTGACGTTCCGCGCACACCGTCCGACCGGCCTCGGGCCCGCGTCCCCGGGGTGGGGTCGCGGGCCCGTGAGCACTGGCGGGCACTGGCAGGCACTGGCGGAGACGCCGACGAAGGCACCGGCAGCGGCACCGACGGAGCCCCTGCCGGAGGATCCGGAGGAGATCAGCCCTCGTCGGTGGCCGCGGCCTTCCCGACGGCGGTCTTCTTGGCCGCGGTCGCCTTCGTCGCCGTCGCCTTCGTCGCGGTCTTCTTGGCGGCGGTCTTCTTCGCGGTCGCGGTCTTGGTGGCCGCGGTCTTGGTCGCCGTCGCCTTCTTGGCGGTCGTCTTCTTGGCCGGGGCCTTCTTCGCCGTCTTCTTCACCGGCCCGCGCGCCCGCTTCTCGGCGAGCAGCTCGTAGCCGCGCTCCGGCGTGATGGTCTCGACCTCGTCGTCCTTGCGGAGCGTGGCGTTGGTCTCGCCGTCGGTCACGTACGGTCCGAAGCGGCCGTCCTTGACCACGACGGGGCGCTCGCTGACCGGGTCGGTGCCCAGCTCCTTGAGCGGCGGGGCGGCGGCGGCCCGGCCGCGCTGCTTGGGCTGGGCGTAGATGGCCAGGGCCTCCTCCAGGGTGACCGTGAACATCTGCTCCTCACTGGTGAGCGAGCGGGAGTCGGTGCCGCGCTTGAGGTACGGGCCGTAGCGGCCGTTCTGCGCGGTGATCTCCACGCCCTCGGCGTCGGCGCCGACCACACGCGGCAGCGAGAGCAGCCGCAGCGCGTCCTCCAGGGTGACGGCGTCCAGCGACATCGTCTTCAGCAGCGAGGCGGTGCGCGGCTTGACCGCGTTCTTGCCGGTCTTGGGCGTGCCCTCGGGCAGGATCTCGGTCACGTAGGGGCCGTAACGGCCGTCCTTGGCGACCAGCATGTTGCCGCTGACCGGGTCCGGGCCGAGCTCGAAGTCGCCGCTGGGCTTGGCCAGCAGTTCCTCGGCCAGCTCGACGGTGAGCTCGTCCGGCGGCAGGTCGTCGGGGATGTCGGCGCGCTGGCCGGGCTCGCCCTCGACGTCGGAGGCACGCTCGACGTACGGGCCGTAGCGGCCGACCCGCAGGGTGATGCCGTCGCCGATCCGGAACGAGCTGATCTCCCGGGCGTCGATCGCGCCGAGGTCGGTGACCAGTTCCTTCAGGCCGCCCAGGTGGTCGCCGTCGCCGTTGCCGGCCTCGGCGGCGCCGCCGGTCGCGTGGCCGTCGCCCTCGCCGAAGTAGAAGCGCTTCAGCCACGGCACGGACTTGGCCTCGCCGGCCGCGATCCGGTCGAGGTCGTCCTCCATCTTGGCGGTGAAGTCGTAGTCGACCAGCCGGCCGAAGTGCTTCTCCAGGAGGTTGACCACGGCGAAGGAGAGGAAGGACGGGACGAGCGCCGTCCCCTTCTTGAACACGTACCGGCGCTGGATGATCGTGTCGATGATCGACGCGTAGGTGGAGGGGCGACCGATCTCCCGGTCCTCCAGCTCCTTGACCAGCGAGGCCTCGGTGTAGCGGGCCGGCGGCTTGGTGGCGTGGCCCTCGGGGGTGAGCTGCTCGGCGGCCAGCGGGTCGCCCTCGACGACCTGCGGCAGCCGGCGCTCGCGGTCGTCCAGCTCGGCGTTCGGGTCGTCCGCGCCCTCGACGTAGGCCTTGAGGAAGCCGTGGAAGGTGATGATCTTGCCGGAGGCGGAGAACTCGACGTCACGGCCGTCCGCGGACGCGCCGCCGACCTTGACGGTCACCGACTGGCCGACCGCGTCCTTCATCTGGGAGGCGACGGTGCGCATCCAGATCAGCTCGTAGAGCCGGAAGTCGTCGCCGGTCAGGCCGGTCTCGGCGGGGGTGCGGAAGCGGTCGCCGGAGGGGCGGACGGCCTCGTGCGCCTCCTGCGCGTTCTTGACCTTGCTGGCGTAGGTGCGCGGGGCGTCCGGCAGGTAGTCGGCGCCGTACAGCTGGGTGACCTGCGCGCGGGCGGCGGAGATCGCGGTCTCCGACAGCGTGGTGGAGTCGGTACGCATATAGGTGATGAAGCCGTTCTCGTACAGCTTCTGGGCCACCTGCATGGTCCGCTTGGCGCCGAAGCCCAGCTTGCGGCTGGCCTCCTGCTGGAGCGTGGTGGTGCGGAACGGCGCGTACGGCGAGCGGCGGTAGGGCTTGGACTCGACGCTGCGGACGCTGAACGCGGTCTGCTCCAGGGCGGCGGCCAGCTGCCGGGCGGCCTGCTCGTCCAGGTGCAGCGTGTTGGCGCTGCCGGCCTTCAGCCGGCCGTCCGAGCCGAAGTCGCGGCCGGTGGCGATCCGCTTGCCGTCCACCGAGGAGAGCCGGGCGCCGAGGGTCTCCGGGTTGGCCGCGTCGGCCGGGGTGCGGCCGGTGCCGAAGGTGCCGACCAGGTCCCAGTACGAGGCGGTGCGGAAGGCGATCCGCTCGCGCTCGCGCTCGACCACCAGCCGGGTCGCGACGGACTGCACCCGGCCCGCCGAGAGCTTCGGCATGACCTTCTTCCACAGCACCGGCGAGACCTCGAAGCCGTAGAGGCGGTCGAGGATGCGGCGGGTCTCCTGGGCGTCGACCAGGCGCTGGTTGAGCTCGCGCGGGTTGGCCACCGCCTCCTGGATCGCCGTCTTGGTGATCTCGTGGAAGACCATCCGGTGCACCGGCACCTTGGGCTTGAGCACCTGCTGGAGGTGCCACGCGATGGCCTCGCCCTCGCGGTCCTCATCGGTGGCGAGGAAGAGCTCGTCGGACTCCGCGAGCAGCGACTTCAACTTGCTGACCTGGGACTTCTTGTCCGCGTTGACCACGTAGATGGGGGCGAAGTCGTGGTCGACGTCCACCCCGAGGCGGCGCACCTCGCCGGTGTACTTGTCCGGGACCTCCGCCGCGGTGCTGGGGAGGTCGCGGATGTGCCCGACGCTCGCCTCGACGATGTAGCCGGGGCCCAGGTAGCCCTTGATCGTCTTCGCCTTGGCCGGCGACTCGACAATGACGAGTCGCTGTCCGTGCGCGGTCTCGCTGCTCGGGGACACCTTCGCTCTTCTCTCCCGGTCCTTATGTGGGCTGGTCGGCGCCGGCAGCACGGGCTGCGCTCCGCCCGACCCCTCCACCGTCCCGGGGCTGCCGCTGTACGACGACCCCACCAGCGGAGTGTGACCGTACCCCGGCCACCCTTGTCAAACGGAAGGATCCCGCGTTTTCACTTTGCCGGGCTCACCGACGCCACTCGAACGGTAACCCGATGACGGAGGTTCGCGCCCCGTGGAGGGGGGCTTCGGCGGGTTCCGGAGGATGGAATGACGGATTTCAAAATCTGTCAACGGAATATCGACGGCCCCGCGGAGGGCTGCGGCGGGGCCTCCGCAGAGCGCCGGCCACCGGTTCCCGGCGAGCCCGACCGGGGTCGGGCGTACGCCCCGGATTCAGCCGTTGACCGCCGCGAGCAGCCCGGCGCCCGCCGCCAGACAACCCATGCCGAGCACGCTCCACAGCAGGTCGGCGACGGCGGCCCGGCGGACCTCCCCGGCCGCCAGCACCACCCGGCTCGGGCGGCGCGGGTCGTAGCAGATCCGCACCGGAGCGCCCGGAGTGAAGCGGTCCGGACGGCGCAGCGGGGTGTGTCCGCGCGGACGGGTGAGCACCAGTTCGGCGATCCGGCCCGCCCCGGCTCCTTCGACCGGGGGCAGGACGGAGAAGGAGAGCAACGGGGCGCTGTCGAGCTGGCCGTGCGCCTCGTCCTCGGCCACGACCGTGGCCACCGCCGGCGCCCCCGAGCGGCGGACCCGGTGGCGCAGGCGCACCTCGGCGGCGCACCAGAGCAGCAGCACGCCACCGAAGAGGGCGAGCACCAGCCCGCCCACCGTCGCCGTCGTCGTGTCCACCCCTGGCCCCCGGCTCCCCAACTCTGTCCACAGCCTGTGGACAGAGCCTCGCAGCAGGGGGCCAACGCGCGGCGGCCGACCGGAGACCGCCGGACGAACCGGGGGGCACGGGAAGGTGAACCGGCGCCGACCGCCCCCGCCAGGGGCACCGCGCCGGGGCACCACCCCGAGGGCGCCGGGCCAGGTGCGCCGGGCCAGGTGCGCCGGGTCAGGTGCGCCGGGCCAGGTGCGCCGGGTCAGCCCGCCGGGCGGATGAACCCCTGCTCGGTCAGCAGCCGCAGCGACTCGGGCACCCGGTCCCGCAGGACCACCCGGTCCTCGCCGAGCAACTGCGCGATGGCGTCCACGATCTCGCCCGCCGACAGCGAACCGTCACAGACCCCGACGAAACCGGCACCCACCGTGTCCACCTTGGTGGCCCGCCGCATGCCCCGGTTGTGACGCAGGATCACGTGCTCCGGGTCCTCCGCGCCCGGCTCGCCGACCTGCTCCTGGACCACCTCGTCGGCCAGCACGTAACGGGTCGCGAGCAGGCCCGCGTCGTCGCGCGAACGCAGGAAGTCCTGCCGGTCGAACCACTCCTCGATGTGCGGGCCCAGCGGCTGCTCCACCGGGTGCGGCCACTCCTCCACCCGGACGGTCGGACGCTCCGCGCCGCTCGCCCGCAGGGTGATCCAGCCCATGCCGATGCCCTCGACCCGGCCCGCCTCGAAGGCGTCCAGCCACTCGCCGTACCGGGCCTGGTAGTCGCCGCCCGGACCGCGGTGATCGCCGCCGTCCCGCAGCCACAACTCGGCGTACTGGGCGACGTCCTGGACCTCCCGCTGGACGATCCAGGCGTCCAGCCCGGTGCCCGCCACCCAGCCGGCCAGCCGCTCGTGCCAGTCCTCGCCCTTGACGTGCTGCCAGTTGGCGAGCAACTGGCAGTAGCCGCCCGGCTCCAGGTGGTCGGCGGCCGAGCGGACCAGGCTGCGGCACAGGTCGTCGCCGGCCATGCCGCCGTCGCGGTAGGTGAACCGGCCGGCCGGCGAGATCACGAACGGCGGGTTGGAGACGATCAGGTCGAACCGGCGCTCCCCGACCGGCTCGAAGAGGCTGCCGGCGAGCGCCTCCCGCCGCTCGAAACCGGACAGCGCGAGGGTCAGCTCGGAGAAGCGCAGCGCGCGAGGGTTCAGGTCGGTGGCGGTCACCTGCCCGGCGTGCCGGGCAGCGTGCAGCGCCTGCACGCCGGAACCCGAACCGAGGTCCAGCGCGGACCGGACCGGACGGCGCACGGTGATGTTGGCCAGCGTCGTCGACGCGCCGCCGACCCCGAGCACCAGGTCCTTGCGGGCCACCCCGTGCGCGGTCTCGCCGGATCCGATGCCGCCCGCGCCACCCACCGCGCAGCCCAGGTCGGACACCACCCAGGCGTCCGAACTGTCCATCCCGGCCACTTCGTTGGCGTACGGCCGGACGTCCACCGTCGCCCGCACCAGTTCACCGTCGGAGCGCAGCCAGCCGTCGGCCAGGCAGTCCTCGACCGGCAGCGCGGCCGCGGCCGCCCGGTACGGCACCGGCTGCTGGAGCAGGAACAGCCGGACCAGCGTCTCCAGCGGGCTGCCGCCCCTGGTCGCCCGCAGCGCCGGCACGGCCTCGCTACGGGCCAACGCCGCATAGCCGGTGGGCCCGAGCAGGTCGAGGCAGCCATCGGCGGTGAACGAGGCGGCGAGCAGCGCCTCACGCAACTTGGCGAGGCGGGTCTGGTCGAGAACGGGGCTACTGATCACCCCGCCATTGTCCCCCGCCCCGGACCGGGCGGCCGCCGGGTCCGGGGCGGGTCGAGGGGGTCGGGGGCGGGTCGAGGGGGTCGGGGGCGGGTCGAGGGCGGGTCGGGGGCGGGTCGAGGGTGGGTCGGGGTCGGGGTCGGGCACCCTCCGGACCGGCACCGGAGCGGCCGGCCCGACGGGCCCCGGGCTCAGCTCGCGCTGGGCACGGGGGTGGTCGGGGTGGTCGGCGGGGCGGCGGGCGGGCTCGCCGGGGTGGTGTCGGTGCCCGCGGAGGGGGCGGTCGACGGGCTCGCGCCGTCCGTCGCGCCGGGCGCGGGCGTCCCGCCGGGCGCCCCGGCGCTCGGGGTGGCGGACGCGCCGCCCGGGGCCGCGGCGGCGGGCTTGCAGCCGTCCTGCTTGGCCATGGCCGCACCGAGGTCGCCGCGCTGCAGCTTGCCCTGCGCCTGCGTGGACAGCGAGGCCAGCTGCTGGATCTGGTCCGAGATGCTGCGCAGGCCGTCCGCGAACTTCGACTGGTCGGTGTTGGTCACGGCGTCCAGCTTCTTCTGGATGTCCTGATAGCCGTCGGCCGCCTTGGTCAACTCGGCGACGGCGTCCTTCTGCAGGTTCGCGCCGTCCTTCACCTTGGGCACCCCGGCCGCGGTGATGGCCGCCGCGATGTCCTGGTTGGTCTTGGCCAGCCGCCCGATGTCCGTCGAGAGCCGCTTCTGCAGCTCGGTCGGGGTCTCGCCGGTCTTCACCTGGGCGGTGTCGGCGAGCGCGGCCTGCGCCTGGACGATCGGGTCCTTGGCCGAGCCGCAGACGTTCGACGCCCAGGACTCCAGCTGCTTGCCGTTGTCGTCGCCGCAGCCGACGGCACCGAACGCGAGCAGCGCGCCGAGGACGGGTACGGCCAGCAGTCGCTTGTTCACCGGGAGAGGCCTTTCGGTTTCGGTCGTCTTCGGTCGTCGAACCTACACGGCCGATGTCCGCCGACTGGCGCCCGGTTCCCGGACCTCGGGTTGCCCCCACCGGGTGCCCGGCCCCGCTCAGGCGCGCTCGACGCGGATCGGGCGGACTCAACGCGGATCGGGCGGACTCGACGCGGATCGGGCGGAAAGGATAGCCGGGCCGGGCCGGACGGCGCGCGGCACGCTGACCGGCGTGCCGAAGCAGACCTCTTCGCCCCAGGCGCTCACCGAGGAGCAGATCGGCAGCTCGGCCCGGAGCGCCTTCCTTGTCCCCGACGGGTCCGATCACCGATCGGACCCGGTCGTGCCGGAAGCAACGAACCGCCAGGTTCAACAACGTGTCAACGCGTCCCGGAGGACTGGACCGACACCCGGACCACCCGGGGCGCACGAGGCACGCCGAAGGTCGGGCCCTCAGACCACCACTGACTCGACCGAGACCGGCCAGCTCATCCGGATCAGGCCGCCGTCCGTGCCGTTGGTGACCTCCAGGTCCTCGACCAGGCCGGTGATCACCGCGAGGCCGAGGGTGTCCTCGTCCGGGTCCGCCTCCTCGGCGGCGCCGGGGGCCGGGACGGCGGCGGGGCCGGCCTCGTCCTCGACCTCGATGAGGAAACGCTTCTCCTGGTCGGTCAACGCGACCCGGACCGTGCCGCCGATGCCGCCGCGCTGGTGCAGGCCGACCGCGCGGGAGCAGGCCTCACCGACCGCGAGCCGTACCTCGTCGAGCACCGACTCGTCGACCCCGGCCCGTCTCGCGACGGCCGCGGCGACCAGCCGGGCCGTTCGCACGTGCTCCGGAAGCGCGCTGAATCGAAGTTCGACGGTTGCCATCTCTCCCCTTCGGGGTGCTCCGACCGGGGCCGACGATGCGGCCCCTGCGGGCCGGCGGAACCGGCCCCGGGGCGGCCGGGGAAGCACCGGGGCCCGCAGGCCCCGGCACCCCGGACGCGTGGGACGAACGGGCCGGCCTCCACGGGCACGGGCCGGCCCGGCCGCGTCAGTCGGTCGCGTTGACCGCGTCGTCCACCGAGGTGTGGATCGGGAAGACCTTGGTCAGGCCGGTGATGCGGAAAATCTTCAGGATGCGCTCCTGGTTGCAGACCAGGCGCAGCGAGCCCTCGTGGGCACGCACCCGCTTCAGACCGCCCACCAGCACACCGAGGCCGGTCGAGTCGAGGAAGTCAACGCCTTCCATGTCGACGACGAGGTGGTACTTGCCGTCGTTGACGAGCTCGACCAGCTGCTCCCGCAGCTTCGGGGCGGTGTACACATCGATCTCGCCGCCAACCTCGACGACCGTACGATCGCCGACTGAACGGGTCGACAGGGACAGGTCCACGGAACCTCCAGCACCTTGCCTTGCTACGTCATGTGCGATCCTCGGCCGGCCGGCCGCCACCGCATGGTCGCGAGCCCGGGCGCGCCCAGCCACACGTGGCAAGCCTCGGCGCTGCGACCCACGGCCATCCGGCCGTCACGGCCACATTCAACCACCTGCGACCATGCCCGCACGATGGCTTACGACGATTCTCCGTCACGCCGGTGACACACTGGGTCCTCATGCCGCCCCGACACAGCCTGCCCGAGGCACTGCTCACGACCCTGTCCACCAGCCGGGGGCGGTCCGACCGGCTCACCCATACGGAGCACCTTCCCGCCCGACCTGCGCGTTATGCGCCGTGGCCCGAGTCGATCCGGCCCGAGATCGTGGCCGCCGCGCTCGCCGTCGGTGTGGAGCAGCCCTGGGCGCATCAGGCAGAAGCGATGAAACTGGCCAAAAGCGGTCAGACTGTGGTGATCGCCACAGGCACCGCCTCGGGCAAGTCGCTCGGCTACCTGGCCCCGGTCCTCAGCGACCTGCTGGAGGGCACCGAGGCCCGCAACGGCCGCGGCGCCACCGCGCTCTACCTCGCCCCGACCAAGGCGCTCGCCGCCGACCAGCGCCGCCGGGCCGCCGAACTAGCCCCGCCCCGGGTCCGACCCGCCCTCTACGACGGCGACACCCCGCCCGAGGAACGCGAGTGGGTCCGCCAGTACGCCTCGTACGTGCTCACCAACCCGGACATGCTGCACCGCGGCATCCTGCCCGCCCACGCCCGCTGGGCCTCCTTCCTCAAGGTGCTGCGCTACGTGGTCGTCGACGAGTGCCACAGCTACCGGGGCGTGTTCGGCTCGCACGTCGCCCAGGTGCTCCGGCGGCTGCGCCGCGTCTGCGCCCGATACGGTTCGTCACCCACCTTCCTGCTCGCCTCCGCCACCACCGCCGACCCGGCCGCCACCGCCGAGCGTCTGACCGGCCTGCCCGCCCGGGCGGTCACCGAGGACGCCTCGCCGCGCGGGCCGATGGTCTTCGGCCTCTGGGAGCCGCCGCTGACCGAGAACGTCGGCGAACACGGCGCGCCCGTCCGCCGCACGGCCACCGCCGAGGCCGCGCACCTGCTGACCGACCTGGTCGAGCGCCAGACCCGCACCGTCGTCTTCGTCCGCTCCCGCCGGGCCGCCGAACTCGTCGCCCTCCAGACCCAGGACCAGCTCGGCCGACCGCTCGCCGACCGGGTGGCCGCCTACCGCGGCGGATACCTCGCCGACGAACGCCGGGCCCTGGAACGCGCGCTGCACACCGGCCGACTGCTCGGACTCGCCTCCACCTCCGCCCTCGAACTCGGCGTCGACGTCTCCGGCCTCGACGCCGTCCTGATGGCCGGCTACCCCGGCACCCGGGCCTCACTCTGGCAGCAGGCCGGGCGGGCGGGCCGCGAGGCCCAGGGCGCGCTGGCCGTCCTGATCGCCCGGGACGACCCGCTGGACACCTACCTGGTGCACCACCCGGAGGCGCTGTTCGCAGCGCCCGTCGAAGCCACCGTGCTCGACCCGGACAACCCCCACGTGCTCGCGCCGCACCTGTGCGCGGCAGCCGCCGAACTCCCGCTCACCGACGCCGACCTGGAGCTGTTCGGCCCCTCCACCGCACCGCTGCTGCTCGTCCTGGAACAGCGCGGCCTGCTGCGCCGGCGCAGCGACGGCTCCTGGTACTGGACCCGCCGCGAACGCGCGGCCGACGCCGTCGACCTGCGCGGCAGCGGCGGCAGCCCGGTGCAGATCGTCGAGGCCGACACCGGCCGGCTGCTCGGCACGGTGGACGCCGCGGCCGCCCACACCACCGTCCACACCGGGGCCGTCCACCTGCACCAGGGCCGCACCTTCCTGGTCCGGGAACTCGACCTGGAGAACTCGGTCGCCCTGGTCGAGCCGGCCGACCCGCCGTACACCACGGCCGCCCGCGACATCACCTCCATCTCCGTGCTCGACACCGACACCACCGTTGCCTGGGGCGAGGGCCGGCTCAGCTTCGGTTCGGTGGAGGTGGTCAACCAGGTGGTCGGCTACCTCCGGAAGCGGATCTCCACCGGGGAGATCATGGGCGAGAGCAAGCTCGACCTGCCGCCCCGCACGCTGCGCACCCGCGCGGTCTGGTGGTCCGTCACCGAGGACCAGCTGCTGGACGCGGACCTTCCGCTCGACCAGCTGCCCGGCGCCGCCCACGCCGCCGAACACGCCTCGATCGGCCTGCTGCCGCTGTTCGCCACCTGCGACCGCTGGGACATCGGCGGCGTCTCCGTCCCGCTGCACCCCGACACCGAGCTGCCCACCGTGTTCGTCTACGACGGCCACCCGGGCGGGGCCGGCTTCGCCGAACGCGGCTTCCAGCGGGCCGTCGAGTGGCTGACGGCCACGCGCGAGGCGATCGCCTCCTGCGAGTGCGAGCGCGGCTGCCCGTCCTGCGTCCAGTCACCCAAGTGCGGCAACGGGAACGAACCGCTGGACAAGGCCGCGGCCGTCCAACTGCTGGACGTCCTGCTGGCCGGCGCCCCCAGGACGGCAGGCTCCGGGGAAGCAGGCTCCGGGACGGCGGACCCCTCCACAGGCCCCTCAGCGGACTCCTCAGCGGATTCCTCAGCGAGCTCCGAAGCGGACCACGGGACGGACTCCGAGAAGGGCTAGGAGACGAACTCCGGGGCGAAGCCCGAGCCGAGCGCGGACGCTGGGCCGCCGACCGGCTCATGAGCCCGCCGCCGACCCGCCGGCCGGCCCGCCGAGGCCGTCCTCGGCGGCGGTGACCGCGGCCCGCACCGGCCCGGCCCGCGCCCTCGCCCGCGCCCGCGCCGGGCCGACCGGCAGACGCGCCGGCAGCCCACCGACCGTCACCTCGGCCACCACCTCGACGGCGTCCCCCGTCCGGTCCACCGTGCAGGACACCAGGCCGGCGCCCTGCGCGGCGGCGATCCCCTCGGCCCGCCCGCACCCGCCGTCCGGGTCCAGCAGCAGCCGGTCCGCGGCCGCGAGCGCCGCCAGGTCGGCGGCCGACTCGGCCCGGTGCCGCGCGGCGACCACCGCTCCGACCGCGATCGTCCCGGCGAAGACCGCCGTGCCGAGCATCGCCAGGGCGAGCAGCCAGACCGTCGCCGAACCGGCGTCCGGCCCGCGCCCGCCGACGGCGGCCGCCCGGGCGGTACGCGTCCTCGCCCACCACCGCGCCCCCGACCGCACCCCGGTCAGGCCGGCCGTGAACCACCACCTCCCGCGATTCCCGCACTTCCCGTGACCCCCACGAGGGTGTCCTCCCGCGCCGCCACCGCGGTCGCGCTCAGCCGTACCGCGAGCAGCCCGCCGAGCCTGCCCGGCGCCCCGCACGGCGCGTCCACCTCCACCCGCACCACCTCCACCGCCATCGCCACCCGTACCTGAGCCCCCGGCGGCGCGGCCGCGCGGGCGAGTTCGGCGGCGTCCGCCTCCCCGCGTGCGGCCGCCCTGGCCCCGACCCGGGCCGCGTCCACACAGCGGATCTGCGCGGCCGCCGCCAGCACGCCCCAGATCAGCATCGCCGCGAGCAGGACGAGCGCTGGCAGGGCCACCGCGGTCTCCGCCGTGACGAAGCCCGCATCGCCGCGCCGGCCCGGCCGCAGCGACCACGCCCGCCCACCACCACGTGCCGCCGCCAGGCCGGGGTGAGCCCTCGGCCTCCCGCCATCCGCCCGGAGGCGGTGCGCGGCGGCGTCGGGGTGCGTGCACCGAACGGCGGCGGAGGGGCAGGACGCGGTGGGGGCACCTCCCGGCCGAAGGCCGGGGGCCACCGGGCGGCCTACGCCAGCGCGACGAGACGCGCTCCCCAACGCCGCCGCGCAGACGGGAGTTCGTGGACGGTCGCTAGGTCGCATGAAGCGCCCGTTCCAGTGAATCGGTCAGCGCCCCCATGATGGTCGCGCTGGTCACCACCTTGTACAGCCCGGCCGCGAGGGCACACGCGGCCAAGGTGCCGACGGCATATTCCGCCGTGGTCATCCCGGCGTCCGACCGGCCCCGGCTCCGGGCCATCCCGCGCATCCGGTGGGCCGCCCAGCGGCTCCTGCGCCGCCATACCCCGGGCGCGTGCCGGAGCGCGAGCCCGCTGCCGGGCCTCGTTGCGATCACTGCGGTCATGAATCTCTCCTGTCTCCGAAATACGAAATACGAAATACCGATGCCCCCGCCGTACCGATGCCCCCGGCGCCGTCTACGCGGCTGCCGCCGACGCCGCTGCCCACGGATCCGCCGCCGATCCGCTTGGCGCGGCCCTCGTTCACCCGCCCTGGGCGAAGCGGGTGGTGAGGCCGATGACGACCGGCACCACGCCGATCAGGACGAAGGCCGGGAGGAAGCAGAGCCCGAGCGGAGCGGTGGCGAGCACCCCCGCCCGGCGGACCCGGGCGTGGGCCGCCCGGGCTGCCGCCGTCCGCCGCCCCTGCGCGAGCCCGATCAAGGGCCCGGCCGCCGGAGCCCCGCCGAGGCTCGTCCGGACCAGGCAGCGCGCCAGCGGGGCCAGCGACGGGTGCTGCTCGCCCAGACGGCTCCAGCACAGTTCCGGCGGTGCGCCCAGGGCCAGTTCGGCACCGATCGCGACCAGCCGGGGCCCCATCGGTGCCCCCACGCTCCGGCCGACCGCCGACACCGCTGCCGAGGGTGAGGCCGCCGAACCGAGGCAGGCCGCCAACAGCTCCGCACTCAGCGGGAGTTGCCTGGTCAGCAGCTCCTCCTCCAGGACCGCCCGCCGCTCCGTCGGGGACCGCACCCGGGCCGACCACCGGTGCACACCCGCCGCAAGCAGCGCCCCGACGACCACCCCGACGGCGCCGCCGAGCAGCACCGCCGCGCCGGCCCCGGCGCCCACCGCCAGGGCCACGGGCCGCCACCGCCCGCCACCGCCGCCACCACCACCAGAAGCCGACGCCCCCACCCCCGCCCCCGGCGACACCCGCGCCAACACCCGGCCGAGCGCCCGCCGCTGTCGCGCCCACCCGCGCACCAGCACCGCGCCGGCCACCACCACCGGACCCCCGACGACCACCCACCCGACTCCCCGATTCACCCCGACACCACCTCCGCCCGTGTCCGCACCCGCGCCCGTACCCGTGAGAGCCCGCAGCTCCCGCCGCCACCAGCGCCCCGCACCCCGGCAGCCCGCCGGGGCGCCTCCAAGGCGCCCTGGGCCGCCGCCCGGACGATGCGCGCCGTCCAGAGCACGCCCAGCCCCTCCAGTGCCGCCCCCGCGGCGAGGCACCCCAGCCCGGCCGGCGTGTGCAGCAGGACGCCCACCGGCCGGGCCCCAAGCGCCGCCCCCAGCAGCAGCCCGGCGGCCGGCAGAGCGGCCAGGACGGCGATCGTGGTCCGCGGGCCCGCCAGCTCCCCGGCGATCTCCTCCGCCAGCGCCCGCTCGCCGCGCAGCGCCTCCGCCACCCGGTCCAGCGCGACGGCCAGCCCCGACCCGCCGTCGGACGCGACCCGCCAGCAGGCCGCTATCGCCGACGCGCCGCTCCCGCCCGGCAGTTCGGCGAGCAGGTGCAGCGCGGCGGGCACGTCCCCGCCGTACCGGCCCGCCGCGAGCCGCGCCACCGGCTCCTCGCCGAGCCTGCGCAGCCCGTCCGGGTCGGCCGCGAGGCGGGCCGTGACCAGGTACAACGCCTGCTCCGGCGTCGCCCCGCTGCGCAACTCCCCTGCCAGCCCTGCGCAGAGCTCCACCACGGCGGCCGCCCGCCGCCCGGCCTCCACCGTCACGCGCCGCCGCAGCCGCCACCGCCGCAGCGGCAGCACGGCCAGCCCGGCGGCGAGCACCGGCAGCGGCGAGGAGGTCGCTTGCCCGACGGCCAACCCCACAGGCAGGAGCAACAGTTCGGGAGCCCTCCAGCCGGACGGTCGCGGCCGAGCGCGCCCCGTGGTCACCGCCGGCGGGCCCGGCACCGGAACGGGCGGGGGCCCGCCGCCGGCCAGCACCAGCCTGTACCGCCGCCCACCCGGCAGCTGCTCCTGCACCGCACGCCACGCAGCGAAGGCCACCAGGCACAACACCAATGCCCAGCAGAAAGAACTCTGATCACCCATCACGTCAGGAACCTCCCGGTCGTCGGTCTTTCCTGTTCCACACCCCGAGCAGCGTCAGGGCGCCCGCCACACACCCGCCCAGCAGCAGGACGAACGCGAGTTCCACCGCCCGCGCCCCCGCACCCGCCAACCCGGCCACCGCCGCCGTCACGTCGGCCCCGCCCCGAGCGACACCCCGCGCACCGCCAGCAGCCCGACCAGTCGCTCCCAGCCCGCCCCGGGGACCAGACCGCCCACCACCGGGAACTCCACCGCCGGGGTGGTGACGGCCAGCCCGTCACGGCCGGCGGCCAGCGTGTGGATCTCCGCCACCCGGCGGCGCCCCGAGCCCGGCTCCCTGACCAGGTGCACCACCAGGTCGAGCGCGGCCCGGAGTTGGCTGTGCAGCGCGGGCCGGTCGAGCCCGGCGAGCGAGCCCAACGCCTCCAGCCGGACCGGCACGTCCGCCGCCGTGTTGGCGTGCACCGTGCCGCAGCCGCCTTCGTGCCCGGTGTTCAGCGCGGCCAGCAGGTCCGACACCTCGGCCCCGCGGACCTCTCCGATCACCAGCCGGTCCGGACGCATCCGCAGCGCCTGCCGGACGAGGTCCCGCAGCGTGAGCTCACCCAGCCCCTCCTGGTTGGGCGGTCTGCTCTGCAACCGGACCACGTGCGGATGGGCCGGCCGCAGTTCGGCGGAGTCCTCCGCGATGACGATCCGCTCCTCCGGCCCGACCAGGCCGAGCAGGGCCGCGAGCAACGTGGTCTTGCCCGTGCCCGTCCCGCCGGACACCAGCAGCGACAGCCTGGCCCGCAGGATGCCGGCCAGCAGGCCGGCGCCCTCCGGCGGCAGCGCCCCGCCCGCCACCAGTTCGTCGAGCGTGAACGGCTGGGGTCGGCAGACCCGCAGCGAGATGTGCGTGCAGCCGGCCGCGATCGGCGGCAGCACGGCGTGCAGGCGGGTGCCGTCCGGCAGCCGGGCGTCCACCCAGGGCCGCGCGTCGTCCAGCCGCCGCCCGGCCGCGGTGGCCAGCCGGTGGGCCAGCCGCCGTACCGCCTCGGCGTCGGCGAACCGGATTCCGGTGGCCCGGTGCAGGCCGCCGCCACGGTCGACCCACACCTCGTCCGGACCGTTCACCAGGACGTCCGTGACGTCGGGCGCCGCCAGCAGCCGCTCCAGCGGGCCCGCACCCACCAGTTCGGCACGCAGCGAGCGCACGGTGTCCAGGACTTCGTCCCCGCCGAGCGGCGGCCGGGTGGCCCGCAGCACCGCCGCGACCGACCCGGCCGTCGGGGCGGCACCCGACTCGGCCAGCCGCAGCCGGACCGCGTCCACCAGCTCCGCCGTCCGCTCCTCCCGGGCGGTGCGCCCGTACGGGCAGGGGTGGCGCGGCGCTTCGGGTGACCCGCCGGGCGGCGGCACGCTCCTGAGCGGCCGGTGCTCCCGCGCACCCTCGCCCCGGCTCTTCGGACCGCCCCCCGCCCGCACGGTGGGGCCTGTTCTGCGCAGACGGACCATCAGTACACACCTCCTCCGACCGCCGGCACCGGCGGCAGCACCTCGTCCAGGAAGGTCTCGCAGAAGCGCGCGAGCGGGCCGCCGTCCCGGATTCCGGGCGGGACGCCCTTCTCGACGTCCTCCGCCAGACCGGGTTCCGGCTCCAACTCCCCCGCGAGCTCCAGCCGCAGCCCGCGGGCGATCCGGTGGGCCGGGAGTCCGAAGGTGCGCGGCGACCGCACCACCGCCCGGACGTCCCCGAGCCGCATCCGGGTGGCCGCCGCGACCCGGTCGGCGGCGGCCACCGCGCGCAGTTCGGCCGGCACCACCAGCAGCGCCAGGTCGGACTGCTCCAGAGCCTGCCCGGCGGCCGCGTCGAGATGGCGCGGCACGTCGACGACGACCAGCCCGCCACGCCGCCGGGAGGCGGCCAGCACGCTGCGCATGGCCTCCGGCGGCACGGTCAGGGTGTCGCCGCGATCCCAGGACAGGCAGGAGAGCGCGGAGAGCCGTTTGAGCACCGGTAGCGCCCTGGCCAGTTCGACCCCGCTGACCCGCCCGCGCGAGCCGGCCAGATCGGGCCAGCGCAACCCGCGGGCCGCCTCGCCGCCGAGCAGGATGTCGAGGCCGCCGCCCAGCGGATCTCCGTCGATGAGCATCGTCCGCCGCCCCGCCCGCGCGGCCGTGACCGCGAGGGCGCAGGCCAGGGTCGAGGCTCCGGCCCCGCCCCGGCCGCCGAGCACGGCGACGGTGAGCGCCGGGGAGCCGGCGCCCTCGGCCGCGTCGGCGATCCGGTCGAGCAGCCAGGCCTCGGCGTCGGGGAGGAACAGCACGTGTTCGGCGCCGAGTTGGACGGCTCTGACCCACACCCCGGCGTCGTCGAGGTCCAGCCCGAGCAGCAGCACCCCGCCGCGCCGGCCGAGCCCGGCGCACCGGGCGGCCTGGTCGTCCCCGATGAGCACCAGTGAGGCGCCCTCCCAGAGCTCGCGCGGCGGTGGTGCGCCCCGGATCAGCCTCGGTTCGGTGCCGGCGGCCGCGCAGAGCCGCAGCAGGTGCTCGGCCAGGCCCTCGTCCTCGGTGACGACGAGCGGGCCGCTGGCCCCGGGCCCTTCGGTGGTGGCGTGGTCGGCGATCGGCGTCGACATGGCGGGCTCCCCTCTGCGCCGACGGCCGCCAGGGGCGGTCCGGGGCGCACGTCGGACGGTTCCGGCGAACGGCCGCCCGGCAGACCTCGTGGGAGAGAGGGAAGGTGAGATCCGCCCGGCGACCGCCGCCGACCATCACGGTGGGGGGAGATCGGGATTCCGTCATCCACGATGCGAATACCTGTGGATAACTCGTGGGCTGTGGAGGAAAACGTTCACCCGGGCGAGGGATTTATCGTCAAAGAATTGACGATCGGGGATCACGGATGCGAACCGGAAGCCCGTCGCACCCTCGCCGGCCACCCGACGGACCCTCCCGGCCGCCCCCTCGGGCACCCCGCCGCAGCAGCTCTGCCCACCGATCGGAACCAGCCGAAGAGCCACGGGCAGCCATGAGCAAACAGCGACGCAGAGTGACGAAAGGTGGTCAGTGGACCAGGGTGTCGACACCCCCTGTACACCGTCGACGGGGCGACCGCGGCGCTCGCCGCGAGGGGCCTTCAGGGCCTAAAAATGGCCCCGGACGTGCGACGACCCCCGCCGGGGGGGAGAGCGGGGGTCGTCTATCCACGGCCCGACTCGGGGGGGAGGAGCCGGACCGGGTTAGCACGGTCGCGAACGATCCGTGACTTCCATGGTGTACCCGAGCGGCCAGAAACACAAACCCGCACGCCCACGAGTACACCGAATGGCGGCCTGTTTTGCGGCTCCCTCTATCCTCGGTTCCCGTGGACACCACCGAGAACGCCGACGACCACGCCGACGAGTCCCCGGGCGAGGCCACCGGGCCCGCGCAGACCCGCTCACCCGTTCGCCCCGGGCCGGGCGGGCCGCGCACGGCGGCCTTCTTCGACCTGGACAAGACCATCATCGCCAAGTCGAGCGCGCTGGCCTTCAGCCGCCCGTTCTACCAGGGCGGTCTGATCAACCGTCGGGCCGTACTGCGCAGCGCGTACGCCCAGTTCGTCTTCCTGGTCGGCGGCGCGGACCACGACCAGATGGAGAAGATGCGCGAGTACCTCTCCTCGCTCACCCGGGGCTGGAACGTCCAGCAGGTCCGCGAGATCGTCGCGGAGACGCTGCACAACCTGATCGACCCGATCATCTACGACGAGGCCGCCTCACTGATCGAGCAGCACCACGCGGCCGGTCGGGACGTGGTGATCGTCAGCAGTTCGGGCTCCGAGGTGGTCGAGCCGATCGGCGCGCTGCTCGGCGCGGACCACGTGATCGCCACCCGGCTCAAGGTCGAGGACGGCTGCTACACCGGCGAGATCGAGTACTACGCCTACGCCGAGAACAAGGCTGCCGCCATCCGGGAGTTGGCCGAGTCCGAGGGCTACGACCTGGCCGCGTCCTACGCCTACAGCGACTCCTCCACCGACCTGCCGCTGCTGGAGGCCGTCGGCCACCCGTCGGCGGTCAACCCCGACCGCGCGCTGCGGAAGGAGGCGCAGGCCCGGGAGTGGCCGGTGCTGGTCTTCGACCGGCCGGTGGAACTGCGGCGGCGGCTCCCGGAGTTCTCCGCGCCGAGCGGCTCGGTGCTGACGGCCGTGGCGATCGGGACGGCGGCCGTGACCGCCGGGGTCATCTGGTACCTGGCCCACCGGCGCCGCCCGGAGGCCTGAACCGCCCGCCGCGGCCCGCAACGCGGGCAACCACGAACCCCGCAACGTGGGGCAAATCAGACAATCAGCACAGAGTTCTCTTTTCGGGTTCCCCTTTCGCCCGAAACGCGATACAAATGAAGCACGGCCCGCGAGACCCGGTCAGGACCCGAAGAGGTCAAACCGACAACGCAGTTAAGGCCCCACGGACCGCGTGTACAGGTAACCGAGCACCCACATGCAGCCGACCCGCTGTCGGGCCGCTGGACCAGACGAACGGGCAGGATCCCCGTCTGATCAGCACTTCCGGTGCATGCATGGTCACCCGGTATCTGCACCAGCGGCGGCACCAGGCAGGATCGGGTGCCGCCGCATCTTCGTGCCGGGAGCGCCAGAACCGCCCGCGGCCCCCGCCCGCGCCGCGCCCGCGGCCCCCGCCCGCTCAGACCATCCCGCGCTGCATCGCCTCGCAGACCGCCGTACTCTCCCGCACCCCGAGCCGCAGCGCCCGCCCGCAGTGCGCGATCCAGGCCGCCATCCCCTCGGGCGTGCCCGCCAGGTAGCCGGCCAGGGCCCGCCGGTAGGCGTCGGTGCCGAGTTCCGCCAGCCCGACCTCGGCCGGGCAGATCGACTTCGGGTCGAGCCCCTCGGCGAGCAGCACGATCCGCTGGGCGGCCCGCGCGATCACGCCGTTGTACGCGCCGAACGGCCGCAGCGCGAGCAGTTCGCCGTGCACCACGGAGGCGACCACCAGGGCCGGCGTCCCCACGCCCTGGCCCTCGGCGCGCGCCACCAGCAGTCGGGAGAGCTGGTCGAGCCGGGCCGCGACCTCCTCGGCACCCGGGGCGGGCGGCAGCACGGGCAGCGGTTCGTCCACCTGGACGACCTCGACGCTCTCCACCGGCTCGAGCCCCAGCGGGAACAGGTCCTCGACGCCTTCGCCCGCGCGGCGGGGCCGCCCGGCGGACGGCTCGCCGTCGCCGACGGCGAGCAGGTGCAGCCGGGCCAGCACCTGGAGCGGCGAATGCCGCCAGATGCTGAGCAGCTGGCCGGCCTCGGCGGCGATCCGCAGGGCCGCGCCGACCGTCCGGGCCCCGGGGTCCGCGCTGAAGTCGCTGCGGCGCCGGACCTCCTCCAGCGGCCAGTCGGCCCCGGCCAGCGCCGCCGACGCGCGGGCGCCGCGCAGCGCGGACTCGGAGGTGACCTCGGCCGCGCGGCGGCGCATCACCCGGTGGCCGTAGAGCCGGTCGACGGCCTTGCGGACCTCGGCCACGGCGTCGGGCACCCCGGGGAGCTGGGCCAGCGGGGCGAGGGGATCTGTTCCAGTGCTCACCTACCCGAGAGTAATGAACAGCCGCCCCCTCCCGGAACAGCAACCCCGGATCACCCGTTAGAGGCAATCCTCACTTCCCTCCGCCGAGGAGGCCCAAACCCCGGCTAGCATGGCCACTATCGGAGACGATAACTATTTCCACTTAGGGCGCCTCGGCACGTGCGGCCCCTGAGCAGGTGGCCCCGAGCGCGGGCCCAGAGCGAGAGCCGGAGTCCCAGATGAAGATCGCCTTCGTCGGCAAGGGCGGCAGCGGGAAGACCACGCTGTCCGCACTGTTCATCCGCCATCTGGCCGCCGCGGGCCGGCCGGTCATCGCCGTCGACGCCGACATCAACCAGCACCTGGGCCCGGCCCTGGGTCTGACGGATGCCCAGGCCGCGGAGCTGCCCTCGCTCGGCGCGCACCTGCCAGAGATCAAGGAGTACCTGCGCGGCAGCAACCCGCTGATCCGCTCGGCCGACGAGATGATCAAGACCACGCCGCCCGGCCGGGGTTCGCGCCTGCTGCGGATCGTCGAGGAGAACCCGGTCTACGCCGCCTGCGCCCGCCCGATCGCCCTGGACGAGGGATCGGTCCGACTGCTGGCGACCGGCGCCTTCACCGAGGAGGACCTCGGGGTGGCCTGCTACCACTCCAAGGTCGGCGCGGTGGAACTGCTGCTCAACCACCTGCTGGACGGCCCCGACGAGTACCTGGTCACCGACATGACGGCGGGCTCGGACTCCTTCGCCTCCGGCCTGTTCACCCGCTTCGACCTGACCTTCCTGGTGGCCGAACCGACCCGCAAGGGCGTCTCCGTCTACCGCCAGTACAAGGACTACGCCCGCGACTTCGGCGTCCGGCTGCGGGTGATCGGCAACAAGGTGCAGGGCCCGGACGACCTGGCGTTCCTGCGCCGGGAGGTCGGCGACGACCTGCTCACCACCTTCGGGCACTCGGACTGGGTGCGCCGTCTGGAGCAGGGCGCCGAGCCGCCGCTGAAGTCGCTGGAGCCGGCCAACCGGGCCGTCCTGGAGGAGCTGCGAGCCGAGGCCGAGTCCGCGTACGGGCAGCGGGACGTGCGCCGCTACACCGAGCAGGCCGTGCTCTTCCACGTGCGCAACGCGGAGAGTTGGGCCAACGCCAAGGTCGGCGTCGACCTCGCGGCCCAGGTGGACGAGGCCTTCGTGCTGGGCGGGGTCGGCGAGCGGCCCGCCCCGGCGGGTGCGCTCGCCTGACGCCGCTCCGCCCGAACGGGCCGTGGCCCTCCCCCCTTCCCCGGGGAGGGCCACGGCCCGTTCCGCACGTCCGGACCGCCCGGCGCCACCGAACGCCCGGCCGTCCCCGGCTTCGCCAGCAGATTCCCAGCGGTTCGAACACCACCCAATGGGGTGAATCGGGGGGTTTTCCCCTTCCCTCCCGGAATGACGCTGTGCAAAGCTTTCATTACCCTCGGTTTACCGAGTCTTGATGGTCCGTCCCGACGGCCCTCGGCGAGACGTCCCGCACCTCGCCCAGGTCTCTGGCGGGCCCTGATGGTCGAGGTCCGGCCGGTGACACCCGCACTCCCCGCCGCGCCCACGCCATCCCGCCACACCGTCGCGACCCACGACAGCCGATCCGCCCCGGAGCCCCACCCCGGACTCACCGCCGGACCTGACTGCGTTCGTTCCCCCGGACAGACGGGAAGACAATGACCCTCGACATCTCCAGCGCCCCCATCGCCTCCGACACCACCGACCACGCACCACCGGGCCCCGGCACCAAGGCCCGCTGGGCCCAGGACCTCTCAGCCTCCCTGGTGGTCTTCCTGATCGCCGTGCCGTTCTCCCTCGGCATCGCACTCGCCACCGGCGCCCCGCTCACCGCCGGCCTCGCCGCCGCGGCCGTCGGCGGCATCGTCGTCGGGCTGTTCGGCGGCACCCCGCTCCAGGTCAGCGGCCCCTCCGCCGCGCTGACCGTGATCACCGCCGGACTGATCGTCCAGTACGGGTGGCGGGCCACCTGCGCCATCACCCTGGCCGCCGGGCTGCTCCAACTCCTGCTCGGCGTGCGCCGGGTGGCACGGACCGCGCTCGCCGTCTCGCCCGCCATCGTGCACGGCATGCTGGCCGGGGTCGGGCTCACCATCGCCATCGCGCAGTTGCACGTCGTCCTCGGCGGCTCCCCGCAGAGCTCCGCGATCGCCAACCTCCTCGCGCTGCCAGGCCAGTTGGCCGGGCCGCACCCGCCCGCGCTGCTGGCCGGATCGGTGACCGCGGCCGTCCTGTTGGGCTGGCCCCGACTCGGCCGACTCCCCGGCCGCGCGGGCGAGTTCGGCGCCAGGCTGGCCAAGGTGCCGGGCCCGCTGGCCGCCGTCGCCACCGCGACCGCGCTCGCCCTGGCCCTGGACCTGCGGCTCGCCCACATCGGGCTGCCCGCCTGGCAGCCGCACGCCCTCGTGCCCGCGCTGCCGCACGGCCCGCTGGCCGGAGTGCTGGCCGCCGTCCTGACCGTCACCGCCGTCGCCAGCGTGGAGTCGCTGCTGTCCGCCGTCGCGGTCGACCGGATGTCCCGCCGCACCGGCGACCTCGACCGCGAACTGCGCGGCCAGGGCCTGGCCAACATCGTCAGCGGGCTGGTCGGCGGGCTGCCCGTCGCCGGCGGCGCCGTCCGCAGCACCGCCAACGTGCGGGCCGGCGGCCAGAGCAGGTGGTCCTCGGTGCTGCACGGCGTCTGGGTGCTCGCCGCCGCACTGGCGCTGACCGGCGGGCTGCGCCGGATCCCGCTGGCCGCGCTGGCCGCGCTGGTGCTGGTGGTCGGGCTGCAGATGGTGAGCTTCGCGCACATCCGCAACGTGCACCGGCACCGCGAGTTCCCGGTCTACCTGACCACCGTGCTCGCCGTGGTGGCGCTCGGCGTGCTGTGGGGCGTCGCGCTCGGCGCCGGCACCGCCGTGCTGCTCGCGCTCTACCGGCTGACCCGCGCCCACGTGGACGTGCTGGCCGGCCCGGCCGGCGTGGTCACCGTCCAGACGCACGGGCCGCTCACCTTCACCGCCGTGCCCCGGCTGAGCCGGGCGCTGGCCGGGATCCCCTCCAGCGCCGAGGTCACCGTGGTCCACGACGGCTCCTTCCTGGACCACGCCGCGTACGAGACGCTGCACAGTTGGCGGACGGGCCACCAGGCCGCGGGCGGCCGGGTCTCGATGGTGACGCGCCGCAGGGACGACGAGGTGCTCGACCCCGACGGCACCGTCCGGGCGGGCAGTTCACCCGGTCCGCACCGCTGCCGGGCCTGGACGCCCTGGGTCGGCCACCACTGCATCGAGCAGCAGGAGGACCCGCACGGCCGGCTGCTGGACGGCGTCCGGGTGTTCCAGCAGCACACCGCCCCGCTGATCCGGCCCGAACTCGCCCGCCTGGCCCGGGAGGGGCAGACGCCCTCCCAGCTCTTCCTGACCTGCGCGGACTCCCGGATGGTCACCAGCATGATCACCAACAGCGGCCCGGGGGACCTGTTCACCGTCCGCAACGTCGGCAATCTGGTGCCGGCCCCGTACGAGCCCGGTGCGGCCGACGACTCGGTGGCGGCCGCGGTGCAGTACGCGGTCGAGGTCCTGGAGGTCGGCTCGATCACGGTCTGCGGCCACTCCGGCTGCGGCGCGATGAAGGCCCTGCTGGACGGCGTGCACGAGCGCCCCGGGCCGCCCACCCCGCTGGCCCGCTGGCTGCGCAACGGCCGCGGCTCGCTGGACCGGCTCCGCCGGGTCCCCGCCGGGTTCGACGCGCGGCCGGTGGTGGACCTGGTGGAGCAGCTCTGCATCACCAACGTGGTCCAGCAACTGGACCAACTGCTGGCCAACCCGGCCGTGGAGCGCCGGGTGGAGGAGGGCACCCTGCGACTGGTCGGGATGTACTTCGACTTCGCGACCGCCCAGGCCTACGTGCTCGACCGGGCCGAGGGGACGTTCAGTCCGATCGAGGCGCGCATCGGGACGGCAGCGGCCGGAACGACCGCCGGCCGGTCAGCGCCAGGGGCACCGCCGACCGGGTCGCCGGCGGGCGACACGCCCGAACGGGTGAATGAGGATGGCCGGGTTCCCGCCGACGGCGCCGAGGACGGCCCCTGGCTGGCCGCCTGAGAGCCGGGCCCGCGTCCCCGCCGGGCGGGCCGGGGCGCGGGCCCTCCGGCCGCCGTACGGCGCACCGCCCAGAGGCGGTGCGCCGTACGATGGTCCGTTCGACTGCCGGTCAAAGGTCTACACCAATTACCCGGAGGCTCTTGTCAAGTGCCCCATTCGCCTGGTGAGCTGTGCGCTGGGACACACGGGACAATCCCCACGCACGGGATCGTCTCCGATCATGACTCGATGAGGAGTGCGCGTTGAGCAACGAGAGCCTGGCCAACCTGCTCAAGGAGGAGCGGCGATTCGCCCCGCCGGCAGAGCTCGCCGCCGCCGCCAACGTCACCGCGGCCGCGTACGCGCAGGCCTCCGAGGACCGCCTGGGCTTCTGGGCCGAGCAGGCCCGCCGCCTCAGCTGGGCCGTCGAGCCGACCGAGACGCTGGACTGGTCCAACCCGCCCTTCGCCAAGTGGTTCGCCGACGGCAAGCTCAACGTGGCCTACAACTGCGTCGACCGCCACGTCGAGGCCGGACTCGGCGACCGGGTCGCGATCCACTTCGAGGGCGAGCCCGGCGACAGCCGCTCGATCACCTACGCCCAGCTCAAGGACGAGGTCTCGCAGGCCGCCAACGCGCTGCTGGAGCTCGGCGTCCGCAAGGGCGACCGGGTCGCGGTCTACCTGCCGATGATCGCCGAGGCGGTCGTCGCGATGCTCGCCTGCGCCCGGATCGGCGCCACCCACTCGGTGGTCTTCGGCGGCTTCTCCGCCGACGCCGTCGCCTCCCGCATCGAGGACGCCCAGGCCAAGCTCGTCATCACCGCCGACGGCGGCTACCGCCGCGGCAAGCCGTCCGCGCTCAAGCCGGCCATCGACGAGGCGCTCACCAAGGTCGACGGCGTCGAGCACGTCCTGGTGATCCGCCGCACCGGGCAGGACATCGCCTGGACCGAGGGCCGTGACGTCTGGTGGCACGAGATCACCGCGCGCCAGTCCACCGAGCACACCCCCGAGGCGCACGACGCCGAGCACCCGCTGTTCATCCTCTACACCTCGGGTACCACCGGTAAGCCCAAGGGCATCCTGCACACCTCGGGCGGCTACCTCACCCAGGCCAGCTACACCCACCACGCGGTCTTCGACCTCAAGCCGGAGACCGACGTCTACTGGTGCACCGCCGACATCGGCTGGGTCACCGGCCACTCGTACATCGTCTACGGCCCGCTCTCCAACGGCGCCACCCAGGTCATCTACGAGGGCACTCCGGACACCCCGCACCAGGGCCGGTTCTGGGAGATCGTCCAGAAGTACGGCGTGACGATCCTCTACACCGCGCCGACCGCGATCCGCACCTTCATGAAGTGGGGCGACGACATCCCCGCGAAGTTCGACCTGTCCTCGCTGCGGGTGCTGGGCAGCGTCGGCGAGCCGATCAACCCCGAGGCCTGGATCTGGTACCGCGAGCACATCGGCGCCGGCAAGACCCCGATCGTGGACACCTGGTGGCAGACCGAGACCGGCGCCATGATGATCAGCCCGCTGCCGGGCGTCACCGAGACCAAGCCGGGTTCGGCCCAGCGCGCCCTGCCGGGCATCGCGGCCACCGTGGTTGACGACGAGGCCAACGAGGTCCCGAACGGCTCCGGCGGCTACCTGGTGCTCACCGAGCCGTGGCCGTCCATGCTGCGCACCATCTGGGGCGACGACCAGCGCTACATCGACACCTACTGGTCGCGCTTCGCGGGCCGCTACTTCGCCGGTGACGGCGCCAAGAAGGACGAGGACGGCGACATCTGGCTGCTCGGCCGGGTCGACGACGTCATGCTCGTCTCGGGCCACAACATCTCCACCACCGAGGTCGAGTCCGCCCTGGTCGGCCACCCGTCGGTGGCCGAGTCCGCCGTGGTCGGCGCCGCGGACGCCACCACCGGCCAGGCCATCGTCGCCTTCGTGATCCTGCGCGGCGGCGCCACCGAGAGCCCGGAGCTGGTCGAGGAGCTGCGCGCGCACGTCGGCCGCACGCTCGGCCCGATCGCCAAGCCGAAGCAGGTCAAGGTGGTCGGCGAGCTGCCGAAGACCCGCTCCGGCAAGATCATGCGCCGTCTGCTGCGCGACATCGCCGAGGGCCGCGAGGTCGGTGACACCACCACCCTCGCCGACAGCACGGTGATGAGCCAGATCCAGGCCCAGCTGCCGCCGGCGGGTGGCAACGGCTGAGCCGGCCGACACGGTGAAGCGTGCCCCGGGCGGTGGTCACCGCCCGGGGCACAGCCATGCCGTGAGTCCGAAGCCCGCTTCCGGTCGGCCGCCGGGGTGTGCCAGCGGGGCGGCCGGGGCGGGGCGGCCGGGGCCGGGCGGCGCCTGCGACCGACGGCAAGGGCGACGGAGACCACAGGGACGGCAGAGACGACAAGGACGACAGGGACGACAGGGCCGCGTTCACCCGTCTGCGAGCGGCCTAGGCCATTCGGGTGCCGTGCCACTGCTCCTCCGGAGTGCAGAACCAACCCGCAGGGCTTAAGTCCTTGAATAGGACAATCCGGATGTCACCCGAACGATCCCCTAGACTGTTAACGACGCATCAAGATCCCTGAACGGGAATCCGAGCGTCACAGGGCGCGCCGGGAAGTCTGGTCGGCAACTGCACCACACGTGCATCCGTTGCCGCTCCCAGCCCCTCAGGAGGTCCTCGTGACCGACCAGCCGCCCGTCCACGAGCCGACGACCCGCCGCCGGCAGCTGCTCGGCCGGCTGTCCCTGCCCGAGCGGACGTTCATCACCGACGCCCTGCGCACCGAGACCGTCGGCGGCGTGCTGCTGCTGCTCGCCGCCGTGGTCGCACTGGTCTGGGCCAACGTCTGGCCACACGCGTACGAGAGCGTCCTCGACTACACCGTCGGGCCGTCCGCCCCGCTGCACCTCGACCTCACCCTCGGCAACTGGGCCAAGGACGGCCTGCTGACGATCTTCTTCTTCGTGGCCGGGATCGAGCTCAAGCGCGAGTTCGTCGCGGGCGAGCTGCGCACCCCGAGCGCCGCGCTGCTCCCGGTGGTGGCCGCCGTCTGCGGGGTCGCGCTGCCGGCGATCCTGTTCGCCCTCGTCAACTCGGGCAGCGGCGGTCACCCCAGCGGTTGGGCCATCCCGACCGCCACCGACATCGCCTTCGCGCTCGGCGTGCTGGCCGTGGTCGGCAGCCACCTGCCGTCCGCCCTGCGCGCCTTCCTGCTCACCCTCGCCGTGGTGGACGACCTGATAGCGATCCTGATCATCGCGGTCTTCTACAGCTCCGGCATCAAGTTCTGGGCGCTCGGCCTGGCCTTCGCCGGCCTGGTGCTGTTCTGGTTCCTGCACCGGCGCGGGGTGCACGGCTGGTACCTGTTCGTACCGCTGGCCGTCGTGAACTGGGCGCTGATGCACGAGAGCGGCATCCACGCCACGGTCGCGGGCGTCGCGATGGGCCTGATGCTGCGCTGCCACCGGGAGGGCGACGAGCAGCACTCCCCCGGCGAGCACATCGAGCACCTGGTCCGTCCGCTCTCGGCCGGCCTGGCCGTCCCGGTGTTCGCGCTGTTCGCCGCCGGGGTGACGATCTCCGGCCCGACGCTGCGCGAGGTGTTCACCCAGGCCACACCGCTCGGCATCGTCATCGGCCTGCTGGTCGGCAAGACGGTGGGCATATTCGGCGGCACCTGGCTGGCCGCCCGGTTCACCCGGGCCGAGCTGAACCCGAAGCTCAAGTGGGCCGACATGTTCGCGGTCTCGGTGCTCGCGGGCATCGGCTTCACCGTCTCGCTGCTGATCAGCGAACTGGCGTTCCGCGACGACCTGGCCCTCGCCGACCTCTCCAAGACGGCCGTCCTGGTCGGCTCGCTGCTCTGCGCGACGGTGGCCACCGTGCTGCTCAAGCTCCGCAACCGGCACTACCGCGAGCTGTGCGAGGAGGAGGAGCGGGACGTGGACGGCGACGGCGTCCCGGACGTCTACCAGGAGGACGACCCGGCCTGGCGGGCCCGGGCCGCCGAGCTCGCCCCTCGGCCCGACGGCGAGGGGCCGGAGAAGCCCCGCTGAGGCCCGTCGGCGGCCCGGCAGCGCCCGGACACGTCCCCCCGGCGGGGCCCCGGAGTGGTGTGCGGCTGACCGGTAGGGGCATGATTCTGAGCTGTCGACAGTCCACTGACGCCTCCGGGCCCCTCCGGCCCCCCGAACCGCACCACGCGGCGGCGTCACGCCGCACAGCCGCAGAGGAGAACCGCTGATGCCCGCAGGAGCCGCAGACCCGTCCAGCAACGGCCGGGCGCCCTACGAGGGCGAGCGTTCGGTGGGGCAGCTGTTCGCGGCGGCCACCGCCGACCTGTCCGCACTGGTCCACGACGAGATCGCGCTCGCCAAGGCCGAGATCCGGGCGGACGTCAAGCGCGGCGTCTCCGGGGGCGTCTCGCTGGGCGTCGCCGCCGTGGTGGCGCTGGCCGCCGTCCCGATGCTGAGCGCCGCGGCGGCCTTCGGCATCCACGCGCTGGGCCTGTCGCTCGGCTGGTCTTTCCTCATCGTGGCCGGCGCCTACCTGCTGCTCGCGGTGCTGCTCGGGCTGATGGCCTGGCGCTCGTTCAAGCGGATCGAGAAGCCGCACCGCACCATCGAGGGCGCCCAGAAGACCGCCGACGTGCTGAAGAACGCCCGGCCGCGCCCGGCCACCAAGGAGGAGATCGACCGGGCCCTGGGCCGCATCCCGTAACGGCCCTTCCGGTGGCGGCGCGCAGCCGCCCGCCCGGACCCGCCGGGAGCGAGTACCGGGCGCCGTCCGGCGCACGGATGTGACACGCTCTCGGTATGCCGCTTGACCAGAAGCCCGTGCCCGCGCAGCCGTCCGCCGACTCCGGACCCGACCTGGCACCCGGGGGGGAGCCCGCCGAGGAGACCCCCGACACCGCCCCCGACGGCGGCGCCGAGGCCTGGAGCGTCCGGCAGAGCGGCCCGTGGACGCACCGCGACCTCGCGGCCAACGGCGCCCGGTTCCACATCGCCGAGCTGGGCTCGGGCCCGCTGGTGCTGCTGGTGCACGGCTGGCCCGAGTACTGGTGGGCCTGGCGCCACCAGCTGACCGCGCTCGCCGAGGCCGGCTACCGGGCGGTGGCGCTCGACCTGCGGGGCATCGGCGGCAGCGACCGCACCCCGCGCGGGTACGACCCGGGCAACCTCGCCCTGGACATCACCGGGGTGATCCGCTCGCTCGGCGAACGCCGGGCGCACCTGGTCGGGCACGCCGCCGGCGGCACGCTGGCCTGGGTGGCGGCGGTGATGCGCCCGTCGGTGATCCAGAGCCTCACCGTGGTCTCCGCCGCGCACCCCCGGGACCTGCGCCGGGCCCTGCTGACCGACCGCCGCCAGGCTGCCGCCTTCGAGCACGTGCTGGGCTTCCAGCGGCCGTGGATACCGGAACGCCGCCTGGTGGCCGACGACGCCGCGCTGGTCGGCCGCTACCTGGACGCCTGGGCCGGTCCGAACCGGCTGGACGAGGAGGCGGTGCACGCGTACCGGCAGGCCATCCAGATCCCCAGCACGGCGCACTGCTCGATCGAGCCGTACCGCTGGCTGCTGCGCTCGATGGCGCGCCCGGACGGCATCCAGTTCGCCCGGCGGATGAAGAAGCCGATCACGGCGCCGACCCTGCACGTCCAGGGCGCGGCGGACCCGGTGCTGCTGTCGCACACCGCGCTGGGCGGCGGCGAGTACGTGGCGGCGCCGTACCGCTGGCGGCTGATGCCGGGGGTCGGGCACTTCCCGCACGAGGAGGCCCCGGAGCAGTTCACCGCGGAGTTGCTGGACTGGGTCGGCCGTCACAAGGAGTGACGGCGCAGGAGCGGCGAAGGGGCCGGGAGGGAAGGGCCCTTGGTCCCAACTCCCTTGATCTGACGCACATATGACAACCGCATAGGCCAATTTGGACGCGTGCCCGGCGGTTACCCCCACCGGCCCAGGGGCATCCATTCCGGTATGACCTGGATGCCCGATCGCGGCGGCGCCCCGCGCGCCCGACGCCACAACAGCTCCCAACGCTCCGCCCACCGCCCCGACTGGGCGGACGACCTCGGCTACGACGGCCCCGACCGCCGTCCGCGCCCGGCGCAGCGGCAGCTCGGCATCCCCCGCATCCTCGGCCGCCGCGCCCGCTGGGTCGGCGCACGACTGCGGCGCGAGACCTGAGGCCTCGCGCCGCGTCATCCGGCCGGTCGGTCCCGTCGGCCGGGTCGGCCGGCCGATCGGTTCGGCCGGTCGGGCCGGACGGTCAGTTCACGATCGTCGGCGACACCGCGGTGAACCAGAGCAGGACGAAGGTCGCCACCGACATGATCGGCACCAGCACCTTGGTCTCGACGTTGTTGCCGCTGCGCTTGATCAGCACCACCTCGTAACGCTCCTTGTGCGGCCAGAGCAGCGGCGCGCCCTTCTTGGTCAGGCAGTCGCCCAGCAGGTGCGCCAGGGTGCCCAGCGCCACCGCGTACGGCAGCCAGCCCGGCGAGTTCGGCATCCAGGTGTTCATCCCGAAGGTGCCGAGCGCGGACAGCCCGATGACGGTGATCCAGCTCTCCGGGCCGTCCCCCGGCGGGCAGAGCCGCAGCGCCCGGATCGCGAGCGCGATCAGGAAGAACGTGAGCACCAGGGTGAAGTTGCGGCCCAGGTAGGTGACGCCCGCCCAGGTGCCGGCGCCCATCAGCGCGACGAACAGCAGCGAGTGGGTGGCGTGCCGGTGCCCGCCGGAGGCCCAGGCCACGAAGCGGCAGAGCGCTTTGGAGATCGGCCCCAGGAAGTTGGCGATCGAGCCGTCGTGGTGGTCGAGGTCCGGCAGCAGGGCCGCCCCCGCGCACAGCACCGTGCCCATCAGTATGTCCGCCGGCTGCAGCGTGGTGTGCAGCAGCAGCGGGGGCAGGAACGGCGCGGAGGCGGCGTACAGCATCGCCCCACTGACCGCGTGCGAGTGACCCATCATCGGACTACCACGACCTCCCGTAAGACTCACTCCGGGACGGCGCCCGGTTGAGCCGAACGGGTGAGCGCGGCAGAGGCTACCAGGGCGGACTGACGGTGTGACGGATATCGGATCGTCGGATCCGGCGCGTCGGACCGCCCCGGGGCCCGGTCAGAGCGCGCAGCCCTGGGTGTCCACCCGGGTGCTCGCGGTGCCGCCCTTCTCCGCGTCCTCCCGCACCTCGGCCGCGGTCAGCACGTACCCGGTGTCGGCGCTGTCCAGCGACTTGGCGAACACCACGCCGTAGACCTGGCCGTCCGGAGTGAGCAGCGGGCCGCCGCTGTTGCCCTGGCGGACCAGCGAGCGGACCGAGTAGACGTCGCGGACCACCTGGCCGCGGTGGTAGATGTCCGGGCCGTTGGCCTGGATCCGGCCGCGGATACGGGCCGGCTGGACGTTGAAGGCGCCGTTCTCCGGGAAGCCCGCCACGATCGCGCTGTCGTTGGTCTTCGCCTCGCCCGCGAACGACAGCGGGGGCGCGTTCAGCTTGGGGACGTCCAGGACGGCGATGTCGCGCTGCCAGTCGTAGCGGACCACCGTCGCGTCGTACAGCTGGCCGACCCCGCCGATCTGCACGGTCGGCTCGTCGACCCCGCCGACCACGTGGGCGTTGGTCATCACCCGGTGCGGGGCGAAGACGAAACCGCTGCCCTCCAGGGTCTTGCTGCAGGAGGTGGCGGTGCCCACCACCTTGACCAGGCTCTGCTTGGCCCGCGCCACCGCCGGGCTGCCGGCCAGCGCCGGGTCGGGGGTGTCGACCTGGGTGATCGGCTCGTGCTCGAAGGGGTTGAAGACCTGCGGGAAGCCGTTGCGGGCCAGCACCTTGGAGAAGTCCGAGAACCAGTTCGGCGCGTCGTCGGGCAGCGCGTTCTGCACGCCGCCGAGGATCGCCGAGGAGCGGACCTGCTTGGACACCGTCGGCAGCGACGCCCCGGCCAGCGCCGAGCCGATCAGCCAGGCCACCAGCAGCATCGAGACCACGTTCACGGCCGCGCCGCCGGTCGCGTCCAGCACCCGCGCCGGACGGCGGCCGATGTGGCCCCGGAGCTTCCAGCCGAAGTGCGCGGTGACCGCCTGGCCGATCGCGGCGCACACGATCACCACCACCACGGCCACCACCGAGGCCGTCGTGCCCGGGCTGAGGTGGTCGAGCAGCAGCGGCAGCAGTTGGACGGCCAGCAGGCCGCCGCCCAGGAAACCGACCAGGGACAGGACACCCACGACGAAGCCCTGCCGGTAGCCCGACACGGCGAATGCCACGGCAGCGGCGATCAGCAGCACATCCAGGACGTTCACCCGGACACCCTCCCACGGCCCGCGGCCCGGCCGTGCAGACGGCCCCTCACGTGGGACCGGCGTCGCCGCCGGGCAGCGCCCGGGAGTGGTCGAGATCGCCCTGCACCAGGGCCAGCGCCTCGTCCGAGAGGTCGACGATCCGGGACGGGTCCCAGGGCAGCTCCAGCCCGCCGTGATGCAGCACCCGGTCGATCACCCCGGCCGTGAACCCCCAGACCAGCCGCCCGGCCACCGCGAAGGCCGGCCCCACGTGCCCGGACGGGTGGCGCAGCCGCACCCGGTTCGCCGGGTCGGCCAGATCGGCGACCGGCACCCGGAACACCGCGCCGGTCTCGCCCTGGTCCACCGGCCGCACCGGCGACTCCTCGCGCCACCAGCCCAGCACCGGCGTCACCACGAACCGGCTGACCGGGATGTACAGCGCCGGCAGCACCGCGAACACCTGCACCCCGGCCGGGTCCAGCCCGGTCTCCTCCCAGGCCTCGCGCAGCGCCGCCGCGACCGGGCCCGGGCCGTCCGGGTCACCGTCCTCCGGATCCAGCGCGCCGCCCGGGAAGGACGGCTGCCCGGCGTGCGAGCGCAGCGAGCGGGCCCGCTCGATCAGCAGCAGGTCCGGCCCGTCCGGGCCCTCGCCGAACAGCATCAGCACCGCCGCCGCCCGGCCGCCCTCCACCGGCGGCAGGAAGCGGCTCAGCTGCTCCGGCAGCACCCGCTCGGCCGCCTCCCGCACCGGCTCCAGCCAGGCCGGCAGGCCGTCCGCCTCGACCACCCGCACCGCCGACGGCTCCGGAGTCCGCCGTGCCTCGCGGGTCACTCGCCCACCGCCAGGTCCGCGATCCGCCCCTGGTGCTCGGCGGCGTCGGCCCGGGCGGCGGCCTCCCCCGGGAAGTCCCCCGGCGGCCTCAACCGCTGCCCGGGCTGCCCGCCCAGCTCGTACTTGAGCAGCTTGCGCGCCTTCTCCGGGTCGGTCTCGCCCTCCCCGTACGACGGGCAGAGCGGCGCGACCGGGCAGGCGCCGCAGGCGGGCTTGCGGGAGTGGCAGATCCGGCGGCCGTGGAAGACCACCCGGTGCGACAGCATCGTCCACTCCGACTTCGGGAAGATCTCGGCGACGGCCGCCTCGACCTTCACCGGGTCCTCCTCCGCCGTCCAGCCGAACCGCCGGGCCAGCCGCCCGAAATGCGTGTCCACGGTGATCCCGGGCACCCCGAAGGCGTTGCCGAGGACCACGTTGGCGGTCTTGCGGCCCACGCCCGGCAGCGTCACCAGGTCGTCCAGGCGCCCCGGGACCTCGCCGCCGAAGTCGTCGCGCAGGGCGATCGAGAGGCCGATCAGCGACTTCGCCTTGTTCCGGAAGAACCCGGTCGGGCGGATGACCTCCTCCAGCTCCTCCGGGTTCGCGGCCGCCATGTCCTCCGGCGTCGGGTACTTCGCGAACAGCGCCGGCGTCGTCTGGTTCACCCGCAGGTCAGTCGTCTGCGCCGACAGCACGGTCGCCACCAGCAGCTGGAACGGGTTCTCGAAGTCCAGCTCCGGATGCGCGTACGGGTACAGCTCCGTCAACTCGCGGTTGATCCGCCGCGCCCGCCGCACCATCGCCAGGTGCGACTCCGGCTTCCCCGGCTTCACCCCCGGCACGGCCTTCGCCTTCGGTGCCGCCGCCGCCCGGACCTTGCTCTCTGCCATGCACGAAGGCTACGCCGAACGGCCGACGGCGGGCAGCGGATCACCGGAGCCCGCGGGAGCCGCGGGCCGACCTTCGGATGGGCGCGGTCTGGTGGCTCGCGACGGCGGGCTGCCCCAGGCTGAGGGCTACGACGACGCGAGGTGCCCATGTTCGACGAGAGCTTCGCCTTTCCCAGCAGCCTGCTGCGCCCGGTGACCGGCGCCACCGGACGCGTCGCGGTGATCGGGGCCGGGGTGGCGGGCCTCGTCGCCGCCTACGAGCTCCAGCGCAGGGGCTTCGGCATCGTCCTGTACGAGCGGTCGAACCAACCCGGCGGACGGGTGCGCACGCACCGCTTCTGGGACGGCACGCACGCCGACCTGGGCGCCATGCGCATCCCCGGGAACCACCACTGCGTCCTCCACTACGTGTCCCAGTTCGGCCTGCGGACCAGGCCGTTCGTCAACTTCAACCCGGACGCCTACTACCACCTGCGCGGCCGTCGCGCCCGCGTCCAGGAGGTGCACGCGCTGCACCCGGCGTACGCGCTGCGCGCCGCCGAGAAGCAGGACCCGGTGCGGATCCTGGACCGGCTGCTGACGGCCGCCTGGGAGACGCTCACCCCCGACCAGCGCCGGCGGGTGCTGGACGGCCACTGGGACGACCCGGCGCTCGACCGGCTCGTCTCGGTGTCGCTGTGGCAGTACGTCCACGAGCACCTGTCACAGGACGCCTGGGACCTCCTCGGCCACGCCAGCGGCCTGGTCCACTACGAGCAGTCCTCCCTGCTGGAGGTCCTCGTCGACTACTTCGGCCTGTTCCACGCGGGCCAGGTGGAACTGGTCGACGGCACCGACCGCCTGGTGCACGCGTTCGTGCGCCGGCTGCGGCCGAGGACCCTCCAGCTGTCCACCCAGATCGACGAACTCTCGCTGACCCGCCGGGGCGTCCGGGTGCACGGGCGGCGCCTCGGCGGCACGATCACCGAGGACGTCGACTTCGTCGTCTGCTGCGTCCCCGTCCCCGCCCTCGACCAGATCAGCTTCCGGCCCGGCCTGCCCCACCACCAGCGCCACGCGATCCGCGGCATCAGCTACGCCAGCAGCACGAAGACGCTCGTCCACACCAAGCGGCGCGGCTGGGAACTGGACGACCGGATCTTCGGCGGCGGCAGCTTCACCGACATGCCGATCCAGCAGTGCTGGTACCCGTCGGACAACGCCCGGCCCGTCGACGGCCGGACCAACGGGAGCACCGTCGGCAGGCGCTGGGCCGCCCGGGACCCGCAGCGCTCCCACGAGCCCGCGGTGCTCGTCGGCGCCTACCTGTGGGGGGCCAACGCCCGCCGCTTCACCACCCTGCCGCCGGCCGACCGCGACCTGCTGGTCCTGAAGTGCCTGGAACGGCTGCACCCCGGCATCCTCCGCGACGCGGACGACATCGTGCACTGGAACTGGGACGACCAGGTCGGCATGGGCGGCGGCGCCTTCGCCCACCTCGCGCCCGGCGAGCACACCCGGTACCTGACCGGGCTCGGCGCCCCGCACCCGACCGACGACCCGAGGATCTTCTTCGCCGGAGAGCACCTGTCCGGAGCGCACGCCTGGATGCAGGGCGCCGCCCAGTCGGCCCTGGCCGTGGTCGGCCAGGTGATCGACCGGGGGCAGCACGCCGACGACACCGCCCGGCTGCGGGCCGGGTGAGCGCGGCACCGGCGCCCCGGCGCCGACCCGGCGAGCAGAGCGGCGGCCCGGCGACGGGAGCGGCGCTGCGCCGCGACGACCTCGGACCGCTGCTCGCCCCGGCGGCGTCCGCGACCGAGCGGATCGGGCTGGAGATCGAGAACGGCATCGTCGACCCGGAGACCGGGCTGGCCGCCCCCTACGAGGGGAGGAACGGCGTCCGGGCCGTCCTGGAGGCCGTCCTCGCCGAATGGGGCGGCACGGACCGGCGCGACAACGGTCGGCTGACCGGCGTGGACCTGGCGGACACCGCCCAGATCACGCTCGAACACGGCGGCCAGGTCGAGTACTCCTCCGCCCCGGCCGCCGACCTGGCCACGGCCGTGGACGACATGCGGGCCACGATGGAGCGCCTCGCGGAACTCGTCGGGCGCTTCGGCCTGGCCCTCCTGCCCGGCGGCAACCTCCCCTTCGACCGGCTCGACACCGTCTCCTGGGTGCCGATGCTCCGCGGTGCCGTCATGCGCGACTTCTTCGACCGGATCGGCGAGGCCGGCAGCGGGGCCCCGAAGATCATGTCGATGTCGCTGTCCGCCCAGGTGCACCTGGACTACCTGTCCGACGAGGACTTCACCCAGAAGCTGCGGATGCTGACCGCCGCGTCCCCGGTGGTCGCCGCACTCCTCGTCAACTCGCCGCTCCAGGGCGGCCGATCGAACGGGCTGCTCTCGCACAGGTCGCAGAACTGGCTGCGGATGGACCCGCGCCGCTGCGGCGTCCTGCCGCCCGCGCTGCGGCCCGACGTGACCGCCGACGACGTCATCGACTGGGCGCTGGGGATCCCGATGATCTACTACCGCGACCCGGACGGACGGTACCGGCTCGCCCCCGACCGGCCGTTCGCCGAGATCCTGCGGCAGGGCTTCGACGACGGCACCATGCCGACCTTCGACCACTGGGTCTCCCACATGTCGCAGATCTGGACGGACGTCAGAGTCCGCCGGACCCTGGAACTGCGGGCCGGGGACGGCCCGCCGTACCCGCACATCCCGGCCGTACCGGCGCTGTGGGCGGGGCTCGCCTACCACCCCCCGTCGCGGACGGCGGCCTGGGAACTGCTGCGCCACCACGGCGTGGCGGAGCACCGCGCGGCGAAGGCCCGGCTCCCCGCCGACGGCCTGGACACCCTGCTCGGCGGCGACCGGGTCCGCGAACTCGCGGCGGAACTCGTCCGGCTCGCCCGGGCAGGCCTGCGGGACCGGGTCCGCGCCGGCCTGGAACAGCCGAAGGTGCTGGACTACCTCGACCCGCTCGACGAGGTGCTGCGCACCGGGCAGACCTTCGCGGAACAGTGCACGGCCCGCTGGGACACCGACCTCCGCCGCGACCCCCGCCGCTACGTCGCGGCCTTCCGCGTCTGAGCCCCCGTCCGACACGGCCGCCCGGCACGGCCGCCCGGGTGCGCGGGTGCACGGGTGCGCGGCGACGCAGCCCACCCCGCCCGAGCCGGTGCAGTTCTCCGGCCGAAGGGCCTTCCTCGCCCGAACCGTCGCGGGTTAGCGTGACCGGCGGCGGCCGGCCGCCGCCTGCCCACCGAAGAACGAGGAAGCATGGACCAGGACTTCAAGGACATCCCCACCACCACCCTGGCCGACGTGCTCGGGCGCGCCCAGGTCATGGACATCGGCATCCGTCCGCTGTGGGCGGGGGCGCCGCGGGTGGCCGGCCCGGCGTTCACCGTGCAGTGCCCGCCCGGCGACAACCTGATGCTGCACGCGGCGATCCACCGGGCCGAGCCGGGCGCCGTGATCGTCGTCGAGTCGGGAGACCTGGACTACGCGCTGGCCGGCGGCAACGTGTGCGCCGTCGCGCAGCGCCGGGGCGTCGTGGCGTTCGTCGCCGACGGCCTGATCCGGGATCTGGGCGAGGTGCGGGAGCTGGGCTTCCCGGTCTTCGCCCGCGGCGTGATCCCGATCCCGGGGGCCAAGCGGGAGCTCGGCACGCACGGCGCCCGGGTGCGCTGCGGCGGCGTGCTGGTGGCGGCCGGTGACATCGTGGTGGCCGACGAGGAGGGGGTCGTGGTGGTGCCCGCCGACCGACGTGCCGAGGCCCTGGAGGCGGCCCGCGCCAAGCTGGCCAAGGAGGCCGCCGAGACGCTGGACGACTGGGAGGCGGCGCACCGCACCCGGATCGAGAAGACCCTCGGCGAGCTGGGCTTCACCGGCTGACCCCCTGCCCGGCGAGCCCGGCCCGGGTGAACGGGCCGGGTGAACGGGCCGGGTGAACGGGGCCGAGCGGCCGTGCCCCCGGCGGGCCCGCGGTCAGCCCCGGTACAGCCCGTTCAGCTCGCCGAAGCCGAGCGCGCCGTCCAGCTCCGCCAGCGTCCCGGCGCCGAGCAGTTCGGCGGCCGCGCGGCGCGCCGCGGTGTACGCGAGCTGGGCGAGCCCGGTGCCGACGCTGACACGCCGCACCCCCGTGGCGGCGAGTTCGGCGACGGTCGGCCCGCCCGCGACGGCCATGGCGTTCACCGGCAGCGGGGAGCGCTCGCACAGCCCGGCGAGGGCGTCGAGGTCCAGCAGCCCGGGGACGAACAGACCGTCGGCGCCCGCCTCGGCGTAGGCCTCGGCCCGGGCCAACACGTCGTCGAGACCGCCCAGCCCGAACAGGAGGACGTCGGTGCGGGCGTTGACCACCAGCTCGGGCAGCCCGGCCGCGGCCGCCGCCGTCCGGGCCGCCCGCAGCCGGTCGGCCTGCTCGGCCACCGGGAACAGCGGGCCGCCGACGGCCGTCGAGTCCTCCAGGTTGACGCCGACGGCACCCGCCCCGACCAGTGCCGCCACGGTCGCGGCCACGTCGGCGGGCGTCGGCCCGTAGCCGCCCTCGGCGTCGACGGTGACCGGCACGTCCACGGCCGCGACGATCCGGCGGGCCGCATCGACGGCCTGCGCCCGGTCCAGCCGGTGGCCGTCGCCGTGGCCGAGCGACCAGGAGACGCCGCCGCTGGTGGTGGCGATCGCCGGGGCGCCGGCCGAGGCGATGACGGCGGCGCTGCCCGCGTCCCAGGCGTTGGGCAGGACGAGCGGGCCGTCCACGACGAGCTCCCGCAGCCGAAGCGCCCGCTCGCGCGGCGTGGGGGTGGGGGTGGGGGTGGGGGCCTGAGGGGGAGTGGACATGCGGGGTCACCGTTCTTCCGTGCCGTCGGGTGCTGCCTCGGTTCCCCCGCATCGTGCGGCCCGGCCCGGGCGGGTCACCACTGATTAAGCTGGGCCCGAATCTTCTGGGAGGGGCCCGGCATGCGGACGGCACTGCACTTCTCCGCGAACGACCTGGCGCTGACCCGCTTCGCCCTCTCCCCCCTGCAGGAGGTGGTGACCAGCCTCCGCGCCCTCGCCCACTCCCCCGTCCCCGCGCTGCACCGCCGCTGGGCCGACCAGGTCCGCGACCGGCTGGCCGCCACCGGACTCGACCGCGGCCGGCTGGCCGTCATGGTCCCGGCCGTCGGCCACCTGCCCGACTTCCTCAACCCCGCACCGGCGGGCTTCTCCCCCGCCCTCGCCGACGAACTGGCCGCGATCGCCACCACCGGCGCCGGGCAGGTCCGCGCCGACCTGGACATCCTCGCCGCCGAGGCCGGCGGCCGCCTGCCGCCCGTCCTGGAGCCGCTGTACCGCGACCCGGCGGCGCAGCTGCCCCGGCTCACCGCCGAGATCGAGGCGTACTGGCAGCTCGCGCTCGCCCCGTACTGGGCCCGGATCCGCGCCCTGCTGGAGGCGGACGTGTTCCACCGCTCCCGGCAGGCCGCCGAGCACGGCACCGCGCGGATGCTGGACGACCTGCACGAGACGGTCCGCTGGGACGGCGCGGCGCTGCGCCTGGAGCGGCGGCACTGCGCGGTCGCCCGGCTGAGCGCCGGGGCCGGGCTGCTGCTCCTGCCGTCCGCCTTCGCCTGGCCGCGGGTGCTGACCCGGGTGCTGCCGCCGGACCCGCCGCAACTGAGCTACCCGGCGCGCGGCGCGGCCACCCTGTGGGAGCCGCGCCCGAACGGGCGCCCGGACGCGCTGGCCGCCGTCCTGGGCCGGTCCCGGGCCCGGCTGCTGGCCGAGTTGGACTCCCCGGCCTCGACCACCGAGCTGGCCCGCCGCACCGGTCTGTCCGCCGCCGGCGTATCGCAGCACCTGACCGCCCTGCGCGCGGCGGGCCTGACCAGCGCCCACCGGGCCGGTCACAGCGTCCTCTACGCCCGTACGGCGGTGGGCGATTCACTGTTCGAACCGTCCGATGACGCGTTCGACCCGGTGCCGCCCCCGCGACGCCCCACCCGGTGACCCGCCGGTACGAATGGCCCCGCACCGCACACCTCGGCACACCCCCTCCTCATATGATCGGAGCGACATGCGCCATGCTTGGTGATGCAGAGCACGGTACGGAACTTGCGCCGGACGGCCCACCCGCCGAACGGCCGAGAAGGAGGAAGCACGTGGACGACGTTCTGCGGCGCGCCGCACTCTTCGCGGCACTCGACGACGAACAGGCCGGCGAGCTGCGCGCTTCCATGACCGAGGTGACCCTCGCCCGTGGTGAGTCGCTGTTCCACGAGGGCGACCCGGGCGACCGGCTGTACGTCGTCGCCGAGGGCAAGGTCAAGCTGCACCGCGCCTCGCCGGACGGACGCGAGAACATGCTCGCCGTCCTCGGCCCCAGCGAGATGATCGGCGAGCTGTCGCTGTTCGACCCGGGCCCGCGCACCGCGACCGCCAGCGCGCTGACCGAGGTCAAGCTGCTCGGCCTGGGCCACGGCGACCTGCAGCCCTGGCTGCACGCCCGCCCCGAGGTCTCCATCGCGCTGCTGCGGGCCATCGCCCGCCGCCTGCGCCGGACCAACGACGTGATGTCCGACCTGGTCTTCTCCGACGTGCCCGGCCGCGTCGCCAAGGCCCTGCTGGACCTCTCCCGCCGGTTCGGCGTGCAGTCCGAGGAGGGCATCCACGTCGCCCACGACCTCACCCAGGAGGAGCTGGCCCAGCTGGTCGGCGCCTCCCGCGAGACGGTCAACAAGGCGCTCGCCGACTTCGCCGGCCGCGGCTGGCTGAAGCTGGAGGCGCGCGCGGTGGTGCTGATGGACGTCGAGCGGCTGTCGCGCCGCTCGCGCTGACCTCGGCGCGCACGTCTTCACGCCTTCACGCCGTAAACGCCGAAGGGCCCGTCCGAGCGGACGGGCCCTTCGGCGTTCCCCTTCGTGTTCCGTTGCCCGCCCCGCGCGCGACGGGATCAGTCGAGGCCCGGGATCAGCCCGTGCTCCTCCAGGTACTCCAGCTGCGCCCGGACCGAGAGCTCGGCGGCCGGCCAGAGCGCCCGGTCGACGTCGGCGTAGACCCGGGCCACCACCTCGTCCGCGGTCCGGCAGCCGGCCTCGACCGCGGTCTCCACCTGGGCGAGCCGGTTGGCCCGGTGGGCGAGGTAGTAGTCGACGGCGCCGAGCGCGTCCGCGAGCGCCGGACCGTGGCCGGGCAGCACCGTCCGCACGCCGTGCGCGGAGGCCATCGTGTGCAGGTGGCGCAGCGAGTCCAGGTAGTCGCCGAGCCGGCCGTCGGGGTGGGCGACCATCGTGGTGCCGCGGCCGAGGACGGTGTCGCCGGTGAGGATCGCGCCGTCGGCGGGCAGGTGGAAGGTCAGCGAGTCCGAGGTGTGGCCGGGGGTGGCGACCACCCGCAGGTCGAGGCCGCCGACGTCCAGCCGCTGGCCGTTGACCAGGCCCTCGGAGCCCAACCGGTGCGCCGGGTCCAGCGCGCGCACCTCGGTGCCGGTGAGTTCGGCGAAGCGGGCCGCACCCTCGGAGTGGTCGGCGTGGCCGTGGGTGAGCAGGGTCAGCGCGACGCGTTTGCCCTGCTCTTCCGCGAGGTCGACCACCCGGCGCAGGTGGCCCTCGTGCAGCGGGCCGGGGTCGACCACCACGGCGAGGTCCGAGCCGGGCTCGGAGAGCAGCCAGGTGTTGGTGCCGTCCAGCGTCATCGGCGACGGGTTGGGCGCCAGCACGCACAGCGCCCGGGCCGTGGCCTCGCCGTCGATGGTGGCGGCCGGGTCGCCCGGCAGGAGCCCGCTCACCGGTTGTCCCCGCCGGGCCGGTGCAGGGCCCTGAGCGGCAGGATCCGGACGAGCGGCCGCTGGGCCGTCTCGACGAACGGGACCGGACTCTCGCAGGCCGGGGTACGGGGGATCAGGCGGCGGGCGGGCAGCTCGGGTGCCGTCCGGCGAGCCACGGCGTTGTGGGTCATCGGGCGTCGGTCCTCTCTGTTTCGAGTCTGTTCGGCGGCGTCGTCGGCGTCGTCGGCGACAGTGCCGACGAGGGCGGCGCCGGGCGGTCAGGCGTCCTCGGGGAAGTCCCCGTCGATGGTCAGTTCGTCGTACCCGGGCCAGCGGACCGTCATCCGGTCGCCCCGGACCTCGGCCCGGCCCAGCACCGGCTCGAGCGACCGCCCGGCGGCCGCGGCCAGCGCCTCCGCGGCGGTGCGCACCGGCTCCAGCTCGCGCAGCACCGTCACGGTCGGCGGCAGCATCCCGAACCGGCCCTCCCGGTAGCCGAGAACGGCCTCGGCGGGCGTCAGCCAGGCCACCCGGTCGGCCTCGCCGACCTCCAGGGCCGCGCTCTGCCCGGCCGGCAGCACCGCGACGAAGAACCACGTGTCGTAGCGGCGCTCCTCGAACTCCGGGGTGACCCAGCGGGCCCAGCCGCCCAGCAGGTCGCTGCGCAGCACCAGAGCGTGGTCGCGGAGGAACTCGGCGAAGGACAGCTCGTGCGCCTCCAGCGCCGCCCGCTCGGCGCTCCAGTCGCGCGGCGCGGCGACGCTGTCCGCGTCCGGGCCGGCCAGCAGGACGCCGGCTTCCTCGAAGGTCTCGCGGACGGCCGCGCAGACCACCGCCCGCGCCGTCCGGGCGTCCACCCCGAGCCGTCGCGCCCACTCCTCGGGCGCCGGTCCGGCCCAGCCCGTCTCCACCTCGGCGTCGCGCGGATCCACCCCGCCGCCCGGGTAGGCGTACATGCCGGCCGCGAAGGCCATCGAGGTGCGCCGGCGCAGCAGGTACGCCTGCGGCCCGGCGGCCGCGTCGCGCAGCAGCACGACCGTCGCGGCCAGCCTGGGCACCGGCGGGGTCAGCACGCCGGAGTCGACCGCCCGGATCCGGGCGGGCCAACCGGGCGGCATCGGGAGCGTCGTCGCTCGATGGTCCATGCCCGGATGCTAAGCGCACGAAGGCGGGGTTGGACAGGCCCAACCCCGCCTTTCGCGATCACGCTCAGCTGTTCTTGACGCGCACCTGGAGCTCGACCTCGACCGGGGCGTCCAGCGGCAGCACCGCGACGCCGACCGCACTGCGGGCGTGCACCCCGGCCTCGCCCAGCACCTTGCCCAGCAGCTCGCTGGCACCGTTGATCACGCCCGGCTGACCGGTGAAGTCGGGGGCGGAGGCGACGAAGCCGACCACCTTCACGACCCGCTCGATCTGGTCCAGATCACCGATCACCGACTTGATCGCGGCCAGCGCGTTCAGCGCGCAGGTCTGCGCGAGCTCCTTGGCCTCCTCCGGGGAGACCTCCGCGCCGACCTTGCCGGTGCTCGGCAGCTTGCCACCGACGACCGGCAGCTGGCCGGAGGTGAACACGAACTCGCCCGAGCGCAGGGCCGGCACGTACGCGGCGACCGGAGCGGCCACCGGCGGCAGGGTCAGCCCCAGGTCGGCGAGCTTGGCCTCGACCTTGCTCATGCGTTCTTCTCCCGCTTGAAGTAGGCCACCAGCTGCTCCGGGTTCGGGCCCGGCACGACCTGGACGAGCTCCCAGCCGTCCGCGCCGAAGTTGTCCAGGATCTGCTTGGTGGCGTGCACGAGCAGAGGCGCCGTCATGTATTCCCACTTGGTCATGGCCAGACTCTAGACGAGCGGCCACCGCGATCGGCGCCGCCCACGGACCGGCGTGTGAGGTGGCCCACAAAGGGGGCATGATTCAGGCCCGGCCCCCCTGGTGCTCCGGGCATCCGGCGCGCTCCCTGGTTACCCTCGCGAGAGGGCACCGGTAGTTCGGGCCGGCCGACGGAGCGGCCCCGGCCCACGAGACGGACGGAGACGGAGCGTGGCACGCACCCCCGGCCAGGCGGCCCGGCGCGACCCCGACTGGGAGGGCGTCCGGCTGCACGTGGTCAGCGGCAAGGGCGGCACCGGGAAGACCACGCTGGCCGCCGCGCTGGCGCTGGCGCTCGCCGCCGACGGCGGCCGGGTGCTGCTGATCGAGGTCGAGGGGCGCCAGGGCATCGCCGAGCTGTTCGGCATCGCCGCCCTCCCGTACGAGGAGCGCCGGATCGCCGCGGTCTCCCGCGCCCAGCTGGGCCTGCCCCCCGACGACGGGGGCGGCGGAGGCGGCGGCGGCGAGGTGCTCGCGCTGGCCATCGACCCCGAGCAGGCGCTGCTCGAGTACCTGGAGATGTTCTACAAGCTCGGCCGGGCCGGCAAGGCGCTGCAGAAGGTCGGCTTCGTCGACTTCGCGACCACCATCGCGCCCGGCGTCCGGGACGTCCTGCTCACCGGCAAGGCCTGCGAGGCGGCCCGGCGCAAGGGCCCGGACGGCCGCCGCCGCTACGACGCGGTCGTGATGGACGCGCCGCCGACCGGGCGGCTCACCCGGTTCCTGAACGTGAACGCCGAGGTCGCCGGGCTGGCCCGGATCGGGCCGATACACACCCAGGCGCAGGCCGTGATGCGGGTGCTGAAGTCGCCGGAGACCGCGGTGCACCTGGTCACCCTGCTGGAGGAGATGCCGGTGCAGGAGACGGTCGACGGCTTCGCCGAGCTGCGCGAGGCCAGGCTCCCGGTGGGCGGGGTGATGGTCAACATGGTCCGGCCGCCGGTGCTGGACGCCGCGGCGGTGGCCGCGGTGGACGGGGACCACCGCGAGGAGGTCGCCCTGGCCCTCGGCGAGGCCGGGCTCGGCGGGCGCTCGCGCAAGCCGGAGACGGTCCGGGCGGCGGTGGAGCCGCTGCTCGACCCGCTGCTGGAGCAGGCCAGGGAGCACGCCGAGCGGGTCGAGCTGGAGCGCGAGCAGCGCGCCGACCTCCAGCAGCTGCGGCTCCCCACGTACGAACTGCCACTGCTGGGCGAGGGCGTGGACCTCGGCGGGCTGTACCAGCTGGCGGGCCAACTGAAGCGGCAGGGGGCGGCGTGACCACCAACGGAACCAACGGAACCAGCGGGAACGGCGGGGCCGGCCGGGCCCACGGCGGCGGTAGCAGCGGCGGGGTCGGCGACGGCGGCAGCGGTGTCCGGGCCGCCGGCAGCCGGCTCGCCGTCGACGGGCTGATCGACGACCCGAGGACCAGGATCATCGTCTGCTGCGGCTCCGGCGGCGTCGGCAAGACCACCACCGCCGCGGCGATCGGCCTGCGGGCCGCCGAACGCGGCCGCAAGGTCGTCGTTCTGACCATCGACCCGGCCCGCCGGCTCGCCCAGTCGATGGGCCTCACCGAGCTGGACAACACCCCCCGGGTCGTCAAGGGGGTCACCGGCAACGGCGAGCTGCAGGCCATGATGCTCGACATGAAGCGGACCTTCGACGAGGTCGTGCTCGCCCACGCCGAGCCCGAACGGGCCAAGGCGATCATGGAGAACCCGTTCTACCAGTCCCTGTCGGCCGGCTTCGCGGGCACGCAGGAGTACATGGCGATGGAGAAGCTCGGGCAGCTGCGCGATGCCGAGGAATGGGACCTGATCGTCGTCGACACCCCGCCGTCCCGCTCCGCACTGGACTTCCTGGACGCGCCCAACCGGCTCGGCTCCTTCCTCGACGGCCGGGTGATCCGGATCCTGACCGCCCCGGCCAAGGTCGGCGGCCGCAGTGCGATGAGGTTCCTCAACGCCGGCATGGGCCTGATCACCGGCACCCTGGGCAAGATCTTCGGCGCCCAGCTGCTCACCGACGTGCAGACCTTCGTCAGCGCGATGGACTCGATGTTCGGCGGCTTCCGCGAGCGCGCCGACCGCACGTACCAGCTGCTCAAGGCGCCGGGCACGGCGTTCCTGGTGGTGGCCGCGCCGGAGCGGGACGCGCTGCGCGAGGCGGCGTACTTCGTCGACCGGCTCGCCGCGGACCGGATGCCGCTGGCCGGTCTGGTGCTCAACCGGGTGCACGGCTCGGGCGCGCCGCAGCTCACCGCGGAACGGGCGCTGGCGGCCGCCGAGGCGCTGGAGGAGAACGGCTCGGAGCACGCCTCGCCCGAGGCCGAACTGCTCGCGGCCGGGCTGCTGAGGCTGCACGCCGAACGGATGCAGATCATGGGGCGGGAGCGCCGAACCCGCGACCGCTTCGTCTCCGTGTACCCGGACGTGCCGATCGTGGAGGTCGCCGCGCTGCCGGGCGACGTGCACGACCTGGACGGGCTGCGCGCCATCGGGGACCGGCTCAGCGGCACCGCGTAGGCACCGGCCCGGCCCGGGCGCCCAACACCGGTGCGCCCGGCGCGAACGTCCTCGGCACGGATGTCCTCAGCGCGGATGTCCTCAGTCCGAACGTCCTCAGCGCGGGTGCGCCGGACACGGGTGCGCTGGGCACCGATGTCCTCAGCCCGATGGCCCCCCGGCACCGGTCTGCCACGGCGCGGGTCCGCACCGCGCCGGTGTGCTCAGCCCGCCTGGGCGTAGTCCGTCAGTATCACGCCGGTCGCGAGGGACTCCTCGTACTCGGTGCGGGCCGTCTCCAGCAGTCTCCGCCACGAGATGACCGTCGGGCGGCGGCGCAGCAGCGCCCGGCGCTCGCGCTCCGTCATCCCGCCCCAGACCCCGAACTCGACCCGGTTGTCCAGTGCGTCCGCCAGGCACTCCGTGCGGACGGGGCAACCGCTGCACACCGCCTTGGCGCGATTCTGCGCCGCCCCCTGGACGAACAACTCGTCCGGATCACTCGTGCGGCAGGCGGCCTGCGCACTCCAGTCGTCAACCCAGCCCATCCCGGCGCCGTCCTCTCCCGTATCGAGGCTCCCCCACGGCGGCAACGGCATATTCACCGTTGCCAGTTGAGGACGTTACGGAAGAACGACAGCGAGCAACAGCCCCTCCGGGCTCAATCTCGAATGACCCGATTGGACTATGGGTACCGGTCAGCTCACTCGTTGGAGTGATCGCAGGTCGCAAGCCTTGTCAATCGCGGCGCGGCAACTCTCGCCACGCGTGTCATCACGGAGCGCTACCGTCCACACGGGTACAGCAGGCCACAGCTGCCTCAAAAACCCTCTAATATCGGGCAATTCGGGCAAGTCTCTGCACTCACAAGAGTGAATGGTGTTGACGCACCGAAGCTGTCGCAAGCTTGTGACAAGCGTAGGGGAACACCTGCCCCTATGGGCGGGATTCCGCGACGTAGGGTTCTCCTCATGGCACCGAAGCGCCCCCAGGCATCCCAGCCCCCAGGCAACACCGGAGCTCCGCGCGATAAGCGCCGCGAGTCGCCGCTCGACATCGCGGGACACGGAGTGAAGTTCCTGGGCGTCAGCGTGCTCTCCGGAGTCCTGCTGGCAGGCCTCGCCCTGCCCGCCGTCGGCGCCATCGGGCTGACCGCCAAGGACACGGCGGAGAGCTTCTCCAACATCTCCGACGACTTCAAGACCCCGCCGCTCACCCAGGCGACGCAGATCTTCGACGCCAAGGGCGGCCTGATCGCCAAGGTGTACGAGCGCGACCGCACCGTCCTCACCGCCGACCAGATGTCACCGTTCATGCGGCACGCCCAGGTCGACATCGAGGACGCCCGCTTCTACGAGCACGGCGCCGTCGACCTCAAGGGCGTGCTCCGCGCCATCGGCAAGAACGCCGAGAGCGGCACCACCTCGCAGGGCGCCTCGACGCTGACCCAGCAGTACGTGAAGAACGTCAACGTCGAGAAGGCCGGCGACGACCAGGCCGCGGTGCTGGAGGCGCAGCGCAAGACCCTGGGTCGCAAGATCCAGGAGCTCAAGGTCGCGATCAAGCTGGAGGAGGACCTGTCGAAGGACCAGATCCTCACCAACTACCTCAACATCACCTTCTACGGCCACCAGGCCTACGGCATCGAAGCCGCCTCCCAGCGCTACTTCAGCAAGAGCAACAAGGACCTGACCGTCGCCGAGGCCGCCACCCTGGCCGGCATGGTGCAGAACCCGTCGTCCTACGACCCGGTGCGCTACCCCGACAACACGGTCAAGCGCCGCAACGTCGTGATCGACAAGATGCTCGAGAACAAGCACATCACCGCGGACCAGGCCAAGGAGGCCAAGGCCGCCCCGCTGGGCCTGAAGTTCAAGGACCCGCAGAACGGCTGCATCACCGCCCAGGCCGGCATGGGCTTCTTCTGCGACTACGTGCGCCACGTGGTCAAGCAGGACCCGGCGTTCGGCAAGAGCGCCGCCGACCGCAAGAAGCTGTGGGACACCGGCGGCCTCAACATCTACACCACGCTGGACCCGGACAAGCAGGCCGCCGCCCAGAACGCCGTCACCAAGAAGGTCAACGTGACGGACACGGTCTCGGCCGCCGCGACCATGATGGAGCCCGGCACCGGCAAGATCCTGGCCATGGCCCAGACCCGCCCGTACGGCCTGGACCCGAACAAGAACCAGACCGTCGTCAACCTCAACGTCGACTCCGCGATGGGCGGCGGCAACGGCTTCCAGACCGGTTCGACGTTCAAGCCGATCCTCGCCGCGGCGGCCCTGGAGTCGGGCCTGTCGCCCACCCAGCCGTTCCCCTCCGAGAACAAGATCGACTACCCGCAGATGACCACCTGCACGGGCACCTGGAGGAACACCGACAAGCCCAGGGCCACGGTGAAGAACGAGTCGGCCGGCGAGGTCGGCCCGTACGAGCTCAAGCAGGCCATGGCCCTCTCGGTCAACACCTACTTCGTGCAGATGGAACAGCAGGTCGGCCTCTGCGCGATGAAGCAGATGGCCAACAAGCTGGGCATCACCCAGTCCGCCAAGGGCGACGCCTTCCAGGAGGTCCCCTCGATGGTCCTCGGTACCCTGGAGCTCAGCCCGCTGACCATGTCGAACGTCTACGCGACCTTCGCGGCCCGCGGCAAGTACTGCACCCCGATCGCGATCAACAAGATCAGCACGGTCGACGGCAAGGACGTCAAGGTCCCGCAGACCACCTGCAGCCAGGCCTTCTCCGAGCAGACCGCGGACGCCCTCAACACCGTCCTGCTCAACGTGACCGAGAAGGGCACCGCGGCCGCGCTCAAGCTCGACGACGGCCGGCAGATCGCCGGCAAGACCGGTACCACCGACGAGAAGAAGGCCGCCTGGTTCAGCGGCTACACCCCGTCGCTGGCCACCTCCGTCTGGCTCGGCGGCCCGGCCGGCGGCGTCAAGATGAAGAACATCAACATCGGCGGCAAGCACTTCGACGAGGTGTTCGGCGCCGACGGCCCCGGTCCGATCTGGCAGCTCGCGATGAACCAGGCCCTCAAGGGCTCGTCCCCGGAGCAGATCCAGACCATCAACATCCCGGACCCGGCGCCCAAGACCGACCCCAACGCCAACCAGACCGGCGGGGCCACGCCGCCGGCCGACCCCGCCCAGCAGCAGCCCGGCGGCAACCCGCCGCCCCAGGGCGGGAACCCTGGCGGCAACCCCGGTGGCAACCCGGGCGGGAACCCCGGCGGCGGCAACCCGGGCGGGGGCAACCCTGGCGGCGGCAGCAACAACGCCGGCGGGATGATCGGCGGCGGGTTCACCTTCCCGCCGGGCGTCATCGGCGGGAACAACGGCGGCAACGGTGGCAACGGCAACGGCGGCAAGCACGGCGGCAACAACGGCTGACCGGCCCCCGACCCGGGCACGACACGACGAAGGGGCGCCCTCCGAGACCACTCTCGGAGGGCGCCCCTTCGGGCTCCGCGGACGGTGCCATCCGGGCCCTGGCCGGCTGGCGCCCTTCGGGCCTGGCGGCGGGGCTCAGCCCGTCAGCGCCGCCCTCACCGCGGCGGCCACCCGGCCGCCCTCCGCCAGGCCGTCCACCTTCGGCTTCACCAGCTTCATCACGGCGCCCATCGCCTGCGGACCGGCCGCCCCGCTCTCGGCGACGGCGGCCGCCACGATCGCGGTCAGCTCCTCGTCGGAGAGCTGCTTGGGCAGGTACCCCGCCAGCACCTCGCCCTCCTCGCGCTCCCGGGCCGCCTGCTCCACCCGGCCGGCGGTGTCGAACGCCTCCGCCGCCTCCCGGCGCTTCTTCGCCTCGCGGCCGATCACCTTCAGCACCTCGTCATCGGACAGCTCGCGCTTCGCCTTACCCGCCACCTCCTCGCTGGTGACGGCGGCCAGCGTGAGCCGGATGGTGGACGAGCGCAGCTCGTCCCGGTCCCTGATCGCGGCCGTGAGGTCCTCGTGCAGCTTCGCCTTGAGCGTCGTCATGGCCCCGAGTCTCCCACCTGCGACGTTCGGTCGCTTGCCATTAACCGGCCCGGCGGCAGGCAACGGGCCCGCTGGCACGTAGCGGACCCGCCGGCGGCCCCGTATCCGCGCACGGCCACCGGACGTTCACCGGCTGATCCACCGTCTGAGAGCATGGAGCGATGCGACCGCTGTACTCCGTTCCCCTCGGCTTCGCCGCCGCCGGCGCCGCCTGCCTCGCCTACTCCGTCGGGTACGAGGTCCGTTCCTTCCGGCTCCGCCGGGTCGAGGTCCCCGTCCTGCCCCACGGCGCCCGGCCCATCCGGGTACTGCAGGTCTCCGACATCCACATGGTGAGCGGGCAGGGCAAGAAGCAGCGCTGGCTGCAGAGCCTCGCCGGCCTGCGCCCCGACCTCGTCGTCAACACCGGCGACAACCTCTCCGACCCCCTCGGGGTCCCCGCCGCCCTGGACGCGCTCGGACCCCTCATGGACTTCCCCGGCGTCTACGTCTTCGGCTCCAACGACTACTACGGCCCGGCCCGCAAGAACCCGGCCCGCTACCTCCAGGCGATGCGCAGCGGCGCCCACGGCCTCAACAACGCCGACGGCACCGGCCGCCGCGGCGTCACCGGCGCCGTCCACAACCCGTGGGAGAAGCTCCGCGACGGCTTCGACACGGCCGGCTGGCTCGACCTCACCAACACCCGCGGCCGGCTCACCATCGGCGGCCTCGACCTCGAATTCACCGGCCTCGACGACCCGCACATCCGCCGCGACCGCTACAGCGAGGTCGCCGGCGGCCCCTCCCCCGACGCCGACCTCTCCCTCGCCGTCGTCCACGCCCCCTACCTGCGCGTCCTCGACGCCTTCACCGCCGACCGCTACCCGCTGATCCTGGCCGGCCACACCCACGGCGGCCAGCTCTGCATCCCCTTCTACGGCGCCCTGGTCACCAACTGCGACCTCGACGCCCGACGGGTCAAGGGCCTCTCCACCCACCAGGCCGGCGGCCGCCGCTCCTACCTCCACGTCTCCGCCGGCTGCGGCACCAACCGCTACACCCCCGTCCGCTTCGCCTGCCCCCCCGAGGCCACCCTCCTCACCCTCACCCCGGCCCCCCGCTGACCTGCACCGGACGCCCGCCAAGAACCGGATTTCGTGTCTCGGCGAGCGTCCGGTAGAGTTCTACTCGTTGCGAAGGAGACGGAGCAACAAACCGCAGGACCGGGGTGTGGCGCAGCTTGGTAGCGCGCTTCGTTCGGGACGAAGAGGCCGTGGGTTCAAATCCCGCCACCCCGACCCAGTACAGAGGGCCCACCGGAGAAATCCGGTGGGCCCTCTGGCGTTTTGCGTGACCAACTGAGTGACTGGGCCTCACGATCTTCCGCGAACAGATCACCCATGGCCGTCGCACCGGTCTGGACCACCGGGTGGATCTACTTCCGATAGGCCTCCCTCGTGACGGCCGCGCTGATCGGGCAGTACGTGGCGGTGAGTTTCGGGCTGCGGCGGGGCGCCGGCTGGGGAACGGGCACGGGGTCCGCCGCAGGTCACGCGGGGTGGCGGACAGCAGCTCTTGTAGAGCAAGGCTCCTCCCGGGCCCCATCCATAGGATCATCTGCACCGCGTGACTACGCTGTGGCTCTACGACAGTGGGGGAAGGGCGAGTGCCATGACAGCGTGGATTCTGGTGTGCAACCCAGCGAGGTTCCGTATCGACGACCTGCGGGCAGACAACGGCGAGTTGGACTCCTGGACAGTCCGGCGCTACCTCAACGAGATGCAAGAAGGCGATCCGTTTGCGCTGTGGGTGAGCGGTCCAGGCGGTGGTGTCGTGGCGCTTGGCGAGCTCACAGGTGAGCCGCGCTGGAGTGGCGACGAGAGGGCGGACCATCAGTACTGGGTAGAACCGCCCGGCGCCCGGGATGCCGTGCCGCTGAAGGTTGAGAAGTGGCTGGAATTCCCAATCCCGCGAGCTTGGTTCATCAACAATGAAGTCTTCGCTGGTGCCGGAATCCTGTCCCAGCCGTTCGCCGGAAATCCCCACCGCCTCACGAACGAGCAGTGGAACGCGCTGGCCACCAGGGCTGAGCAAGCCGTAGCCTCTGGGCTGGACAGCGAGATTCCGACAGGCGATGGCTGGCACCTCCAGCCGGGCGATCAGATCCGCCGAGTCGAACTCCACGACCGCTACGGGGGCAGCCGTCAAGGAGGAATTAGTCCGTCATCGCAGTCCAAGAACGTTCTGTTCTTCACGGACGCCAGCACGGGCGAACAGCACGGCTATGACGACCTCTGGGAGTCTGACGACCATTTCCGCTACACCGGTGAGGGGCAGAGCGGCGATCAGGTCTTCGCCAAAGGCAACAAGGCCATCCGGGACCACCTCCGGGACGGTCGACACCTTCGCCTCTTCATCGGCAGCCGGGGCATCGTCCGCTACGCGGGTGAGTGGATTCTCGATCCCAACGAGCCGTACTCATGGGGCAGCGCCAAGTCCACGAACGGCGGGCCGAAGCGGAAAGTGATCCATTTCCACCTGATCCGGCTGGGGGCCGCGGTAACCGCCCCAGGCGTACCAGTGGGCAGTGACTACCGCGTCGAAGACGAGACCACCGTCCCAGCGCCGGCTGCCCCAAGCACCCCGGACCCGGCGCTGGTGGGGCGAAATCTCAGCATGCATCGGCAACTTCAGAACGGGCTCGCCAAGGAGGCGCAGGCCCGTGGCATGAAGCCACTGTCGCCGACTCCGGCCGACCCCGCCTTTGATATCGCTTGGCACGACGGGGACACCCTGACGGTGATCGAGGTGAAGTCCTTGCGACCCGAGAACGAGTCTCATCAACTGCGCACCGGAATAGGGCAGTTGCTTGACTATGTGGACCAGCTTAGTGCGCGAGCCCCGCGGGTTCGTGGAGTCCTGTGGTTGGAGCGGACTCCGCTGGAAGAACGCTGGTTGGGCATCTGTGAACGCGCCGGGGTGGTGCTTGCGTGGCCGGGGGCAGACGCCAAGGTCTGGGAGCAGCCGCAGGCCCTCTGACCGTGGCCAGCCGTGCTCCAGGTTGCGGAACTGTCCCGGGCCCGCATGCGTTTCGCGATACAAAGTTCGCCTGATGGATCAGTTGGGGGCTCAATGTCGAAGACGAGTCGGGTGAATGCTCTCTGCGCGGCGGTGGCTGCCTTGCGCGTCGATCGGTCGTCTGGGCAGCCTGCCCGACACCAGCCGATCACCTTGCTGTGGGCCATCGGGCGAGCGGCAGCGAACCAGCCGCGAATGGTGCGCTGGACGAAGGCGCGGGCTGAGCTCAAACCGTTGCTTGAGGAGTTCGGGCGCACTGGGGCGAACCCCTCGCCGGAGTATCCGTTCGTGGCCTTGAGCCGGTCTGGACTGTGGGAGCTCCGCGGGTACGAAGGCGAGGTTCCGGCAGCCCGCGGGTCGGGACTCCAGCGATGGCTCGATGACCACGAGCCACTGGGCGGACTGGAGCACGACTTCTACGAGCTGATGGCGACTGCCCCTGCGGCTCGCAAACGCGTGGTCGACACCCTGTTGAGTCGATTCTTCGATACAGAGAAGCGCGCAGACTTGTTGAAAAATGTCCGACTCGGCATCGCCGATTTTGACGGATACGGGGCCGTACCGGGGATCGAGGTGGGTCGCGTCTTCGCAAACCGGCAGGCACTGCGTGACGTCGCCGTGCACCGGCCGCTCCGGGCAGGCATCTGCGGCACCACGGACGGCGGAGCGGAGTCCATCGTATTGTCCGGCGGCTACGAGGATGACGAAGACCACGATGACGTCATCATCTACACCGGACAGGGTGGGCGTGACGACAACACCGGTCGGCAGATACGCGACCAGACTCTTACTCGCGGAAATGCCGCTCTTGTGACCAGCCAAACAACTGGCATTCCGGTACGAGTGGTCAAAGGCGATTCAGATACCGGTTACCGTTACGATGGGCTCTTCCGGGTTGAAGCCTTCTGGCATGCCGTTGGTCAATCCGAATTCCTGGTCTGGCGCTACCGACTGACAAAGATCTCTTCTGACGAAACGGTCACTCAGGATCCGGCAGGTCAGGCACCGGAAGGTCGGAAGAATACGACACGCGTGGAGACCACCTTTCAGCGGATCATCCGTAGTACCAAGGTGGCGAACTACGTTAAGCGCGTCCACGGCTTCACCTGCCAGGTGTGCGGCACGCGACTTGCCACGCCCACGGGCGCCTACGCAGAAGCTGCGCATATTCGGGCCCTGGGCAAGCCACACAACGGGCCTGATCTTGCCGACAACATCCTGTGCTTGTGTCCCAACCACCACACACTGTTCGACTTCGGCATGCTGTCCATCGCGGATGACCTGACAATTACCGACCGTGCCACGGGTGCCCACCTTGGGAGGCTGCGTGAGGTTCGTGGTCATCGAATCGATCAGGGGTACCTGGCCTACCACCGAGAGCACCACTCCGAGAGGTGGAAACACGGGCAGGACGATGGAGCCGGCGACGAAGGGTGAGGGCGACGTCGGGGAATAAGGCCCAGGGCCCTGCCGGAGGTGTTCGGGAGGGCCCTTTGGTGTGGGCGGGGTGTCAGAGGGAGGTGGGGAGGTCGGTGCGGGAGGTGATGTGGAGTTTGGGGTAGGCCTTGTAGAGGTGGTGGGCGATGGTGCGGGGGCTGAGGAAGAGTTGGGCGGCGATCTCGCGGTTGGTGAGGCCTTGGGCGGCCAGGCGGGCGATCTGGAGTTCCTGGGGGGTGAGGGGGGAGTCGGGGGTGCCGGTGGGGCTGGTGGTGGGGGCCGGGGTGCCGGTGGCGGTGAGTTCGGTGCGGGCGCGGGCGGCCCAGGGGTGGGCGGCGAGGCGTTCGAAGGTTTCGAGGGCGGCGCGCAGGTGGGGGCGGGCGTCGGTGCGGCGGCGGGAGCGGCGCAGCCATTCGCCGTAGAGGAGGGCGGTGCGGGCCTGCTCGAAGGGGCGGTGGGTGCCTTCGTGGAGGTCGAGGGCGGCGCGGTAGGCGGATTCGGCGAGTTCGTCGGGGCCGAGCAGGGCCTGGCAGCGGAGTCGGAGCGCTTCGGTCCAGGGGCGGTCGGCGGCGGCGCTCCAGCGGGCGAAGCGTTCGTAGGGTTCGGCGGAGCGTTCGGGGGTGCCGAACCGGACGGCGGCTTCGACCAGGTCGGGGACGGCCCGGGTGGCGCTGACGTGGTGCCGGTGGGGGCCGGTGGTGAGGGTGCGCAGGCGGTCGGCGGCGTCGCCGGCGCGGCCGTGGCCGAGGTCGAGCAGGGCGAGTGCCCAGTGGGCCCAGGGGCGGCCGGCCGCGGGGGCGGCGGTCTGCGGGCCGGTGGTGGCGAGGGATTCGGCGGTGAGCCGGGTGCAGCGGTCGGTGTCACCGTCGAGGGCGGCCAGGTAGGCGAGGAGCGCGGTGAGTTGGCTGGTCCACTGGTGCTGGCCGGTGTCACGGGCGAGGGCGAGGGCTTCGGTGGCGGTGACTTCGGCGTCGCGGTGGCGGCCGTGGAAGAGTTCGGCCTCGGCGAGGAAGAACTGGAGGGTGGGCATCACACCGATGGTGCCCTTGGCGCGGGCTTCGGCGACGAGTTCGCCGCCGAGTTCGGCGGTCTCGTCGTCGCGGCCGAGGATGAGGGTGGCGCCGCAGAGTTGGACGAGGTCGACGGGGGTTTCGGCGCCGGCCTTGCGGGCTGCCGCAGCGGTGTCGCGGGCGGCGGGGGGCTGTGGTGCGGGCCGGCCGAGGGCGGGGAGTACGGCGGCGGGCAGGTGGCGGGCGAGCGGGGCGAGCGGGTCGTCGTCGGCGAGCGGTAGCGCGGCCAGCCGGTCGAGGACGGCGATCACCGGTTCCTCGCCCGCGTACCAGGCGGTGTGGAAGGCCTGGAACAGCATCCGGGCGGCGTGCGGCGCCTCGATGGCGGTGCCGGCGGCGTCGAGCAGCAGCCGGTAGGCGGTCGGGTAGGAGCCGCGCCAGAAGTGCGCGGTGGCCCGGACCTGGTCGAGCAGGGCGTGTGCCAGGGGGTTGTCGGTGCGGGCCCCGGCCTCGTCGGCGAGCGTCTCGGCCCGCACCAACTTCCCTTCTTCGGTGGCGGCTTCGGCGGCCAGGACGAGGCGGCGGGTGGCGGCGTCGCGGTCCGGGGTGAGCCGGGCGGCCCGCTCGTACGCGGCGGCGGCGCCGCCGTGGGCGCCGCGGGCCTCGGCGCGGACGGCGGTGCGTTCCAGCGCGTCGGCGAGGGCGGCGTCGGGGGTGGTGGCGGCGTGGGCCTGGTGCCAGGTGCGGCGGTCGCCGTCCGGCAGTGCTCCGGCGATGGCCTGGTGAATCGCCAGCCGCTGGTGGTGCGGGGCGCGTTGCAGGATGGCAGCCCGCAGGAGCGGGTGGCGGAAGGCGATCCGGCGGTCGGGGGTGACGCTCGCCAGGCCGGATTCCTCGGCGGGGCCGAGGTGTTCGGCGGGGACGCCGAGGGCGTCCGCGGCGGGCAGGACGACGTCGAGCTCGCCGGTCTCCTCGGCGGCGGCGACCAGCAGGAGGGTCTGGGTGGCCGGGGGCAGGCCGGTGACCTGGCCGTGGAAGGCGATCAGCAGCCGGCTGGTGAGCGGCAGGCCGCCGGGCGCGGGCGGCGGCGAGCCGTGGGTGTTCGCCTGCGTCCCGGTGGCGATGGGGAGTTCGGTGAGGGCGAGCGGGTTGCCGGCCGCCTCGACGAGCAGCCGCTCGCGGACGGCGGCGGACAGGCCGGGGCCGGCCCGGTGGTCCAGGAGCCGGGCGGCGTCGGGCTCGGGCAGGCCGTTCAGCCGGAGCTCGGGGAAGCCCGTGGTCGGGAGTTCCGGTGCGCCGCCGCCGGTGCGGGCGGCGAGCAGCAGGGCGACTCCTTCGGCCTGGAGCCGGCGGGCGGCCAGCAGCAGGGCGTCGAGGGAGGCGTCGTCCAGCCACTGCGCGTCGTCGAGGACGCACAACAGGGGCTTTTCGGTGGCGAGTTCGGCGAGCAGTCCGAGGGTGGCGAGCCCGACCAGCAGCCGGTCGACCGGGGCGCTTTCCTCGGAGAGTCCGAACGCCGCTTCCAGGGCGCGCCGTTGCGGCCCGGGCAGGGCGTGCAGCCGGTCGAGGCCGGGTGCGAGCAGCAGGCTCAGCCCGGCGAAGGGCAGTTCCGCCTCGTACTCGACGCCCGCCGCCCGGATCACCCGGAACGCCTCGCCCGCCCGCCCGACGGCGTGGTCCAGCAGCGCGGTCTTGCCGATCCCGGGCTCGCCCCGGAGCAGCAGCACCCCGCTGCGGCCTTCGCGTGCCGCGTCCAACAGTCCTGCCACGACGGACTGTTCGTGTTCCCTCCCGTACAGCATGCCCCCGACCCTACCGAGGCCCTCCCGGCCGCAGGTGCGGGCGGGCCCGCCGAGCACACCTACGTACCCCCGCCGGACGCTACGTACCCCCATGCCGATACGTGACTGATTCGCCCGCACCGGCCCGTCCCTACCTTGGTGAGCAGCGGGAACGAGCCGCTCAACCACCCACCGGGACACGGGAGAAGACCATGACCGAGATCACCGCCACCGCCCTCCAGCAGCTCGCCGAGCGCTACCTCGCGGTCTGGAACGAGACCGACCCGGGCGCCCGCCGCAAGCTGATCGACGAGGTGTGGGCCGTGGACGGCCGGTACACCGACCCGCTGGCCGCCGTCGCCGGCCGGGACGCGATCGACGCGCTGATCGGCGCGGCCCAGGGCCAGTTCCCCGGGCTGGAGTTCACCCTCGGCCCGGTGGACGCGCACCACGACATCGCCCGGTTCACCTGGAACCTCGGGCCGGCCGGCGCCGAGCCGGTGGTGATCGGCTTCGACGTCCTGGTGGCCTCGCCCGACGGGCGGATCGGCTCGGTGTACGGCTTCCTGGACCGCGTCCCGGGCGCCTGACGGCAGGCCGGACGGGTCGGGGGCCACCCCCACCGCCCCCGACCCACTCCCCCCAACCCCACTGAGGAGAAGCCGAGATGAGCTCCGTCCTGACCACCCGCCCATCGACCGCGACCGGCAATGCGCCCGACGATGCGCCCGGCACCGCGGGCACCGCCGCGAGCACCACCGCGCCCGGGGCCGAGGCGGCGGCCGGCGCCCCGCGCGGCCTGCTGGCGGTCGTCCTGACCGCCACCTTCATGACCGCCCTCGACTTCTTCGTCGTCAACGTCGCCGTCCCGTCCGTCCAGGCCGACCTGGGCGCCGGACCGGCCGCCGTCCAGTGGGTGATCGCCGGATTCAGCCTGGCCCTCGCGGCCGGCCTGGTCACCGCCGGCCGACTCGGCGACCGGTACGGCCGGCGCCGGGTGTTCGGGCTCGGCCTGGCCCTGTTCACCCTCGCCTCCGCGGGCTGCGGCCTCGCCCCCACCGCCGCCGCGCTGGTCGGCGCCCGGGTGGTGCAGGGCCTGGCGGCGGCGCTGATGGGCCCGCAGGTGCTGGCGATCCTGCGGACGGCGTTCAGCGGCGCGGCGCAGGCGCGGGCCTTCGCCCGGTACGGGCTGACCATGGGCGTCGGCGCGGTGTTCGGCCAGTTGATCGGCGGGCTGCTGATCCGGGCGGACCTCTTCGGCCTCGGCTGGCGCAGCTGCTTCCTGATCAACCTGCCGATCGGCCTGGCCGCCCTGGCCATGGTCCGCCGTTGCCTGCCGGAGTCGCGCGCCCCGCAACGGCCGGGCCTGGACCCGGTGGGCGTGCTGCTGGTCACCACCGCGCTGACCGCCCTGGTGCTGCCGCTGATCCAGGGCCCCGCGCAGGGCTGGCCGCTGTGGACCTGGCTCTGCCTGGGCGGCGCGGTCGCCCTGCTGGCCGGCTTCGTGGTGCATCAGCACCGCACCCGGACCCGCGCCACCGCCCCCGGCTCCGGCTCCGCCACCGACTCCGCCCCCGACTCCGGCAGCGGCTCCGGCCCCGCCGCCCCGCTGGTCGACACCCGGCTGTTCCGGACCAGGGCCTTCGGCGCCGGTCTGCTCGCCCAGCTCGCCTTCTGGCTCGGCCAGGCGTCCTTCTTCCTGGTGCTCGCCCTGTACCTCCAGCTGGGCCGCGGCCTGGACGCGCTCGGCGCCGGACTGGTGTTCACGGCGATCGGCCTCGGCTACCTGCTCACCTCCAACGCCACCCACCGCGTCGCCGCCCGGCTCGGCGGGGCCCGGACGATCGCCGTCGGCGGGCTGCTGATGGCCGTCGGGCTGGGCCTGCTCGCCCTCGCGGTGTACGGCGCGCCGGGCGGGAGCGTGTGGTGGCTGACGCCGGGGCTGTTCGTGGACGGCCTGGGGATGGGCCTGGTGATCGCCCCGGTGACCTCCGTGGTGCTGGCCGGGGTCGAGCCCCAGCTGGTCGGGTCGGCCGCCGGGGTGCTGGCCACCGTGCAGCAGGTCGGCGGGGCGCTGGGCATCGCACTGATCGGCCTGCTCTACTACGGCGGGGGCGACCCGGCGGCCGCGTTCGGCCGCAGCGTGACGGCGCTGGCGGCGCTGGAGCTGGTGCTGGTGGGCCTGGTCCGGCTGCTGCCGCGGAAGGGCTAGCGGGACCGAGCGGGCGCGCACGAGCGGACGGGCTCCCAGGAGCGGACGGGATCCCGGGAACGGGGGTGGGAGGGACGGGGCGGGTGGGGCGCGCGGGTGAGCTGCGGCCACCCGTCCGCCCCGTTCCGTCCCCCGCCCGCCCCGTTCCGTCGCCCGCCCGTTCCGTTCTGTCCCCCCGATCGGGTTGGATGGTCGGATGAGCGAGGAGAAGAGCGCCGTACCGGCGTGGGAGCAGCGGTTCAGGGCAGCACGGGTGTCACTCCCCGACTGGGCCGAGGACGCCCCCGACCGGGCGCTGTACGTGTCCAACGCGACCGGCACCTACGAGGTCTACGCCTGGGACCGGGTCACCGGCACCCACCGGCAGGTCACCGACCGGCCGAACGGCACCACCGACGCCGAGCTGTCCCCCGACGGCGCCTGGGTGTGGTGGTTCGACGACCACGACGGGGACGAGTTCGGCGTCTGGCGCCGCCAGCCCTTCGCCGGCGGGCCCGCGGACCGCAGCGCCGGCACCCCCGACGAGGAGGCCGTGCCCGGCCTCGCCCCCTCCTACTCGGCCGGCCTGGCGCTCGGCCGCGACGGCACGGTGGTCGTCGGACGTTCCACCGACGAGGACGGCACCACCCTGCACCTGCGCCGCCCCGGAGCGGCCGAGGCCGTCGAGATCTACCGGCACGCGGAGTACGGCGGCGTCGGCGACCTCAGCTACGACGGCACGCTGCTCGCCATCGACCACACCGAGCACGGCGACGCGATGCACTCCGCGATCCGGATCGTCCGCCTCTCGGACGGCGCGAGCGGCACGGGCGGCACGAGCGGCACGAGCGGCACGACGGGCGAGCCCGCCGAAACCGTCGAAACCGTCGCCGAACTCGACGAGGTGACCGGCCGGGACGAGCCGCGCGGCGTCGCCTGCCTCGGCTTCGCCCCGGTCGACGGCGACACCCGGCTGCTGGTGGCCCACCAGCGCACCGGCCGCTGGGAGCCGATGATCTGGGACGTCGCCACCGGCGCCGAGACCGCGCTGCCGCTGCGCGACGAGCAGGGGCGCGAGCTGCCCGGCGACGTCTCCGCGCAGTGGTGCCCCGGCGCCGAGGCGCTGCTCGTCGAGCACGAGTACGAGGCGCGCAGCGAACTGTTCTCGTACACGCTCGCCGACGGTCGGCTGACCCGGCTGGACACCCCGCGCGGCACCGTCGGCGGCGCCACCGCCCGCCCGGACGGCACCGTCGAGTACCTGTGGTCCTCCGCCGCCGAGCCCTCCGCCGTCCGCTCCACCGCCGGGACGGTCGTGCTGCGGGCGCCCGGCGCGGTGCCGCCCGGCTCCGTCCCGGTCGAGGACATCTGGGTGGACGGGCCCGGCGGGCGAGTGCACGCCCTGGTGCAGCGTCCGGCCGGGGCGGGCGAGGGGCCCTTCCCGACCGTGTTCGAGATCCACGGCGGCCCCACCCACCACGACAGCGACTCCTTCGCCGCCGGCCCGGCCGCCTGGCTGGACCACGGCTTCGCGGTGGTCCGGGTCAACTACCGCGGCTCCACCGGCTACGGCCAGGCCTGGACCGACGCCCTGCACGAGCGGGTCGGCCTGATCGAGCTGGAGGACATCGCGGCCGTCCGGGAGTGGGCGGTCGCCAGCGGCCTCGCCGACCCGCGCCGGCTGGTGCTCACCGGCGGCAGCTGGGGCGGCTACCTGACCCTGCTGGGCATCGGCGTCCAGCCGGACAGCTGGACGCTGGGCGTCGCCGCCGTGCCCGTCGCGGACTACCACGCCGCGTACGCCGACGAGATGGAAGCGCTCAAGTCGCTGGACCGCACCCTCTTCGGGGGCACCCCGGAGGAGGTCCCGGAGCGATTCACCGCCTCCTCGCCGCTCAGCTACGTCGAGCAGGTGCGGGTGCCGGTCTACATCAGCGCCGGGGTCAACGACCCGCGCTGCCCGATCCGGCAGATCGAGAACTACGTCGAGCGGCTGGAGCAGCTGGGCAAGCCGCACGAGGTCTACCGGTACGACGCGGGGCACGGGTCGCTGGTGGTGGAGGAGCGGATCAAGCAGCTGCGGCTGGAGATCGACTTCGTCCGGCGGCACCTCACCGCGGCGTCGGAGACCGAGGCCGCGGCCGGAACCGAGACCGGGACCGAGGCCGGCGACGGGGAGACGGTGTGAGGCGTCTGCTGACGCTCGCGGGGGTGGCGGTGGCCGGGGCCCTGGTGCTCACCGGCTGCTCGGGCGGGCACGGCGCCGAGGCCGCCTGCCCGCCCCCGGCCGGCCCCACGCCGACCACGGCCGCGCCAACCGCACCGGCCGCACCGGCCGCCACCGCGACCCGCGCGAGCGCAGCGGGGCCGAACGCGCCGGGGCCGGGACCCGCCGTCGCCCGGGCGGCGTACGCGCCTGCGGCGGGCGAGGACGCGGTCCAGCTCGCCAGGGGATCCAGCGGCTCGAAGGGCTCGTCCGGCTCGAAGGGCTCCGGGTCGAAGGGCTCCGGCTCCAAGGGGACGAAGACCGGGCGCACCGTGCACCACCACATCGACCGCTACGACTCGAACGACGACGTGAGCGGCGGCCACGGCCGGTGCCACGACGAGCCGGCGTTCACCGAGTCGCCGACGCCGGTGCCGTCCTCCCCGACGGCGCCCGGTAAGCCGACGACCGCACCGGTCGTCCCGGCCCTGCCGTCCGCTCCCTCCGTCCCCGGCAAGCCGACCCGCTGAGGCGGGCCGGCCGAGCAGGGGCCAGCCGAGCAGGGGCCGGCCGAGCAGGGGCGCCGAACCGCGGAGGTCAGTCCAGGACCGGGTCCAGTCCGAGGGCCCGGTCCTGCTCCGCCTCCCCCTCGCGGCGCACCAGGCGGAACCACATGAAGATGACGAAGCCCCCGAAGACGAACCACTCCAGGGTGTAGCCGAGGTTCTGGAACGCCCGCAGGGTGAGCCCGTCGCCGCCCTGCGGCTGGACCGTCGGCACCGGGGTCAGCCCGGCCGGCACCGCGTCGGCGGCGACCCAGCCGTCGTACCAGCCGTCGTACGCGAGCGCGTTGAGCAGCGCCGCCCGGTTGACCGTGCCGAGCTGACCGGCCGGCAGACCGCCCGCCACGGCGCCGTTGCTGCCACTGGACTCACCGGCCTGCAGCCGCCCGGTGACGGTCACCTGGCCGGGAGGCGGCGGCGCGGCCGCGGACGCGCCCTCGGCGGGCGCACCGGGCGCCCAGCCGCGGACCACGGCGGCGAACCGGCCGTCGGCGGTGCGCAGCGGAGTGAGCACGTAGTAGCCCTGCTTGCCGTCGACCATCCGGTTCGGGACGAGGAGCTGGTGCTCCGCGTCGTAGCTGCCGGTCACGGTGACGGGCTTGCCGACGGTCTCGGTGGTCACCTGCGGGGTGGCCTGGTTGAGCAGGTCGTCGATCGGCCGCACATCACTCGAAGCGGTGACGGTCTGCTTGGTCTCCTGGTGCGACGAGAACCGGTCCTCGAACCGGCCGAGCTGCCAGGAGCCCAGCCAGACGCACACCGCCACGGCCGCGACGGCCAGCGCGGTGCCGCCGAGCCAGCGCGGAGTCAGGAGGAACCGGTACACACCCCCACGGTAACCACTCCTCACACCCGTCCCGGCCGCAGGGGTCCGCCATCGGCCACTCCGGACCGGCTGGTCGCCCGTCCGACCCTGCCCGTCCAACCCTGCCCGCCCGGCCCCGACCGCCTCCCCTGACCGCCCGCCGCCGGACCGCCGCCGGACCGCGGAGCCCGTCAGCCCGCCGGGGGCGTGTCCGACGGCGGCGACGCCGGTGCGCCCACCGCCTGGACGCCGCCGCGGTACAGGGTGCCGGCGCAGGCCACGGGGAAGGTCGCGGTGGCAACGGCAGGGCTGCCGGGGGCGGGGGTGTGGGCGATGGTGGCGGTGGCCGGCGCCGTGGTGGGGTTGCCGGTCGGGGTGGCGGTGGGGCTGGGGGCGTTGGTGGGCCCGGCGCTGGGGGACGAGCTGGCCTGGGGGTTGGTGCTGGGGACCGCCGAGGCGTCCGAGGCCGCCGGGGCGGCACCGGTGGCGGCGGCGGGTGCCTGGGAGGCCCCGGCGGCCTGGTTGGCGCCGCCCTGGCTGGTGGGCCCGGTGGTTGCGGTGCTGCCGCCGGAGGTGGGGCAGGTCCGGTCGGGGATCCAGTCGAACGACACCCGGTAGCCGGCCTGCGGGGCGAGGACGGGGGGCTCCGCGTCCATCGCGGGCAGGTCGCCGGCCGGGTCGCCGGCGGCGTGGTCGGCGGTGCGCACGCGGCTGCGGTCGGTCCCGCTCACCGCCGTGACGGCGACGGCGCCGGGGCCGCCGAGCCGGCAGCTGCGGCCGGAGACGTTGTACACGGTGAACGAGCCGTGGATCCGGCCGTCGGCGTCGGCCGGGCCGACCTGTGCGCCGCCCTGGCCGAGGTCGGCCCGGGTGCAGAGCGGGGTGATCGGGCTGTCGCCGGTACTGGCGGCGGGGGCGGCCGGGGCGGTGGTGCCATCGGCGCGGGTGGTGCTGGCGCCGGGGCTGGGTGAGGCGGTGGGGGTGCCGGAGGGTGACGCGGTGTCGCCGGTGCCGCTGGGGCCGGGCCGCGAGGGCGTGCCGGTGCCGGGGGCGCCGCCGGCCCTGGTGCCGGTCGGTGCGGCGGGGGCCGGGCTGCTGGCGTCGGCCGAGCCGGGGCCGCCGGACAGGCCCAGGTGCTCACCGTCGTGCAGGGCGGGCAGGGCGACGGCGACGGCGAGGGCGAGGGCGACGGCGCCGGTCCAGGCTCCGCGCCGGGCGGCCCGGCGGCGGGGTACGGCGTACCGGATCCGCGGCAGGCCGCCGGGTTCGGGCTGGATGCCGGCGACGGCGCCGCGCATCAGGTCGCGGACGCTTCGTTCCTCGGCGGAGAGCCCGTCGCCCTCACCGTCCGAGGGCCACCGCCCGGCGCCGTCAGCCATGCCCGGCCTCCATCTGGATGCGCAGGGCGGCGAGTCCGCGCGAGCCGTAGGCCTTCACCGATCCGAGCGAGATGCCGAGGGTCTCGGCAACCTGCGCCTCCGTCATGTCCACGAAGTAACGCAGCACCAGAACCTCCCGCTGACGGCGTTGCAGACCACGGAGCGCGGCCTTCAACTGGTCGCGCTCCAGCGCATCGTAAGCGCCTTCTTCTGCACTGGCCATGTCAGGCATGGGCTTGGGCAGCAGGCGCAGGCCGAGGATCCGTCGGCGCAGGGTCGAGCGGGACAGGTTGACGACGGTCTGCCGCAGGTAGGCCAGGGTCTTCTCGGGCTCGCGGACCCGGCGCCGGGCGGCGTGCACCCGGATGAACGCCTCCTGGACGACGTCCTCGCAGGTCGAGAGGTCGTCCAGGAGCAGCGCGGCGAGCCGCAGCAGGGAGCCGTAGTGGGCCTGGTAGGTCTCGGTGAGCAGGTCTTCGCTGGTACCCGCGTCGGTACCGGCACCGGAGCCCGCCGCACCGGGTGCGACCGCGGTCATCTGGTCGTCTTCCGGCCTACTCGCCGGCCACGGGGCGCGCGAGGGGAAGGCCACCACGGCTCTCGCCGGGATGCCCGCCCCTGCTCCCACCATCACGTTCGCCACGCCCGTTGGACACTCGATCCCCTGTCATGGTTGCCCAGCCCGGGGGCCATTCTTCCGCATCGGCGGAAGAGGCCTCCAGGGGATTCCATCGGGATTCCGGACAGATTGTGTCGAGGAGCGGACACGTCCTCCCCGGATCGGGGGCCGCGCGGGCCCGGGAGCGGGCGGCTCCAGGCCTTCCCGGGCCATCTCCCGGGCCTCCTACCAGGCCTCTTCCCGCGCCCTCTCCCAGGCCTCTTCCCGCGCCTCGCCCGGGCTTCCTGCCAGGCCTCTTCCCGCGCCTTCTCCTACGCCGCTCCCGGCGCGCCTTCCTGTGTCACCGTCAGCTCACCGGCCACCAACTCCGCGATCTGCAGCAGGTTGAGCGCCGCACCCTTGCGCAGGTTGTCGCCGCAGAGGAAGAGGTCGAGCGCGGCCGGCTCGTCGAGGGCCCGGCGCACCCGTCCGACCCAGACCGGGTCCGTCCCGACCACGTCGTTCGGCGTGGGGAACTCGCCGGCCGCCGGATCGTCGTACAGCACGACCCCCGGGGCGTCGCGGAGGATCTGCTGCGCGTGCTCCTGGGTGACCTCGCGTTCGAAGAGCGCGTGCACGGCCAGCGCGTGGGTGCGGACGACCGGGATGCGGACGCAGGTCGCGGAGACCTTGAGGGCGGGCAGGCCGAGGATCTTGCGGGCCTCGGCACGGATGCCGACCTCCTCGGAGGACCAGCCGCCGTCCACCAGGGAGCCGGTCCAGGGCACCGCGTTGAGCGCGAGCGGGGCGGCGAACGGCCCGTGGTCGGCGATCACCGCGCGCAGGTCGCCGGCCTGCCGGCCGACCTCGGTGCCGGCCACCAGGGCGGTCTGCTCGCGCAGCGCCGCCTCGCCGATCCGGCCCTCGCCGGAGGCGGCCTGGTAGGAGGCGACGACGAGTTGAACGAGCCCGTACTCGGCGTGCAGGGCACCGACGGCCGCGATCATCGCGAGGGTGGTGCTGGCGGGGCTGGCGACGATGCCGCGGGCGCGCAGCCGCAGCGCGGCCGAGTTGACCTCGGGGACGACCAGCGGCACGTCCTCGGCGGTGCGGAAGGCGGCGGAGTCGTCGACCACCACGACGCCCTTGGCGGCCGCGATCGGCGCCCACTGGGCGGAGACCTCGTCGGGGACGGCGAACACGGCGACGTCGATCCCCTCGAAGGCCTCCTCGGCCAGCGGGACGACCTCGACCGGCACCCCGCGCACGACCGGCTTGCGGCCGGCCGAACGCGGGGAGGCGACGAGTCGGATCTCGCCCCAGACGTCCTGGCGCAGGGAGAGCAGGCCGAGCAGCACCTCGCCGACCGCGCCGGTGGCGCCGACGACGGCGAGGTTCGGCCGCCGGGTCATCGCCCGGTGCCTCCGTAGACGACGGCCTCGTCCGTCTCGCTGTCCAGTCCGAAGGCGCTGTGCACGGCGCGGACGGCCTCCGGCACGTCCTCGGCGCGGGTGACGACCGAGATGCGGATCTCCGAGGTGGAGATCAGCTCGATGTTGACGCCCGCGGCGGACAGCGCCTCGAAGAAGGCCGCCGTGACACCCGGGTTGGAGCGCATGCCCGCGCCGACCAGGGAGATCTTGCCGATCGCGTCGTCGTAGCGCAGCGACTCGTAGCCGATGCCCTCCTTGACCCGGCCGAGCGCGTCGATGGCCTTCTGGCCCTCCGCCTTGGGCAGGGTGAAGGAGATGTCGGTCAGCCCGGTCGACGCGGCGGAGACGTTCTGCACCACCATGTCGATGTTGACCTCGGCGTCCGCGATGGCGCGGAAGATGCGGGCCGCCTCGCCCGGCTTGTCGGGCACGCCGACGACCGTGACCTTGGCCTCGGACGTGTCGTGGGCGACTCCGGAGATGATGGCCTGCTCCATCTCGCCCCCTTCGGGCTTGTGCGGGTTCTCGTTGCTGACGATCGTCCCGGGAAGACCCGAGAAGGACGAGCGTACGTGAATCGGGATGTTGTAGCGCCGGGCGTACTCCACGCAGCGGTCGAGCAGCACCTTGGAGCCGGACGACGCCAGCTCCAGCATGTCCTCGTACGCGATCCAGTCGATCTTGCGGGCCTTCGCCACCACGCGCGGGTCGGCGGTGAACACGCCGTCCACGTCGGTGTAGATCTCGCAGACCTCGGCCTTGAGCGCGGCGGCGAGGGCGACGGCGGTGGTGTCCGAGCCGCCGCGGCCCAGCGTGGTGATGTCCTTGCTGGTCTGCGACACGCCCTGGAAGCCGGCCACGATCGCGATGTTGCCCTCGTCCAGGGCGGTGCGGATGCGACCAGGCGTCACGTCGATGATGCGCGCCTTGTTGTGGACGGAGTCGGTGATGACGCCGGCCTGGCTGCCCGTGAAGGACTGCGCCTCGTGCCCCAGCGATTTGATCGCCATGGCCAGCAGCGCCATGGAGATGCGCTCTCCAGCGGTCAGCAGCATGTCGAACTCACGGCCGGCAGGAAGCGGTGACACCTGCTCCGCGAGTTCGATGAGCTCGTCCGTCGTGTCGCCCATTGCGGACACCACGACGACGACCTCATGGCCGGCCTTCTTGGCGTCAACGATTCGGCGGGCAACGCGCTTGATGCCTTCGGCATCCGCAACGGATGAGCCGCCGTACTTCTGCACGACAAGGCCCACGTGCGCTCCTCGACTTGTGTCGTCTTCCGGGGGCACCAGGCCCCCGCACCCCCGGGGAAAAGGGGCTGTGCGGTCGGCGCCAGTCTACCGAGCAGGGGTGCCACAACCGGCGCTTTCCATATGATGAGACGCCCGTTTCAGCAGGTGGTCGGCGAAACGGGCGGCACCACCGGCAGGTCTGCGGGCAATTCGCCACCGCCCCGAAGAATCGGCGGATCAACGGACGGTGATCCGGCGGGATTTCTTTTCCGCGCGGAATGCTGAGGCATTCGTCACAATCAGCCGACGACCGGCCGATGCCCGGCAGATGCCGGGCCGACGACCGCCGGGGGCGCACCGAAAACCGGCGCGCGCCGGGGGCGACGTTCGGGCGTGCCGGAATCGCGCGGACGTGCCGGAATGGCACGGGCAGCGGAGGGCGGCGCTACCGCCCGAGGCCCAGCTCCGCCGCCATCAGGTCGCCGGCCTGCTGCTCCAGCTGCTCGTCGGTGAGCCCGTCGTCGTCGGTGTCGGCGCCGTCCGGCACCGCACCGATCGGACTGTCCAGCCGGACGTGCGCGATCAGCGACTGCAGCGCCCGCAGCACCGCCGTGCAGGTCGTGCCCCAGTTGGAGAGGTACGAGAACTGCCACCACCACAGCGCCTCGCTGACCCGGCCCTCGCGGTAGTGGGTCAGCCCGTGCTGCAGCTCGCCGACCACGCCGGCCAGGTCGTCCGAGATCCGGAAGGCGTTCGGCTTCTCCGGCGGGCCGTACGGGTCGAAGACCTCGTGGTAGACGTCGATCGGCGCGAGCAGCTCGGCCAGTCGCTCGCGCAGCTGCTCGCCGTCCGGCTCCGGCCCCGCGTCGGGCTCGAAGCGGTCCTCCGGGACGACGTCCTCGATGGCGCCCAGCCGGCCACCGGCCAGCAGCAGTTGCGAGACCTCCAGGAGCAGCAGCGAGACCGCGCTGCCCGGCTCGTCGCCCTTGGCGACCTCGGTGACGGCGAGCACGAAGCTCTCCACCGAGTCGGCGATCTGCACGGCGAAGTCGTCCGGCTCCGAACCGTGCGCGTGGATGTGCGGGGTGTGGCTCTGCGGCTCCCCGTGCGGCTGTCCGGGGGCCGGCTGGTGGGCCTGCCCGTGGGACGGCTGGTGGGGCGTGTGGGGCTGCTGGTCGAGCGTCCGGTCAGACATCGAGAAGTCGTCTCCCTTCGAAGGCGCGACCGAGGGTGACCTCGTCCGCGTACTCCAGATCCCCGCCGACGGGCAGGCCGCTCGCCAGCCGGGTCACCTTCAGGCCCATCGGCTTGCAGAGCCGGGCCAGATAGGTGGCGGTCGCCTCCCCCTCCAGGTTGGGGTCGGTGGCCAGGATCAGCTCGGTGACCGTGCCGTCCGCGAGGCGCGCCAGCAGCTCGCGGATCCGCAGGTCGTCCGGGCCGACGCCCTCGATGGGGCTGATCGCGCCGCCCAGCACGTGGTAGCGGCCGCGGAACTCGCGGGTGCGCTCGATGGCGACGACGTCCTTGGACTCCTCGACCACGCAGATGACGCCGAGGTCGCGGCGCGGGTCCAGGCAGACCCGGCACTGTTCGGCCTCCGCGACGTTGCCGCAGACCGCGCAGAACCGGACCTTGTCCTTGACCTCCAGCAGCGCGTGCGCGAGGCGGCGCACGTCGGTCGGGTCGGACTGCAGGATGTGGAAGGCGATCCGCTGGGCGCTCTTGGGCCCGACGCCGGGCAGCCTGCCCAGTTCGTCGATCAGGTCCTGAACCACGCCCTCGTACAACGTCGCGCCTTCCCTCGGATGGTCGGTGGTGCTCCGGTGCCATCATCCAACGAATCGGGCGCCGGACACACCGCCCGACGCCCGACTCCCACATAAATCACATGGGTCCGTTGTCTGAACTTCAGAACTTCAGGACCTCAGACCTGCCTGCTCGGAGCCCCCGTCCGGGAGCTCCCCCAGGTCAGAACGGCAGACCGGGGATGCCCCCGCCCAGGCCCTGGGTCAGCGGGCCCATGCGCTCGGCCTGCATCTTCTGCGCCGACTGGTTGGCGTCCCGCACGGCCGCCAGGACCAGGTCGGCCAGGGTCTCGGTGTCCTCCGGGTCGACGGCCGCCGGGGCGATGGTCAGCGCCACCAGCTCACCGGCACCGGTCACCGTGGCCTCGACCAGGCCACCGCCCGCCGAACCGCTCACCTTCGTCTCCGCCAGCTCCTGCTGCGCCTGCGCGAGATCCTGCTGCATCTTCTGCGCCTGCTTCAGCAGCTGCTGCATGTTGGGCTGGCCACCACCGGGGAACACGGCTCACTCCTCGCTTCGTGCTTGCTGTCCTGCGTCGCCGTCCTGCCTGCGGTCACGTCCGCTTGCAGTCCCGCTCGCGTCGTCACGGCCGAGCCTACGTGCTGCCGGGGCGGGCCGTCGCTCAGTTGCCGCGGTGGTGGATCTCCTCCAGAACCGTCGCGCCCAGCTCCCGGATGATCAGCTCCTGACCGGAGAACGCCTCCTCGTTGAGGTCCGGGTCGTCCTCCTCCGGGATGTCGTCCTCCGGCGCCACCGCGCGCACCGGACGGGCCGGCGGCGCGGCCACCGGCGGCGGGGCCTGGACCGGCGCGGGCGCCGGGGCGGCCTGCACCTGCGGGGACGGCTGCGACCGGACCGGCGCGGGCACCGGAGCCGGAGCCGGCACCGGCGGCGCGGCGGCCGCCGGACGGGCCGGGGCCCCCCAGCCGCCACCGCTCGGGGCGGCACCGCCCAGGCCACCGCCGCCGATGGCCGTACCGCCGCCGAGGGAACCGCCCCCGGACGGGTCGACGATGCACTCGATCCGCCAGTCCACACCCAGCGCGTCGGTCAGCGCCTGGCGCAGCACGTCATCGCTGTTGCTGCCGACGAAGCTGTCCCGGGCGCCCGCGTTGATGAAGGACACCTGGAGCACGCTGCCGTCGAACCCGGCCACCTGGCCGTTCTGGCTGAGCAGGATCCAGGTGAAGCGGCGGCGGTTCTTCACCGCCTCCAGAATCTGCGGCCACAGCTGCCGGACCTGCGCCGCGCCCTGTTGCGCGGCGGCCGACGCCGGCTCGGCGGGCTGCCCGGCCGGGGCGGGCGCGGGCGCCGCGGGGGCAGGGGCGGGGGCGGGGGCGGACACCGGGGCCTCGGCGGCCTGGGCCGGCGGCTGCGGCGAGGGGGCCGCGGCCGGGGCCCCGCCCGCCGGCGGGAAGCTGCGCGGGATCGGCCAGGCACCCGGCGCGGGCCCGGCGGGCGCCGCGGGGGCTGCCGGTGCTGCCGGTGCGACTGGCGCAATCGGTACCGGAGCCGCCGCAGGGGCCGTCGCAACCGGCGCGGCCTGCACCGGGGCGGCCTCCGCCACCGGCGCCGGCGCCGGAACGGGCGCGGCCATGGGCGCCGCCACCGGCACCCCCACCGCCATCGGCGCGGCGAACCCGCCGGCCGCCGCCCGGCGCTCCAGCTTGTCCAGCCGCGCCTGCAACGACAGCTCGTCGCTGTACGCGCCCGGCAGCATCACCCGGGCGCAGATCAGCTCCAGCTGCAACCTCGGCGCCGCGTTGCCGCGCATCTCGGTCAGCCCGGTGTTGACGATGTCCGCCGCCCGGCTCAGCTCCGCCGAGCCGAACGCGTCCGCCTGCGCCTGCATGATCGCGACCCGGTCCGCCGGGGCGTCGATCAGCCCCTTCTCCCCCGCCTCCGGCACGGTGGCCAGGATCACCAGGTCGCGCAGCCGCTCCAGCAGGTCGGCGACGAAACGGCGCGGGTCGTGCCCGCCCTCGACCACCCGGTCGATCACCTGGAACACCGTCGCCCCGTCGTGCGCGGCGAAGGCGTCCACCACCTCGTCCAGCAGTGCCGAGTCGGTGTACCCGAGCAGCGAGGTCGCCATCTGGTACGTCACGCCGCCCTCGGCGGCGCCGGCCAGCAACTGGTCCATGACCGACATCGAGTCACGCACCGACCCGGCCCCGGCCCGGACCACCAGCGGGAACACCGAGTCCTCGACCTGGATGCCCTCCCGGCCGCAGACCTCCGCCAGGTAGTCGCGCAGCGTGCCCGGCGGGACCAGCCGGAACGGGTAGTGGTGCGTCCGGGACCGGATCGTCCCGATCACCTTCTCCGGCTCCGTGGTCGCGAAGATGAACTTGAGGTGCTCCGGAGGCTCCTCGACCACCTTGAGCAGCGCGTTGAACCCGGCCGAGGTCACCATGTGCGCCTCGTCCAGGATGAAGATCTTGTAGCGGCTGTGGACCGGCGCGAAGAACGCCCGCTCCCGCAGCTCGCGCGCGTCGTCCACACCACCGTGCGAGGCCGCGTCGATCTCGATCACGTCGATCGAGCCGGGCCCGCCGGTCGCGAGGTCGCGACAGGACTGGCACTCCCCGCAGGGCGTCGGCGTCGGCCCCTGTTCACAGTTCAGACAGCGGGCCAGGATGCGCGCACTCGTCGTCTTCCCGCAGCCGCGCGGCCCGCTGAACAGGTACGCGTGGTTGACCCTGTTGTTACGCAGGGCCTGCTGGAGCGGAGCGGTCACGTGCTCCTGCCCGATGACCTCCGCGAAGGTCTCGGGGCGGTAGCGGCGGTACAGGGCTAGGGACACACCCCCGACGATATCGGGACGCGCCGACAAACGCGTCGCCCCTCGCCTCGCCGCCGTCCCCCACCGTCCCCCCGGCGACCGCCCGGGAACGCAAAGACCCCCCGTGCACCCGCCAGAGCCCTCTTACCCTTGCTGCCTTCCGGCCCTGGGGGGGTTCAGAGAGATAACGCCACACGAGGGGCTGACCCCCACACTACCGGATCCGAGCCCCGACGATCCACAGGCAACCCCACCCTCCCGCCTACGGGATCGCTGGTCGCGACCACCCCCGAACATGTACTAAGCTCTCCCACGGAGGATTCGCCTAGAGGCCTAGGGCGCACGCTTGGAAAGCGTGTTGGGGGCAACCCCTCACGAGTTCGAATCTCGTATCCTCCGCCATGGCTGACCAGCCATAACGAAGGCCCCGACCGCACAGCGGTCGGGGCCTTCGTCGTTGCGTGGTTGCAGTTTTGGTTGCGTTCCTGGTTCTCGACCGATGTCCGGTCGTGACTCGTTAGGGCAACTGTGACCTCGCGGGTACCCAATGGGTCGATGGCCATGGCGATGGGACGTGTGATGACACTCGATGCGGCTGCTGGAGCTCTGGCGGCTAGGGGTGTCTGGGTGGGTGGGAGCTGGGACGGCTGTGACTGCGGACGTCTCGGTCAGTGGAGAACGATTGGATAAACGGCACGCCCGGCGGCATCTCCGCCTGGCAGTCTCCGCGCATGGGTCTTTACCTCCGCAGTAGCCTCAGAGCCGGCCCCTTCCGTTTCAACCTTTCCCAGTCCGGCATCGGTGTGTCCGTGGGCGTTCCCGGGTTCCGCGTCGGGACCGGGCCGCGAGGTAACTACGTTCGGGCGACGGGAGCACCGCGCGTCGGACCCCCGCCCCGTGCACGTCGACACCACCTCCGGGGAGCCGCCGCACAACATCGACGCCGAGCAGGCGGTCCTCGGCGCGTGCATGCTCAAGCACCAAGCGGTGGATCAGGTCCGGGGGACGTTGGACGCGGGTGACTTCTACCGGCCCGCCCACGAGACCATCTGGCGGGCAATCCTCGCCCTTCGCGTCGAGGACGCCCCAACCGACCCCATCGCCCTCACAGACCACCTGCGAGGTAAAGGAGATCTCTCCCGCGTCGGAGGTGCGGCCTACCTTCACACGCTGGTCGCCGTCGCGCCGCCCTCGACAGACAGCGCCGACTACTACGCGCAGATCGTGCGCCGCGACGCCCAGCTGCGGACCCTGCATGCGACCGGTCTCCGCACCGTCCACCACGCGCTGACTCCAGGTGCCGACCCGGACGAGATCCGCACGGCCATCGAGACGGAGATCCGTGCCGAGCGTGAACGCGCCCTGGCCTCCGGCAGCAGCCGCCTGTCCCGCTACATCGTCAACGGCTGGGACTTCGTCACCAAGACCGGCGCGGACAAGGAACCCCTGTGGGGCACCCGCGAACAGACCGCCTGGGCCTCCGGCGAAAGCCTGATGATCGTCGGCGCACCCGGCGTCGGCAAGACGACCATCGCCCACCAGGTCGTCCTCGCCCGCCTCGGCCTGGAAGCCTCCGTTCTCGACCTGCCCGTCGCCCAGGGAGAACGCGTCCTCTACCTCGCCATGGACCGCCCCCAGCAGATCGCCCGCGCCATGACCCGCCGCATCACCCCCGCCGACGAGGCCCACCTGCGAGACCGGCTCGCCGTGTGGCAAGGACCGCTCCCCGCCACCCTCGACAAGGAACCCGACCTCCTCGCCGAACTCGCCGCCGCCCACCGCACCGACACCATCGTCATCGACAGCCTCAAGGACGCGGTCATCACCCTCGTGGACGACTTCCTGGCCGTCGCCTTCAACAACGCCCGCATGCGCGCCCTGCGCGCAGGCGTTCAGATCATGGAGCTCCACCACCAGCGCAAGGCCGCCGCCGACGCGCCACGAGGAATGCGACCGACCCTGGACCGGGTGTACGGCTCGACGTGGCTGACCGCCGGAGCGGGCAGCGTCCTGTTCATCGCCGGAGAGGCCGGCGACCCGGCGGTCACCATCCACCACCTCAAGACCGTGACCGGCGAGATCGGCCCCCTGCCGGTCGTCCGCGACCACCAGCGTGGCACCACCTACGTCGGGTCCACCCTCGACCCGGTCACCATCCTGCGCGCCGCCCAGGACGGCCTGACCACCCGCGACCTCGCGGCCGCCCTGACCGGCGAGGCCAACCCCGACCGCGCCGACATCGAGAAGGCCCGCCGCCACCTCGACCGCCTGGTCAAGACCGGGCTCGCGGTCAAGACCGAAGGCACCGCCGGAGGCGCCGGAGGCGGCCAGCAGGCCCGCTACCGCCCCTCCGCCCGGCACATCACCGCGGTCTCGTGACCGCCGCCACGGTGACCGGAGTGGCTGGGGGCAACGCTGTGACCGCGCCCCCGGTCAGTCCGTCGTACTGACCGACCGCAGGGACCGAGGCTCCGGTCAGCCGGTCACTCCGACCGGCCGGACTGACCGGAGTGCCGCGCAGGCCAACAGCCCGCCGACCTGCTGACCGGCCCGTCGGACGACCAACGGACGGCACCCACCAGGGCCACCGGGCGGCCGGTCAGTGAGCGGATCACCTACCCCACCGGGCACCGACAACCAGGCGCGGATCGTTCACGGGGCCGTACACGCACCCCTCCCGCGAAGGGGCCGGTGGAAGCCGTTCACATCGTCCATGCCGAGCGAAGAAACCGCAGGTAGAGCGATCACGGAGGCGTACATGCCGTCCACGCTACCCAGCGTTCACGCGCGAGCCCCCCTTTAGAAGGGGGGCTCGCGTGTACGCCCCACCGTGAACGACCCGCCTTCGAGGAGACTTCAAGCCGCCGCCCGCTGTAACCAGGCAGACCCAGCAACACGAGATCACCGTGATCCGAATCCTGAGCAGACCACCGGAAGCCGGAGCAAGTTGTGGGGTAAGCACTGCTTATCCCGGCGCCGTCCAGGACGGAGCAAGTTGTGGGGTACGGACTCCTTACCCCGGCCCCGCTCCTGGCGGAGCAAGTTGTCGCATTGGACGGTCCTATGGCCCGCCGCCGCACTTGCCCTCGCCCAGGGGTGCGAGAGCAAGTCCGGAACCGGTGGCAGCGGGGAGGCGGAGCCACCGATGCTCGCGATCGGACAGTCACGGTCCGCCGTCAGTCATGGGCTGCGGGCGCGAAGTAGTCGCGGAGCATGACAGTCGTCCATTCAGCCTGGCGTTGCTCTCCGCGAGGTCCCATCTCACCGAACCACGGCTTCACGTCCAGGACCGGCGTGCCATCGACGGCGTCGAGGTCTTCGACGTGAAGGTCCAGGCCATCGACCTTGAGCAGGCGGCAGCGGGAGACCCCGAGCCAGTTCAGGCGCCGCATGTTGCGGTGCCCAAAGATCCCGACCTCCGGCCACTCCGGGTTGTCCCGAGGCCAGCGGGCGCCGAGGTTCAGGTCGGTCGGGTCGGTGAGGTGGAAACGGAAGACGATCTCCAGGTGCGAGAAGTCCTCAAGCCCCTTGGTCGCATCGGCAGTGAAGCGGGATCCGTCCAGCCGGATGATCGCCCGGGTGCCGCCCCAGAAGTCGTCTGTCGGTTCGATCCGCCCGCCGACCACGTGGCCGAGGGCCTCGACCTCGAACGTCTCACGGTCTGCCATCAGTGACTCCTCATCAGGCTGTTTCGGTCAGGTACGCGGCAGCGCGTGCGTCGATCTCCGTGATCGCCGCGCTACCGCGCCGCCGGTAAGGGGAGAGCAGAGCGCGCATGTCGGCGGCGGCCTGGCGGGTGCGGCCGGACCGTACGCCGTCCATGGCGTCGAGCGCCTGCGACCAGGTGGCACAGGCCCGGTCGACGTTGTTCATCTGCGCGTACACGGAGCCGAGGTATCCCAGCGTCACCGCGTGGGTGCGGGTGAACTTCGTTGCTTTGCGGGTGCGGACGCTGTGGTGGAACTCGCGCACCGAGCCGTCGAGGTCTCCTATGTCGCGCAGGGCGCATGCGGTTTCGTGGGCGAGGCTGGCCTCACCGAAGAAGAACACCCGGTCCGGCTCGGCGATGTCGTCGCTCGCGGCGGACAGGTCGTCCTCGGCGCGCAGCAGCGCCTTGGCGGCGGCGTTCTTGCGGCCGGCGGCGGCCAGGCTCCGGGCGTGGACGACGCCGAGGAGAGCCCGCTCCCGTGGGGTGGCGAGCGCGTACCGGTCGCCGTCGACGGAGGCGGCAGCAAGATTGAGAGCCTGCTGCTGGTGTCCGAGATCGATGGCCTGGTGCGCCATGGCCCGCAGCACGTGGGCGGCCATCGGCGGATCGCCGGCCTCGGCCGCGAGCTTCACAGCTTCGGCGAAGTACCGCTGCGCTGTTGCGTGCTGGCCACCGTCGAACGCCATCCAACCCGCCAGGTAGGCGAGTTCGCTGGCTGCGGAGAAGAGATCACGGCGAACACGCTCGTCGGTGAACTTCCCGCGCAGGTAGGCGGTGACGTCGGTCGCCAGGTACTGCACCACGGACGTCCAGGCGTGACCACCGCCTCGCCGCTGGTCCACTTGGGAGAACAGCGTGGTCATGTCGCGGACGGCTGCGAGGTCGCCAGGGCCGACCCGCCGAGTTGCCGCAGCGCTGCGCGCACTGCCCCGCTCGGCCATGCGCTGCCACCAGTCTTCGCCGGGCAGGGAGAGCGCGGCCACCGAGTAGACCGCCACCCCCAGGGCCCGCCTGCGTTCCACGTCCACGTCGGTTCTCCCGAGTTCGGCCAGCGCGCTCAGCGTATCCGCGTCCCAGTCGGGTTTTTGGGGCGCGGGTGCGATCAGGCCGATCTGCTCCAGCGTCACGACCCGTCCGCCGAGCGCGCGGCCTAACGCCTCGGCCAGGAAGGCACCGACGTTCCCGGCCGGCTGACCGCCGTTCTTCCAGTGCGTGATGCTCGACTTGTTGGTCTCCAAGAGCTCGTCATGCTCAGCCGCCACCCGCCTGACCAGGCGCGCGATCGCATCGCCGGAGAGTTTCGTCTCGTCGATGACCTTCCGTAGCCGCTCGTTCGGTTCCCTCGTCGGCGCCAAAGCGCACCTCCCTGACGGGCCGTTAAACCGCTTAAACCGCATAGCGTGCCCAACACCGTACTCCCAGTAGCGATTAGGCGGTTCACTAATTGCATGCCGCTCCGCAGGGTGGAGCCGATTCGGGTCCTGGCCCCCTGCGGAGGGGCGGCCTGCGGGGGCTCCAGCCATGCATCCGACATCGAGAGCCGCCCCGCCAACTCGCGACCCCGGAGACGCTGATGACGACTGTCGACCGCACACCGCACCCGTGGAGCCTCAACATCGCCTCCACCCTGGTCGACCCCAACCGGCCGATCCCGCACCGGTCCACGAGTCCGACGCGGGAGGGCGCCACCGCGACCAGCAATCGCATGCTGCTGGACAAGCACCGCAGCAAGGACGGGCTGTGCGTCCGGTGCGAGAGCCCATGGCCCTGCGACGTGACCAGGAGCATCCGCTTCGGGAGCGCCGCGTGAGCAGCGCCGAGATCCACATCCAGGCCGGCGACCGGACCGTCATCTTCGTCCCGAACTGGGAACGCGCCCGCCGACGTGCCCTGGTCCTGCGTCAGCTCGCTGCCGGTCGTCGCCGCCGCAAGCGCCACCGGGAGTCGGCGGCGTGAGCACCGAGAACTCCGCGGACTTCAAGCTCCCCGAGGAGCGCCACCAGGGCCTGTACATCCGCACGTTCAAGATCGCGAAGGACGGCACTCGGTACGACGACTCCGGCGTCATCACAGTGGAATCGGAGCCCGGCGCCTACGCGTACCACCCCTCGGCCACTTGGCCCGCCTGCCGCTGCCCTCAGCACCGCGACAGCTGACCCGACCATCGCTGGCGGGCTACACGCCCTACGGCCCCACCAATCCCGTGTGTGAGAGGAAGAACCTCTTGTCCCTCGAACAGCTCTCACGAAAGACCGTGCTGGTCACCGGAGCCGGCGGCCTCATCGGCAGCCGCATCACGTCTCAGCTCCGCCAGCTCGACGCCCGACCCATCTCGGTGTGCAAGCTCGACGCCTACCCACGCGAGGTGTACCGCGAACGGTTCGGCATCGACGCCTCCGCCCCGGACTTCATCGTCGGCGACATCGCCGAGCCGGACCTGATGCGCAAGGTGATCTCCGGCTGCGACTACGTGATCCACGCCGCCGCCCTGGCCGACGTGGCAGCCTGCACCCGCCGACCGCTGGACGCCATCGACACCAACATCACCGGCACCCAACGCGTCCTGGACGCCGTCGCCGCCTCGGACCGGGTGCGCAGGATGGTGTTCGTCTCCTCCGCCAGCGTCTACGGCAACGGCAACCCGCAGTTCGTGGAGAACGCGGCGGTCCAGCCAGTGTCGGTGTACGGCAACAGCAAGGCATGGGGCGAGCACCAGACCGCCGCCGTGCTCGGCGGCGCCGGCATCTCCTACGCCGTGGTGCGGTACTTCTCGGTCTACGGCGAGCCGCAGGTCGTCAAGGAGCGGAGCCACTCCTGGGTGGTCGCCTGGTTCGCCATGCGGGCCGCACTCGGCCTGCCGCTGCACCTCAACGGCGGCGGCCGCCAAATCCGCGACATGGTCCACGTCGACGACATCGCCACCGGCACGCTGCGCTCGCTGGTCGCACCCCGCGCACACAACGAGACCGTCAACATCGGCACCGGAACTGGTACTTCGATCCGGCAGGTCGCCGAACTCGTGCGCAACCATTTCCCAGACGTGCCGCTGGTCGAGACGCCCATGCCGCCCGGCGACCCCGAGGGCGGATACGCCTCCATCCAGCGGATGGAGGACCTGCTGGGTTGGAGGCCGGCCATCACGGTGGCGGAGGGAGTCGCCCGCTACGTGGCCTGGCTGAAGGCCACCCCCGACGCCATCCCTGACTGGATGCGCCAGGCGGCAGCGGCCTAGATGATCGGCGGCCGACCCAGCCGAGTCATGGTCCACACCGTGCGCCAGCGCATCGGCTTGCGCCGGCCGCACGGCGTGCGCCAGCCCTCAGTGAAGCCCGCGAACCACGCCTTCAGCCCGGCCATATCCCGGGTCCGGGCGACGGTGAGCGCCACCCACACCCCGAGGTAGACCGGCACCAGCAGAGCGGGCAGGTGCCGGCGCGCCAGGTACACCCGGTTTCGGGCGTTCACCCGGTAGAAGAAGGAGTGCCGGGTCGGGCTGGTGCGCGGGTGCTGGAGCAGCAGCTCAGGGACGTACAGCACCCGCCACCCGGCGTCCAGCGCCCGCCAGGCCATGTCGGTCTCCTCGTGCGCGAAGAAGAAGGCGTCCGGCCAGTCCCCGACCTGCTCCAGCATCTTCGAGGACAGCGCGTGGCCGCCGCCGAGGAAGCCGGTCACCTCACCACCGCGCATCGGGTCGCCGGCTCGCAGACGGGGGACGTGGCGCCGCTGGGTGACGCCGGTCTCGTCCGCGATCCGGAAACCGACGATCCCCAGCCCGGGGTCGCCTTCATACAGGGTGGCGATCCGGACGAGGACGTCGTCAGCGACCAGCAGGCCGTCGTCGTCCAGGTCAATCACCACGTCCACGTCCCGCAGGTGGTCCAGGGCGGCGTTCCGGCCGCCGGTCACCCCGAGGTTCTCCGCCAGCTCCACACCGTCCGCCCACGACGGCAGCTCTGGCAGCCCGCACCCGTTGCCGACCACCACGACCTTCGCGGCCTTAACCGTCTGCATCTCCAGCGAGGCCAGCAGCTCGGCCAGCTCCTTCGGCCGCGTGCCCATGGTCAGGATCGCCACACCCAGCTTGACGCCCACCGAACCTCTTCCCTTCGAGGAACCAGAGATGACCTCGCGAACGCCGGATCACAGCACCGCATCGCTCAGAGAACTCGCCGAGAACCTGAGCCTTCCAGCCCATCAGGTCATGGACCAGGACACACTCGCCTGGATCGCCAGAAACCGGCCCCAAGCCTCAGCCGCGCCGCCCACCCTGCCACATCCGCCGCTCATGCTGGTACCAGCCGTCACCTGGTTCGCGCAGCCCCAGCTCGTCGACTCCATCCACGGCATCCGCCACAACGCCCGTGTCTCCCTGCTCGCTGGTCTGCTCGCCCAGGAGTACGAACTCGACCGCGATCACACCGCCGCCCTGTGCGCCGCCGCAGCGGTCCACGACTGCCAGCGGCGCGATGACCGCGACGATCCCGGGCACGGCCGACGGGCAGCACTCTGGTTCACCCGCAACCAACACGCCGTGACCACCATGCTCGGCCGGGAACTACCTCCTGCCCTCTCCACGCAGGCAGCCGCCGCGATCGGCCTCCACGACGTCCCGTACGCCGGCTTCACACCGCAGCAGAACCTCGCCTACCAGCGGGCGCCCCACCTGACCGACCTGCTCAAGGCAGCCGACTGCCTGGACCGCTACCGGCTTCCCCTCACCCGCTGGTGGCCCGACCCCTCCCACCTGCGCATCGTCATCCCCGCATGGCTCCACCCCGTCGCCTTCGACCTCGTCGTCCGAAGCGAACGGGCCCGGCTCAACGGCGCAACCAACCACGGGGCACTCATCCACGCCAGCCAGCTCCTCAACGCCCGGCAGTAGGAGGCCATCCATGCACAGCGAGTGGGACAACGCCCACACCGACCACACCAGCAGCGCCACACGGCCCGGCCCCTCCGGCCTCGCCGAGACCGAAGCCGACTGGCGCCACCACCTCGCACACGAGACACCCAACGGCTGGCTGCTCAGCGGCAACGCCATGACCAAGACGCTGGCCTCCGGACGCCCCATCCACCTGATGCACACCACCGTGGCCCTGAACGCGATCCGCACCAGCGGACACCTCTACGCCTCCACCGGCTGCCTGGTCGCGGCCCTCTACTGCGCGCCCCTCACCCCTGAGCCCGCCGGCCTGCGCCCCCACAACCTGGGCACCTACCTGCTGGAGACCAAGAAGCACACCCGCACCCTGGTCTTCGAAATCACCCCCGACGCCCCCGTGCCGCCCAAGGGCATCGACTACCTCCGCCTCGGCGCCATCCACCTGCGCACCTACCTCACCCACCGCAGCTTCCTCACCGAGGCCGAGGACGCCCAGCTCCGCCGAGCAGTGCTGGACCGGCTCCGTGCAGCGGCGCCCTTCCTCGACACCCTCCTCGCCAACGCCGCCGGGAAGCCGACACCGGACGCCGAGTTCATCGACCAGCTCGCCGCCACAGTGCCAGCCGTCCCGTTCCTCGGCTACCTCTACTTCGAGGTGCTCTCCGAGTACCTGATGCTCCACTCCACGACCCCCGAGACCAAGGCGTACGCCCAGCTCGGAGAGATGAACAACCGCCTCTACAAGCGGCTGGCCTTCTCCGCAGTCCAGGGCATGGACCAGCTCTTCGACCTGTCCCGCTTCAACCCGGGACACGAACGCCTCCTCCAGCTCGTCGGACAGATCGAGGCCAGGCTGAAATCCAAGGTGGCCCCGTACACCAGGCGTCGCCTGTCGCACCTGTTCGCCACCGTCGCGCTCGCCCCTGGCCAGGACGCAGCGTCCTTCACCTTCCGTAGCTCGGACTTCGACGTGCTCGCCGTGGCCGCACCTGGCTTGCTGGGGCAGCTCGTTTTCCGGGAGATGCGGATTGTCGATCGCTATCCGCAGCTCTACCTCGCCTTCGAGCAGGCCAAGGCCCTGGAAGCGTGGGCGTACTGGAACACCGAGGGCATCCCCACCCCGTTCAATGGAACGATCCCCAAGGGAGAAGTCGGGGTCAACCCCGCCTACCCGAGGTCCCGTTGCACGGTCTGGACCACCGAAACCTGCGAGCGCAACCTCCTGCATCCTGTGGAGCAGCTCGAAGTGGCCTTCCTCCCCCGCCTTGCTGAGCTGTCCATGACCGCCATGCGGCGAGACCAGGCAGGCAGGGCGGCTGGACATAGTCGGTGTGCCGCATCAGACTAACGAGCTTTCGGGCCGCGACGCCCCGCGTGTCGGAACCCAGCGAAGATGCCTACCAGCATCAAATCCAGTAGCTATCGTTCATACGCGGATCTGGATGCACGTCCTCCCTAATAATCCTAATAGAAAGATTCTTTTCTTCCCATGCATCGACGGCAGCACGCGCCTGATTGAGCGCCTCGCATTGACTGGCCGACAGGTAAAAGCGAAGAGATCTGACCAGTTCCCAGGCCTGACCCGCCGCCACTGTATCCACTGGACTCGCTGCCGAAGCAGCGAGGTACCGACTTACCGCACTACCCACGATAGCCCTATCAACGCGCGGGTTAAGTCTAGGAAGAATATCAACCCCACCGTCCGCGCTATAGGCAACAACAATCGTTGCAGGCGGATCCGTGTCAAGATATCTGATGGCATTATTAAACCTACTTCCGCGAGCCGGATCACCTATCCCGTGCGCTATGCCATCGAGAATTACCCCAACAGCATGACACCGGCCCCGCGGATCGATCAGTACCGCCCCATCCATGTCGGTGAGCTGATTCAGCAGTTCAGGTGAAAGCTCAACGGGTTCGACAGACCAAGCTTGAGGAGACAGACGCTCCGCCTCGCCGGCCGCATCTCCTGAGATGACTAGCATGGCACCATGGCGGTGCTCTCCGGCAGCCTGAGCCAGCTCCGAAAGGATCGTCACGTCAGCATCGGAGAATAGTCGGTCGACCAGATCGCGGAAATATTCCCAATCCAGCACACTCGTTGGCAAATGCGGAATCCCATCTCGGACGGTCAGGAGAACTTCTCCCCCGTGAGACAGCTCCCAAACGCCTCGATTGGTCACACTCACCACGAATACAGTCTCGCTGGCGATATCATACTCAGCAGTTATTACTCCGAGCCCGTAAACAGATTCTCCATCAGTTAGCAAATCCGCTTCAGGGCCGCTCGCCTCCAAGAGCTTTCTCACCGCTGGCACGTTGCGCATCTTCACAGGCTGCCGAAACCTGAGCAGGACATCAATGACAGGGTGACTTAGCTCTCCTATAACGAGGCGGCCAGATCCAGAGCGCCCTTCATACGGCAAGGCCGAAATACTGCTCATTAGCAGATGGTTTTCGCTGCCAAACCAGAATCCCGCGCAGTACATAGCCGATCGGAGCAGAGCCTCAGTCGCACTGCGGATAATCTCATCGGTGCTGGCCCCCAAGACCAGCAATCCTGAACCGGCATCCGGGAGATGCAACGAGCGCGTGGCACGCCTGATTGCCTCATCGATGACCGCGTGCGCCAAAGACCGTTGAATGGAGAACCTGTCACGCTCTTCCGTGGAAATCTTCGGGACGCGATCGAGGGCATCCCTGTCGACACTGACAACAATGTGCACATCGTAGTCTCCGACGCGGACCGATCTACCGGAAAAGATACTCCTGACGCCCCCGTCAGGAATTGCCGCAAGCGCCTCTTCAAGCGCCATGGCTCGCATCCTGTCACGCAGCTCCTGATGGCGCAGATCATGAGCTCGTGCATCGCTGTAGATCATGCTGCGATCTGGGTGGCTCGCATATAGCTCCGCCCCTCGTTCACGCACGCCTCCCAAATCGGCTGGAGAGTGCGGGCCATCTTCCGGCTCGATACAGATTTCGAACTCATGCTCGCCGGAAACCTGAAATCCAACCAACATAACCTTGGGGTCGCCAGCAAACCCAATAGCCTCGAGCGCCGACTTCACCGCAACTTCGGCCGAGATTCGAAAACTTGACTGATAGCCCCATATGAACTGGCTGATAAAGCGCCCACTCATTTCTAGCCCACACTCCTATTAAAGGATTCGCACCTGCTCTACCACAACACACAGAGGCGGCGGTCGCCACGTCAGGTATGCGCCGTGGTGCCCTGGTCGGCGATCTGGGCTTCGGCGAAGGTTCCGTAGTTCGTGGAGCGGTCAATTAGGCTCAGGTCCATGTCGCCAGCGGTGAACCGGCTTGTGAAGTAGCTGCCGGCGATACTCCGTGGGGCGCGTCCGGTAACCGAAAGCTGGCATGCTCCCTTATGTCGGGGGCTGCGCCTCAGGTGCTCGGTACGGGGCGTGTTCTCGTACAGGAAGCGCACCTCGGCAATCCCCGAGCCATCGGTCTTCACGATGGTCGCATTGGTGGAGCGGGACATGCTCTCTGCGGTGCGCAGCGTGGCGTGCAGGGTCCAGTAGGTCTGCTCAATAGTCAAGTAAGTGGTGATGGGACCGCGATTCCCGCTGGCGGGAATGCGGCTCTCGGGGGCCGTGGTGAGGATCGCCCGCCAGGTGCCGCCGATCCACGGATGCCCGGTGATGCGATGAATGAGCGGCCAACGCCAGGCCCACTTGTCGAAGATGAGGACGCCGTAGCCGAGCAGCGACGGAAGATAGACGAACAGGTGCTTCACATTCTCGGTGGGAGTGATGCCGAAAAGCGGAAGCGCGATGGTGTAGACGGTTGTCAGCACTGTTGCCGTCGTTCGGACGGTAGTGGCAGGGCTCATCGGCTTCACCCATAGTTGAGGTAGGTCCAGGCACCCTTGACCAGTGCCTGGGCATCGTCGACCGTCCACTTCTGGCCCGGTCCGAAGATTTTCTTGATCCCGTTCGGCTCTACCATGCCCCGCCCGCTGTCTCCGAACCACCAACCGAGCTGACGGTCGAGGTGAACGAGCGATTCCCGTATGGCGTCGTCGAAGGTGCCAGCGGTGAGGATGTCGTCCGGGACGTTGTAAATCAGGCACTCAGAGAAGTAGGACGGCAGCAGTTTAATGATCTTCTGCGCGGCCAGCTCGTTCTCCACCGACTTGAGCACGCGAACAGCGAACTTGTAGCGCCGGCTGGTGCGGGTGTTCTTTGCTCGGCCGTTCTCCAGCTGCTGGTCAGGCCAGTTCACGATCTCCGTGCCGTCCTTGGCATAGACGACGCTGCCCTCGTGGAACTGCTCGCAGTTGAAGTCGGTGTAGAGCAGGTAACGGAAACATGGAACGACGTCGATGCTGGGACGGCTTCCGGCGACCGCAGGGATGTTGAACGCGATGTTATGGTCCGCGTCAATGGGCCCACTGAAGTAGCCGTCCAGGGCGTTGAAGACCTCCTGACGCAGCTTGCTGGCCCGCCATGGCCCGTCGTAGGCCTTGCCGAGGATCTCCTGGCGCCGGAACCAGTTGACTAGCGTCGGGAAGTCCGCGTGAACCGGGCGGTTGAGCTGGACCTTGATGTACACGTCGGCGTCGGCCTGGACGTTCGTGTTGTTGCGGTAAGAGCCCTTCGCCGCCACACGTAATGTCCAGCTTCGCGAAGGCCCCATGGGCAGCAATGGCCGCCTTCACCATGGGCTCGGCCCGCTCCTGCCGAGCGGCTTCAGCCTCGGTGGCGGGCGCTATCCACTTGACGAGCAGCTCCCGCCGCTGCTGCTCGGTCAGACGTTTGTCCAACAGGTCCCCCTGCTCACGCGGAAGATGCAAGCACCCTACGCCCAGGTGCGGACACATGGGGACGCGTCGCACCCGCCGCCCGCGCCAAGCACCATTTGCGTCCTGGGCCAGCATCTGGAGTCAGCCATGGGGGCTCTGTCCAGCCAGAACGCCGCCAGCTCTGGTTGCAGTTTTGGTTGCATTCACCCCCGTCCGGCGACGTCCGAAGTCTGGCGAGCGAACCGTTCCGCCGCAGTTCAGGACGCCCACGGGCACCCCCGGAAACCCGGACGAACAGTTGGAAAGCGCGTTGGGGGCAACCCCTCACGAGTTCGAATCTCGTATCCTCCGCCGGCAGAAGGCCCGGACCGTTTCCTTAGGTTCTAACGGTCCTCGCAACACCCGCGATCTGTGGGAGTTGCGAGGACCGTGGGCGTTAGGCGTAGTGATCTTGCTGGGTTGCGGGAGC